>JAUMYR010000163.1 GCA_030528545.1 Propionibacteriaceae bacterium
CGCAGAATCGGCCCCGATTTCAAGGATCGGCCGAAATCTTGTGAAGATCCCACAACAGGCCGTGCGGCCAGGCGGCGCGGCCGGGCTCCGCTCGCCGGGGCGCGTGGAACGGTGCGGGGCCTCATCCGTCCTCGTGGATGTGGCCGTCGCGGAACACCAGGAGACGGTCGGCGACCGTGGCTAGCCGCGCGGTGTCGTGGCTCACGACGACCACCGCGGCACCATCCTCGGCGGCGGCCGCGAGCATGGTGTAGCTCACTTCGGCATTGAGCACGTCCAGGCTGGCGCTCGGCTCATCGGCGACGAGGACCGCGGGCCGGGCGATCAGGGCGCGGGCGATGGCCACGCGCTGGGCCTGGCCCACCGAGAGTTCCCGGGAACGGCGTCGCGGATCGACCTGCCCGAGCCCGACCGAGGCGAGCCGTTCCTGGGCGAGGTCCAGCCACTCCTGACGCGACCGGCGCTCGCCCCGGGCCCTGAGGGGCTCCGCCAGGCAGCGCCAGATCGGCCACCGGGGCGAGAGGCTGCCCATCGGATTCTGGAACACCGGCATGACAAAGCCCGCCGGACGCCAGCCGGTGACGGCTCCCGTCTCAGGTAGGTATTCCACGGTGCCGCCCCGCGGCCTTTCCAACCCGGCGAGCAGGCGCAGCAGCGTCGATTTACCGCACCCGCTCGGTCCCTGGATCCCGAGGACCTGGCCCGCCCGCACCGTGAGGTCGAATCCCTCGAACAGCGCAGACCCGTAGCCATGCCGGAGACCGCGGGCCTCGATCACCGGCCTGCCCGCCGGTCGTGGCGGTCGCGGGTCCGGATGCAGGCCCGGGCAGGCCGCCACGAGCCGCCGGGTGGTGTCGGCCTGGGGTGAGGCCAGCAGACTGGCGGTCCGCCCGTCCTCGACGATCTGGCCCTCCTCCATGACCACGGTGCGGTCGCAATGACCCGCGGCCAGGGACAAGTCGTGGGTGATGAGCAACAGCCCCGTCGAACGTTCGTCGATCAGGCCAAGCACCCCTTGGGCCAGCGCCGCGTCGAGGGCACTCGTCGGTTCGTCCGCGAGTACGAGGCGGGGGTGGTGGACGGTGCCAGCGGCGATCGAGGCGCGCTGGAGCATCCCGCCGGAGAAGGCGAACGGGCGGTCCCGGACCCGCCGCCGCGGGTCGGCGATCCCCACCTGCTCCAGCTGTGTGGCGGCCGCCCCGGGAGGAGGCGTGCGACGATGGACGCGCCACGCGGCCTCGATGTGGTGGCCGACGCTGCGCAGCGGATCGCAGGCCGCATAGGGGTCCTGCGCCACGTAGCCGATCAACAGACCCCGGGCGGCCCGGATCTCCTCCGGGTCGCCCCGCAGCATATCGACCCCCGCCACCCGCACGGTGCCCGTCACGTCGCTGCCGAGCGGCAGCACCCCGAGCAGAGCCTTGAGCAGGGTCGACTTGCCGGAGCCGGAGGCCCCCACGAGGGCGACCCGGGCACCGGCTGGCAGGGTCAGGCTGACGCCGTGCAGTGCCCGGAAGCCGTTGGGGTAGGCGACGCGGAGGCCGGATACGGCGATGAGCGGCTCAGGCGACGGCATGGCCGACCTCCGTCACGTCGCGCAGGCCGTCGGCGATGAGGGCTGCGGCGGCCATGCTGAGGAACAGCCCCAGGCCGGGGCCGATGAGCTGCCACGGGGCTGCGGCCGAGGTGCCGCGGACCTCGGCGAGCATGCTCCCCCACTCGGCTGTCGGCGGCTGGGCTCCGAGGCCGAGGAAGGACAGACCGCTGAGGGCGAGGATGGTCGACCCGATGCGGAGCGTCGCCAGCACCATCACCTGATTCCAGGCGACCGGGACGATGTGGCCGTACAGGATGCGCCAGGAGGACACCCCCGCCATCCGTGCGGCCTGGACATAGGGTTCCCGGACGCTGCCCAGCGCGCAGGTGCGGGCCAGCCGGGCCAGGCCCGCCCAGCCGGTGACCGACATCGCTAGGATGAGGTTGGCGAAGCTGGGTCCCAGCAGCCCGACGATGGCCAGCGCCAGCACCTGCGAGGGCAGGCCCAGCAGGATGTCGATGAGGCGGCTGATCGTGGCGTCGATCGCGCCACCGCCCAGCGCGGCACCCACGCCCGCGACCATCCCGATTCCCGAGGTGATGACGAACACCGTCACGGCCGCCCCGAGGGAAGTGGTTCCGCCGACGAGGGAGCGGGCCAGCAGGTCACGCCCGGCCTGATCGGTGCCTAGGAGGTGGTTCAGGCTGGGGGCCTGCAACTGGGCCCGGTAGTCGGTCTGGTCGGGGTCCATCGCGAGCAGGGGACCCACCAGCACGATGAGGGCGAGGAAAGCCGCGAGGACGATGCCGAGCCGCCCCTCGCCGTGTCGCCAGAGCGCGCGCCAGATGTTCATGCGGATGCCTTTCGGGCGGGGTCGATGCGGGCCAGGAGCAGGTCGGTAGCGAGGCTGGTGACGAGGTAGACCACCACCGCGAACAGCGCGGTCGCGGCCACGACCGGCAGGTCGCGCGACTCGATGGCCCGCACGACGTACAGGCCGACCCCGGGCCAGGTGAACACGGTCTCGACGACGGGGGCACCCCCGAGGAGGGCCGCCGCGCTGAGCCCGATCACCGTCAGCATGGGGGGTGCCGCGTGGGGCAGCAGGTGCCGGGTCAGCAGGTAGGTGCGGGAGGCCCCGCGTCCCCTGGCCACGCTGAGGAATGGGGCGCCGCGGGTTTCGAGCAACCCTGTCCGCAACAGCCGCGACCAGGCCGCCGCCGGACCAAGCGCGAGGGTGAGAGCGGGCAGGAATACCGTCCGGGCGGTCCCGTCGGCCAGTACCCTGCCCAGCCCGAGGCGCAGCGTGATGACCTCCATGAGCACCACCCCGATGAGGAAGGAGGGCAGGGACAGCGAGATCAGGGCCACCCCTCGCGACAGCCGGTCGGGCCAGCGGGACGCCCACAGCGCCGCCGGGATCCCCAGGACCAGGGTGAGAGCGAGCGCCAGCCCGAGGGCCACGACGGTCAGCAGCACCGTGGCGGGCAGCCGACTCAGGAACTCGTCGGCGATGGGCCGTCCACTGGCCCAGGACGGCCCCAGGTCGCCCTGGGCCAGCCCGGCCATCCAATCGAGATACTTCAGGGGGAGTGGGCGGTCGAGGCCCAGCTCGGCACGCAGCGCCGCGACCTGTTCGGCCGTGGGGTCGAGGACGCCCCGGGCCCGGAGGATCCGCTGGGCCGGATCCCCCGGGGCAAGCGCCATCAACGCCCAGATGACGACGCTCACCACCAGCAGGGACACGAGCGCTTGGCCTGCTCGCCGAAGCGCGTACATCGTGGCTCAGGCACCGATGCGGGTCGTGGCGTCCACCCAGATGAGGGCGTGCTGCGGGGTGTAATCCGGCACCCTTTTCCCGACGACGACGCTGGGGCGACGGCGTCCGCAGAAGCCGTTGTAGCCCTGCTCCCCGATGCGCTTCTGGATCGCGACGAGCAGGTCGTGGGAGGTCTTCTCGTCCAGGGTGACGGCCAGCTTGTCGATCAGGCCGTCGAGTTCCGGATCGCTGATGTGGGAGTAGTTGCGGTTGCCGCCGGTGCGCCAGTAGCGCTGCAGGGGTGGGATCGGGCTGCCACCGAACGAGACCGTCCCATTGCTGACGATCGCGGCGTCCCAGTTGCCACCCTTCATCTCGGCGGTGGTATCGGGAACCTGCCGGATGCTGACCTGGATACCGTGCCCTTTGAGCTGGGACTGGATGGCCAGGGCCAGGGTGTCCGAGTCGGGCTGCTGGGGGTAGGTGAGGAACTCGAAGGCGAGCGGCATGCCGCCGAGCCGCCACGCACCGTCCTGTTTGGTGGCACCGGCCGCGGTCAGGAGGGACTCGGCCTCTTGGGCGTCGGTCTTCCAGATATCGATGGCGTAGGGAACCTTGGGATCATAGAGCGAGCTGACCGGCTCGTAGAAGCCCTGCATGACATCCTTGGCGAGGGCCTCATAGTCGATGAGCCGCAGGACGGCGCGTCGCACCCTGGCATCGGCGAACACGGGTTTGGCGAGGTTCATGTTGATGCAGAAGCTGGCGCCGCCCGGCTCGCCTAGGCTGTACTTCGCCCGGTCGTCGCCCTCCAGGCTCTTGGCCTGCTGGGTGGGTGGGTAGAGCGCGATGTCGACCTCCCCGTTCTGAACGGCCTTGATGCGGGCTCCGGCGTCAGCGACGAACAGCACCTCGACACCGGCGAGTGCCGGGGTGCCAGCCCAGTACTTGGGATTGGCGGTCATCACCAGCTTCTCGTCGGTGAGGGAGACCGGCACGTAGGGGCCGGTGTAGATTTTGGCGTCGAGCAGTTTCTGGGCGTCGTCCCCCGTGGTCTCGTAGGCCTTGAGATCGAAGATCGTGAAGCAGGCCTCGTCGGCCAGGATGTTGCGCATCAGGGGACACGGTGTCTGGGTCTTGATCCGGAGCGTGCCCTTCCCCTCGACGCTCACCGTGGCTCCGGGAAGCTGCCCGGAGACGCTCTTGTTGTTGGCTAGGTGCCAGGTCATGACGGCCGCGAGCTGTTCCGCGCCGAGCGGGTTGCCGTTCTGGAAGGTGATGCCCTCCTTGAGGGTGAGCTTCCAGGTGAGGTCGTCCTCGTTGACCGCGTCCTGGAGCAGCCAGTCAGTGGGTTTGCCGTCGGGCTGGGGCCGCAGCAGCAGCTCGGCATAGCCGAACTCGTTGCCCCAGAATCCCGTCTTCTGCGGCACCAGGTTCTGGATGGCGAAACCCGTGGCGAGTTTCAGCACGAGTGGAGCGCCCGCGCTGTCCCTGGCCGAGGGGTTGTCTCCCGGTTTTTCGAAGGCGCAGCCGGTTAGGGCGAGCGCCGTGGTGGCGAGGCCTGCCTGGAAGAGGCGGCGGCGCGAGAGGGGGCTGGTGAACCCGTCCATGTGGTCTCCTGTTCGTTGACAGCAGGACGAGTCCGCAAACACCCCTGCTCATCCTCGTGAGTGGTCAATGCCTCACCGGTAGGGCGACCGGACTCGTGGGCCTGCGCCCAACGCACCGTTGCGGGACAGTCTCGGATTCTCACCGAAGTTCGCCTAGCCGGAAGGTGTTCGTCATTTGCCGAACGGCCAGAGCCTAACACCCCTCTCGGGTGCTGCCTACCCCCCAGCGGGTGCGGCCCGGTGTGGTGGTGGTTTCACGGTCATGTCGCTGGCCGTTCTGGGACGTCGTAGCTCCGGTCCGGGGCCCTGGCTCCCGGTCTCCGGGTGGTTTTCCGGATGTGGGGCGGCGTCCGGTGCGGCTCAGGCCTCCGAGGATCGCCGGATGGTCATGTGGATGTCGTAGCGGTCGACGCGATAGA
>JAUMYR010000164.1:0-2932 GCA_030528545.1 Propionibacteriaceae bacterium
GCAGGCGGCGCTGGCGATGCACGACGAGACCAACCAGTGGTGGCCCCAGGCCTGGGGGACCCTGCCTCAGGCGGTGGACGAACAGATGTCCCACCCCGACCATCCTGCGGGGGTCCCGGGAACCACCTACCGGTCCCGCCTGGTCGACCCGAACGCGCCGGAGCCGACCTACGACGCGATCCTGGACGCGGTCTCGCGCGGACACACCGTCCCGCTGTACTCCTACGGCATCAACCAGCCGGGGAGCGGTGCCCACGTGACGCTGGTCGTCGGTGCCTCCGGCGACACGGTCACGGTCTACGACCCCGGGCGCGGAGGCACCTTCACGATGTCCCGGGATGAGTTCAACCGGGGTGATCTGACCGGGCCCACCACGTGGACCACCCCGCTGTCGGTGAGTTTGCCGGAGGACTGATCGCGATGACCTACCGCCCACGATACCGTGCCGTCGCAGCGTTGCTGCTGGCCTGCCTCGCCGGATGCTCCTGGCCGCCCCCCGACGGCAGGTATCTGCCGAACCACACCGACTGGGCCCGGGCGCAGGTGGTCTGGACCGACCCGTGGCTCGCCCCGGCAGAAACCACCACTCCTGGTGCGGGCGGCACCCAACAGGCCGGCGCCATGCGGACCGCCGGAGGCGACTCGGCGCTGCTGTCAGGTTCTCTCGAGACTATCCGGGATACCGAAATCGCCGCCGCCCGGCGGGCTGGCTGGCGGCTGATCGGCGTTGGCTGCAACTCGTCGTGGGAGTCCTTCGAGCTGGTTTTCGAGCGGGGCGAGGACGTGAACGACCAGGCCCGGGTTCGCCTCAGCTACCAGAAGGAGGAGCCCCGCCCGGGTGCTTCCTCCGCTCAGGAGATCTGGACGCGGTTTTTCACCGCTGAGGTGCCGCACCACCTAGAGACGGCCTGGCCGAAAGAGCCGACGATCACCCACATCACCACGTGCGGCCCGATCCCCGAGTTGCCTCAGGGACGCCTGGTCAAGGCCGACCAGGCGGTGCCGGTGCCGACGTGGCACAGCAGCACCACGGAAGAGGCCGCCCAGGCACTGGCGGACCAGGCCAACCGGGGGAATTTCCTGGCGAGCCTCAAGCTGACAGTCGTCCCGACCGGACCAAACCGGCTCGCGATCCCGGCGAAGCACGAACCGCCGCGGGTGATGCCCACCCCGGTGCCACCGCGCGCGCCACGCGACCTGATCGAGTACGCGAAACGCGACGGTTACGTCCTGACCTATGCGGCCTGTGGGCTGGGACGCTCGATCACCGAGCTGCGGCGAGTACTGAAGGACGGCACCGTCACGGTGCGCTTCGTCTCCCAGCCCGATACCGGCCACGGCTCCTACTTCAACGCGCAGGTGGTCACCGGTAGCACCGAGTTTGGCCCTCCAGCCAGGCTGGACGAGGTTGCCCACCCGTGCCCGGACGGCGATGCCTCAGCCGAGGGTTTCGTCTGGGCTGGGCGGCCTTGGTTCGGTCCCACGGAGTTCCAGCGCCGGGTGTCCTGAGCCGCTGGCCCACTCAGCCCGCCGGGGCCGGGACGGCCTCACCTGGGCGTGCAGCATCCCCGGTCAGTGCGGCGGAGTACGCGCAGCCGCCGGTCTGTGACCCCGGTGGCCGCCGGAGCGGGCGGTGCGGGCCTCAGGTGGTGCTGGGCGTGGAAGAACGCCAGCGTGGTGGCGATCTGTGCCCAGGCGATGGGCGAGTCCAGGAAGGTGCTGTCCCCGAAGGACAGCAGGGGCAGCGCCACGGCCGTCACCGTCAGGCCCTGCAGGATGATCCGGCGGGCGGGATCGGCCGTGGACGTGCGCCGGAACCCGTGCGAGCCCTTGACCGCGAGGACGACGAGCGCGGCGCCGACCGCGGCCGAGACCAGGAAACCGTACTGGCTCAGTACCTCGAACACCCCGCTGTGCGGGTTCACCGCGCCGGTGGTCTGGTGGGGCACCATCCCGGTGCGCATGATGGGTTCGAACATGCCAGGCCCCACCCCGAGCCCCCAGCTTGAGACGAACATCCACACCGAGTTGAGGTACAGCTTCATCCGGTCGGAGCCGGACCCCTGGAAAGAGGACAGGATTCGATCGGTCATGCCGGGGGTGAGCAGGAATACGGTAGCGGCTACCGCGACGGCCACCGCGGACGCGGCCAGCACCGTCCGCCGGTGCGTCCTCACCCACTCGGTCGTCGACAGCACCCACACCACCACCAGCAGCGACACCGCCAGCACCGCCCGGCTCGCCGTCTGCGTGATGATGAGCGGGGTCACCAGACAGCAGGCGATCAGCACCCGCCTCATGCGGGGACCCTCCAGCCGCGCCCCCATCGCGAACACGATCATGGAGGCGCACAGGAAATAGGCGAACGGGTTCGGGTTCACGAAATAGGACGCGATGTCGTCCGAACGCTGCCTCGTCCACTCCGGCGAACTGGCCAGATAGTTCGGCAGGTGGCGTCCGGTCGCGATCTCGTAGCAGGCGGGGAGGATCGCCACCAGCCAGGCGAACAGCCAGGCCCGGGCGAGCAGCCGCAGCCGTTCGCGAGTCCACGGGTAGACGACGAAACCGAGCGCCGTCGCGAACCCGACCCCGATCGCGAACAGTTTCCGGAACCCGTCCGCCGAATGCAGGCTCGCCACACCCCACCCCAGCCAGACGCCCGCGAGCAGCACGATCAGGGTGGCCGTGTCGTTCCACCGGACCATGCTCGCCAGACACGCCAGGCACAACAGCAATGCCCACGGACGCGCGGCGGCCAGCCCGGCGACCGTGACGACCGAACCGAGGGAGGACACCACCGGCATCAGGAAGATCAGCACCGCCGCGCTGATGCGGATCGCGGCCCTATTCATCCCCGGCCTCGATCCGGTCACCGACCATCGCGACGAAGGCGGCGTAATTGGTGTCGGCGTGGTAGTCGCGTTCGACGAGG
>JAUMYR010000164.1:3032-5311 GCA_030528545.1 Propionibacteriaceae bacterium
GCGCAGCGGCCCGTCCCCGGCATGGTGCCAGGTGATGCGGACCCCGGGTAGGGCCTGCGCGACCCGCCGGATCGCCTCGATCATCAGCGGGATCTGTTTCACCGGGGTCAGCGTGCTCACCGATAGCAGCGACAACTCGCCAGCGGGCGAGGGCTGGCAGCGCGGGGCCCGGGCCACGCCGAGGCGCGACACCACGACCTGGTGGGGCCGGAAACCGTAGCGGGGGGCGTAGTCGGCGGCGTCCTGGGAGATCACCGCCAGGGTGCCGATATTGGGGGCGAACTGTCTCACCAGCGCCGTGTAGTGGGCGGGGCGGGCCTCCTCGTAGTACTCGCTGCGGTGCGCCCGCGATACCACCTGCCGGACGATCCCGTTGCGGCGGGCCAGGCATCCGGCGAAGGTGCCGACCGACATCCAGTAGGAATAGACCACGTCGATGGGACGCCCCAGCCGGGACGCGATGGCCCGCAGCTCCCGCAGTTCCATCTCGACCCGCACCACCGAGAAGAAGGCGTGCTTGAGCCGGTAGGGCGACACCGACCGGGAGCCGATGAGGTAGCCGAGTTCCCGCCACCACACCGGGGACGCCAGCGCCTTCACGGCCGCCGCCAGCTGCGCGGGGCGGCGGTGCCAGCGGTCCATGAGCTGGGTCGACACCCGCACCCGCGGCGGGGTCGGGCGTGCACCCTTGCCCATGTCGTTCTCGGGCAACAGGATCACCTCGCCGTCGAAATCCGCCCAGTGCGAGACCTCGGACTCGATGAACTGTTCTCCGCTGCCATAGGGGTAGCCAGAGGTGATCCACACCACGACAGGCTTGGCTGGCATGTGTCTCCTCCGGCTCGTTCCTGGGCCTCAGTCTACGGGGCTTACCCGCTAAGCTGGCGGCGTCGTCTCCTGGAAGGGAAAAGCGCCCATGTCTTTGCGGTCATACGCGCGGTCGGCGGCCCGGTATTGGATCAGTGCGCTGCTGATCGGCGTCCTCGCCGGTCTCGCCGGGGGAGTGGCTTCGGTCATGTTGAACCGTCCTCACTACACCTCATCGGCCACGGTCGCGCTGCGGGCGGTCGAAGAGGGCAGCACGAGTGCGGGCGCCCAGTCCATCGTGCAGCAACTGTCGGCGTCGGCACTGACATTATTCACATCGCCCCGGACGCTGGGCCCGGCAGGAGAATCCCTGCATCCACGGATGACCGCGACCCAGTTGCAGCAGGCGCTCAGCGTGCAGGCCCAATCCCAGTCCCTGGTATTTTCTGCGAGGATCACCACCAACGATGCGCGGCGTTCGGAAGCCGCCATGGAGGCAGTCACCGGACAGTTCCGGGAGGCGCTCCAATCGGGAGGGCTGCCGAGTTTCGGCAATGTGCGCCTGGAGGTCGGAGACATCGCGATTACCACCGAACCTGCCCCGGCTAGCCTGATGGGACGGGTCGCAGGGGTTACCGCCGGTGTCGCGCTCGGGCTGCTTGCTGGGTTCTTGTACCTGTTCATCCGGGTGCTGCTGAATGACCGGGTCTGGAACGCCGCCGACGTGCGCGAGCTAACCGACGACGCCGTGATCGGCGCCGGGGACGAGGGTGGCCTGTCGTCCCTGGCCCGCACCGTCGCCGAGGGGTTGCCCTTCTTCGCCTCCTCCCCCGAAAGCAACATCGTCTCCATCGCCTCGGTAGACGGTTCGGCCAGCGCTTTGGCGAGGGAGATCGCCCGGCAGGTAGGTGCGGGCGGCGACACCGTAGCGCTGGTGGATGCCGATCTTGAGGCTAGGCCACTGGGCGATGGTCCCGGGCTGGCCGACCATATCGCCGGGCTGCTCCCGGCCGAGGACGCGGCGGTGCCCGCCGAGGGCTTCAGCCTGGTCCCTGCCGGGGGGCCCGCACCGAACCCGGTCGACCTTCTCACCCGCCCGGCCGCCGCGGAGTTCCTCGCGGGGCTGGCCGCTAGGCACCGCTGGGTCATCGTCAGCGCCGCGGCCATGACCGGCTCCTCGGCCGGGGCTCTCGGGGCGAAACTGGCCTCGACCACGCTGCTGGCGGTCACCCCAGGACGCACGACCCGCCACCAGATCCGCGAGGTGCTGAACCTCAGCGAGGCGACCGGACTGCCGGTCGCGGGCATCCTCGTCGACTAGGTGAGCGAACCCGGATAGCCCGTGCCGGGGCGGGTGGCTCAGGGGACCCGTGGCCAGTATCTGGTGATCTGGTGAACCCAATTGGGCTCGCTCGCCGAGGCGTATCGCCGGTTCCCCTCGGTTTCTGGTCTCCGGGGACCCACGGCCTAGC
>JAUMYR010000165.1 GCA_030528545.1 Propionibacteriaceae bacterium
CCTTTCGCGCCCTGGTGAATTCCCCCGGAGACGGCGTGGAGTGGTTTGTTCTTGATGAGTATCTGCCGAAAGCCGTCGCTGCGCTCAACCAGCACCAAACTCAGTTAACCGTCGATGGAGATTCAGTGGTGCATTCCGGCGGCCAGAGAGAGCCCGTATTGACTCGCGTGGGTCTTCGATAGCTTAATAGGCCCAGAAATGGGTTGTGGTGGCCGCCCATGGACGAAGCGGCCACCACAAGGGAGTTCATGGAACCGGGGGGTTCCGGCAAGGGCCCGGGAAGAGTCGATGGGTGGGAGAGGACTCTCTCCGCGGTTTCCCTTGCACAACAATCACATCACGACCCTGGACCCAATTCCAGCCAGGAGGCCCCTTCTAGACCTTCGACCATTGGAATACTGCCCATTGGTCTAGGTAGGCTACCTATACAGTGCGTTCCCGACCGGCTCTGATCTCTCAGATCAGGCTTTTCATTGCCGCCATATTGATCGGGCATCCTTCGGCTTGCTGCGAGAACCGCCGTCCCGCCAGGAGGCGCCAGCCGCCAAGGCAGGCCGGGGACCTCCGCACGGCTCTCGGCACCGCGCCAGCCACTGGGACCACTGCTCGATGGGTACCAACCGCGGGTACAAGCCACGCCGCCCGGCTCGGCGCCAGGGCCGCGGTCTCCAGCGCGCCCAGGCCCATCGCGGAACGGGACCGGATCAGGTTTCCCACGGCCACCCGGCCAATACCAACTCGAGTTCTGCGAGAGTTCAGGATCAAGAATGGGTAAAAGATGCGAGCAGTTAGCTCGCACTTGAATCCGCGAGTGCGCAGATTCAGGAGTCCAGACCCAGTTCGTGAGCCCGGACCACGGCCCTCAGCCGCGAGGTCACCTCCAGCTTGGTCATGAGTGTCGTGACATGAGCCTTCACCGCGGACTCAGAAATATGGAGAACGTCGGCTATTTCGGAGTTGCTAAGTCCCCGGCACAGCTGTTCCAAAACCGCGCGCTCCCGGCCGCTAAGCGAAGGCATCGGCCCTTTGGCGCGCGGTACCGGTCGCCGGATCCGGGCCATCGGGCCAGGCGACACCACCGCTATACCCCTGTTGACGGCACGGATCGCGTCCGCGAGGGCCTCCGGAGAGGTGTTCTTAAGAAGGAAGCCGGAGGCGCCGACGTCTAGGGCGTCGTGCACCACCGCGTCCTCGTCTAAGGATGTCAAGATCAGCACCCGCGTGCCAGGGCGACTTGTCCGAATCTCCCTAGTTGCCTGGACTCCATTCATTCCAGGCATGTTCACATCGACGAGTGCGACCTGGACCGCATTACGACGAATAAACTCGATCGCGGCCTCTGGCTTGGCAAAGGTCGCCATAACTTTTACGTCTGGCGCGATCTGTAGGTACTCAACTAGCGCTCGACGTACCAACTGGTCATCATCCACGATGACGACGCTGATCTGCCCCACTCCATCGCCGTCCATGGCAGGAAGCATACTGCCACCGGGCATTCCGCCCATACTTCACCGCAACGGAAGCCTAACCTGAGTCACCCAGCGACGGCCGCTGGGCCCCGAGGAGAACTCTCCGCCCAGGGCGTGCACCCGCTCCCGCATTCCATCCACACCCATCTGGCCTTCCTTCTGGACGACCGCGCCCTTCTTCGGGACGCTGGAGACCACCAGTTCCGCGTCCAGTTCGGTGATCTCAAGCATGACCGCGCACTCGCTGGCGGGCGCCGCGTGCTTGATGATGTTCGTGGTGGCCTCGTAGACGACCTTCGCCAGTGCCGCATTGACCGACGGAGGCAGCGATTCCAGATCGCCATCGGCGTTGACCACCGGCGCGAATCCAGCATTCCTCAGCCGCTCACACGCCGACGGGAGCACATCCTGCACCGGGTCGACCTGCCAGATATCCCTGGCCGAGTCCGCCTCGTCCGCGCGAAGCAGAGCCATCATGCCCCGCAGATCGTGGATCGACCGGTCCGCCGTCGCCGCGATGAACTGAAGGTCATCCGGGTCCGCCTCACCCCTGAGCCGGGCCTGTTCCGCCCTCATGACGATAAGCGAGAGCGAATGGGCCACGGTGTCGTGCAGGTCTCTAGCGATACCCCGGCGCTGGTCGGCCAGGCGCGCTGCCATCAGCTGCTTGGAGCGTGCCGTGTAAGCGTGGATCAGTGCGCCCACCGCATAAGAAGCCGCCACCAGGGCCGACCACGCTATCGAGTAAGCGAGCAACGACTCACCGGGCTTGAGAGTTCGGGCTGTCCACCAAATCAGGAGGAGCAGCATCCAACCGCTAACGATCAAGCGCAACAGATCTCGTCCTGCTATACCCGCCAGCGCAATCACCAGCAAGGAAGCAAAGGCACCCGTACCGGTGCCGCCGTCCGTTGATGCGACCAAAGTTAATAGCGTACAGCAAGCTAGTACACCACCCAATGGCATGTACACTGCGGCGGCGGCGGCACCACAAGCTAGCAGCTCGAACAGTGTGCCGAGCGTGTAGCGTTCACCTTCCACGGCAGCGACTACGACTAATACCGCTACCAGCATCCCCAAAGCGAGGAACGGCGAGGTCATTCGCCCCGACTGCACAGCGAACAAACGCATCCCGGACCCTCCTCCGATAGTGCCACCGAGCGTTCCAGTCAAAGGCAACTTACCTAGGGCTTACACACCGAAACCTGCACCTTCGTCCACAATCTGCCTAGACCTTAGTCCACATCAGCTCAAGCACACGTCGCGGAGCTAGCGCTAGTTCCTATGGTAAGACCAGATAGGAGGAACCATCATGCTTCGTACATTCGTTCTCGCCCTCTTCGCCGTGGCGTCGACTCTCGCCCCGTCCGCCTTCGCTGGACCGGCTCAGGACAGCGCCGCCCCGGCCGCTCCCGAGACCTTCCTCTGCCGCATCATGCCGGCATTTCCGTTCTGCGGCAGGCACTACCGCTAAGAGCTGACATTGGCTGATCCCACGCCTTCCTTCGCTAGGCTGATGTCATCCTGACGAAGGGACGGCATGAAGGACATCGTTGTATTCTCCGGTTCGGCTCATCCCAGCCTCGCTGACGAGGTCTGTCAGCGGCTAGGTGTCCGCCGCTCCGGAGTGGATATCAAACGGTTCAGCAACGACTGCCTACAGACTCAGCTGTTGGCAAACTGTCGCCAGCGGGATGTCTACATCATCCAGCCTTTGGTGCCTCCAACGCAGGAGCACCTCATGGAACTGCTGCTCATGATCGATGCCGCTCGTGGGGCATCGGCAGCGCAGATCACAGCAGTCATCCCGCACTACGCCTACGCGCGATCCGACAAGAAGGACGCATCGAGGATCTCGCTAGGCGGGCGGCTGGTAGCCGATCTGCTGGCCACCGCTGGGGTTCACCGGGTGCTCACGATGGCGCTCCACGCGCCACAGGTACACGGGTTCTTCTCGGTGCCGGTCGATCACTTGACCGCGATCGGGGTCCTCGCCGATCACTACCGCGGCCAGGACAACTCGAACACCGTCGTTATCTCGCCCGATCTGGGCAACGCGAAAGAGGCGACGGTGTTCGCTCGCTTGCTGAACCTACCGGTGGCCGCGGGGTCAAAGAAACGCCTAGCCGACGACAAGGTGGTCATCGACTCGATCGTCGGTGATGTCTACGGCAAACGGGCCATCGTCCTCGATGACGAGATCGCCACGGGCGGCTCGGTCATTGAGCTTATGGACCGCCTGCGAGACTTCGGTTGCACGGGCGCCTCCGTCGCCTGCACCCATGGGCTGTTCGCTGGCAAGGCAGTCGAGAGGCTGCGGCAGCACCACATGATTACCGAGGTAGTCACCACCAACACGGTCCCTGCCCCAGCCGGATGGCCCGAGCTGGAAGTGCGCTCTGTCGCCCGGTTATTCGCCGACGCGATCAACTGCATCCACCACGGCAAGTCGATCTCGAAACTGTTCAACGGCGTCGACCCGGCTTACGCTCCCCCTCTTCAGGAGCCGGGTCTCTTCTAGAGTCCATGGCTGGTAACCCCTGCCCGCCACGGACGGGGCCTGGTCCTACCCCAAACAGACCTTCACGGCTGGCTCCGCACACCAGGGCCAGGCCGTGACCAGGACGAGGCTTTCTGGGTAGGGACTCACGCTATGTGAACCCGAGAGTCTCTGGGGAGGGGATGCTCCAGGTTCGCCATGAGCGCAACCGCGTATGGAGGCAGTACTCTTTGCGGGGAGGTGTCATGCGTGGTTGGCTAGTCTGGGGTATAGGAGTGTTCGCCTATGCCGTGGCCGTGCTGCAGCGCACCTCTCTCGGCGTCGTGGGACTCGACGCGGCGGTCCGGTTCGGAGTCTCCCCCGGGGTGCTGTCCACCTTCGTCGTGGTGCAATTGCTGGTCTATGCCGGAATGCAAATCCCCGCCGGTGTCCTGATCGACCGTTTCGGCTCGCGCCTCACCCTCGCCGGTGGCATGGTGCTCATGGCCTCCGGCCAGGTTCTCATGGCGCTCACCGAGCAAATCGAGGTCGGGATCGGGGCGCGCGTCATCGTCGGAGCTGGTGACGCATTCATCTTCGCCAGCGTGTTGCGGCTGCTCCCGTCATGGTTCAAACCGAGCCTGGTGCCCGTATTGTCCCAGTTCACCGGGCTCCTCGGAGCGAGCGGCCAGATCGTCTCGGCGACCGGTTTCATGGCCCTGATGTTCTGGGCCGGCTGGACGCCCGCCTTTCTGGCCGCCTCCGGGCTGGCTTTCGTGGCGGCCGCACTGGCCCTCGCCCTCGTGCGAGACCACCCGCCGGGCGAAGCCACCGGACCGGCTCCCCACCCGCTACGCGAGCTACCGGACCAGCTCAGGCAGATCTGGACCAATCCGGGCACCCGCCTGGGCCTGTGGACTCACCTGGCAACGGGATTCGCCTGGATGGTGTTCGCGATGATGTGGGGCATCCCCTACCTTGTCCAGGGCGAGGGAGTCAGCACTCAGGCCGCCTCCGGCTACTACACCCTATTGATCGCCACCTCGGCGGTCTTCGGTCCCATCGTCGGCGTCCTCACCTCCAGGCATCCGCTGCGCCGCAGCAACCTGGTGCTCTTCGTCATCGCCGCCAATGCGCTGCCCTGGATCGCCGTGATGCTGTGGCCCGGTCCGGCGCCAGCCTGGCTGCTCATCGTGCTGATGATCGGACTAGCCGCGGGCGGCCCCGGCTCCAGCATCGGCATGGACTTCGCCCGCACCTCCGTGCCCCGGCACCAGCTCGGCACCGCGACCGGCATCGTGC
>JAUMYR010000166.1 GCA_030528545.1 Propionibacteriaceae bacterium
ATGGGATGCACGTCGACCCTTCCGCGTCCAGAGGCGAGTTCGATCCGGATCGGCAACCAGTCCGCCACCGGCTCGTAACCACGCGACGCCAGCCACGCGATCAGGCCGGCCACGGCATTGGCGTCCACGAAGACATCGAAGTCTCCGCGCTCGCGGGTTTACCGTCCCACCAGCGCATCGACGCCCCAGCCGCCGTTGACCTGATAGACGATCCTTCTGTCTGTCAGCCAGCCGATGATGGCCAAGACCTCGCTCGCAGGCGTGGTGGATGCGTGAACCATGTGAGACGCCTCCCGGCCGTCGGGCTGGGATGACGCGCCCGGACATCCCAGGCCGGTCGTCAGCTGCCAGCCCGCTCGACCATCGACGGTTTAGTGAATCCTCCTGGACATCTCGTTAGGAGGCAAGACGCCAGGTGCGGCATGCAGGGAGCGAGCCCGTCCTTCTCCGGCCCCGGCGAAAGGAGGGCCGCATCAGTCGGCCATGTCGGCGGGGACTAGCCAGGTTTTGCAGTCCTGCAGCGTGGTGGCACAGAAACCCCGCTTGCCCCAGTAGGTGAGTGACTCATCCGAGCCGTGCGCCTCCTCCCCGGACCGGTTTCCCGAGGATGGCCAGCGCCAGGTTGCGGCCGCCGCCGTCTCCACCGTGATACGCCCCGCTCCTCATCTATCGCCCGTCCATCCCTAGCAGACACAGAAGAGCTGAGCCGCATCCGCCCGGGACCGACGCCTAGGCCCCTGCGGCCCTCATCACAGGGCGCGCCGCCAGGTGAGCCCGGGGAACCGGGCGAATCCCGCGTCCGTGGTGATAAAGGTGGCGCCAGCCTCGATGGCCATGGCCGCCAGATAGGCGTCAGGCACCACGTTGCCGCGCGCCCCAAGAGTCCGGCACAGGCTCTCGAAGATGCGCCAATGCTCCCGCCCTGGGCGGACGCAGACCGCCGACGGGGCGCTCAGCACCGTCTGGCAGAAGTCCAGCGCCACCTGCGGCGGAGTCGGCTCGCGGTAGACCCGGTGGTTCGTCACGATCCGCAGAAAACCCGACAAGACCAGCTCGGATACGCCGAAGGGTTCGTCGGCGGTCAGCGCGGCCGTGAGCCACGCATGGTGTTCCGCGAACCGCGGGGACTCCGGCCGGTGCGCGTAGATGAACAGGTTGACGTCAGCGAGCAGCATGGTCGTCCTCGTCAAGAAGCGCTGCGAGGGCATCCTTGTCCTCAAGGTCGACGCCCGGTCTCAGCCCGCTGCCGCCGAAGGTGGGCAGGGTGACCTCGCGGCGTGGCCCGGCCTGCTCGGCGAGCAAGACCCGCAGGGCGTCGGAAACAACCTCGCTCAGGGTCCTTCCCTGACGGGCCGCCCGCTCCTTGGCCCGGCGCAGCAGTTCATCGTCCAGATTCACCGTGGTGCGCATGATCGCATCTTATCGTCACTAGCCCGCATCAAGATGTACTCTGTTTCGCCGCGACCGCCAGCGCAAGGCCGGACGGCAGCCGTGGACGATGAACGCCACAGCTAAGCCTCGCTTCAAGGATCGGGCCCGTGAGTGCCGTTGCCGCCTGGGTGATGACTGGGCACCGGGGCCGGGCAGCGCGCTGCCGCCCCGGCGGTGAGTCGAGCAGAATGGCTCTATGCGTGACGATCTCGGCGCCGAAGTCCCGATCCGCTGCCCGGAGCGGGTGGTCTCGCTCGTCCCGTCGCTGACCGAGGCCATCGCGGCGACGGTGCCGGGCGTGCTGGTCGGGGCCACCGACTGGTGCACCCACCCACCCGGACTTGGGGTCGCGCGTGTGCGCGGCCCAAAGAATCCCGACCGTGGGCTCATCGCCGCGCTCAGTCCGGACCTGGTCATCGCGAACCAGGAAGAGAACCGCCGCCACGACATCGAGCGCCTCCGGGAGGCCGGGGTCCCGGTATGGGTGACCCGGATCGACAGCATCGCCCAAGGGCTGGACAGCCTCGCCCGCCTGTTCGGCGAGGTCTTTGCGCTGCCCCGGGTCGGCTGGCTCGACCAGGCCCGGGAGGTCTGGGCCGCGCCCCCGCGGCTGAGCGGACGGGTCGCCGTCCCGGTCTGGCGGGACCCCTGGATCTGGGTGGGCCAGGCCACCTACCCCCACGACCTCCTGCGCCGCCTGGGACTGACCAACGTCGTTGACGGCGAGCGCTATCCGCATCTTGGCCTCCCCGCGGTCGTCGGACAGCGCCCCGACCTGGTCCTGTTACCGGACGAGCCCTACCCCTTCACGCCCACCGACGGCCCCGACGCGCGAGCCCCTTCGGTACCGGTCTCCGGCCGGTCCCTGTTCTGGTACGGCCCAGCCATGGTCGAGGCCCGCCCATCCCTAGAAGCACTGCTGGAGCAGCATCTCCCCTAGCCGCCGCTGCGACCCGGGCCGCTCCCCTCCCACAGCACGGGGGAGCGAGGCTTCAAGCGAATTTCTCTGCACGAACAGGGCATATTTGGGAACTTTTCACCAGTTTTGGACCCTATGGACTCAGCCCGGTTTTTTGCATGTAGTATGACTGCATGCTGCTGCTCAGTTTCACGGCACAGAACCACAACTCCCTTCGCGACGAGGCGATCCTAGAGCTGGCGCGTCCTTCACTCAGCGGCGTCCGGCCCAGGGGCGGGCAGACGTGGGTGTCCAGCGTGTACCCCGCGGCTGGCATCTTCGGCGCCAACGCTTCGGGCAAGTCGACGATCCTGGATGCGCTCAGGTATGCCGTGACGGCGGTGAAGAGTTCGGCGTCTGACTGGCTGAGTCTGGACCGGATGCCCCGGGCGCCCTTCCGCCTCGGACCGGATCACCCGAAGGCGCCGAGCCGCTACGAGCTGGAGTTCGTGTACGAGGACACCCGCTTCGCCTATGGGTTCGAGGTGGACGAGGCGGGCGTGGCGCGGGAATGGCTCGCCGACTGGCCCAGTTCCAGGCGGCGTTCCCTGTTCACGCGGGAGCGGGATCAGGTCTCCTACGGACGCGGAGTGCGTTCCGTCGGGCTGCTCGCGTCCGGTGAGCTGCTTCTCAGCCGGGCCATCCGGCTGGGCCACGAGCCGCTCGCCGCTATCGGGCGGGCGCTGGTGGAGGGATGCGACTTCGTCCCGCTCGGCGACCTGCAGCGGAGGGCGCGCATCGAGGCAATCGTCAACGACCTCAGCAAGGGCACGTCGACCACGGAGCTGATCGAAACCGTGCTGCGGATCGCCGACGTCGGGATCGTCGGCGTCGCCC
This sequence comes from Propionibacteriaceae bacterium, assembly GCA_030528545.1. The sequence goes on from JAUMYR010000166.1 coordinate 3,227, forward strand.
TACGCGAGGAGGCCATGCCTCCCGATGTCGTCGACAAGCTGAACCGCCTCGGGAAGATGTTCGAGAACCTGCTACAAGAGGCCGACAGCGAAGGTTCAGGGGTGACTCCTCCAGACGAGGCGGATGCCTCGGACCTGTCCGAACCCGCGATCGAAGCGGTGATTCGGGGGCTGGAGTTCGACCACGGCTACGATGCTGCGCCGTTCAGCATGCACGACGAGAGCGATGGGACCCTCGCCTGGCTGGCGCTGGCGGTCCCGGCGATTGACCGGCTCCGCAAGGGCGGGCTTTTCGTCGTGGACGAGCTCGGCTCAAGCCTGCACCCGCACCTGGCCGAAGCCCTTGTCGGCTTCTTCCAGAACCCTGAGATCAACACTCGGGGGGCTCAGATCCTGTTCACCAGCCACGACTCCTACCTGATCTCGAACCAGTCCAGCCTGGATTTCGAGAAGGGGCAGATCTGGTTCACCGAGAAGGAGCGCGACGGCGCGACCGAGCTGTTCTCGCTGGCCGACTTCAAACCCCACCACAGGGACAACGTCGCCAAGCGTTACCTGGAAGGACGCTACGGGGCCGTACCCTCCCTCGCACCCAGCCTCGTTCACCTCCTAACCCAGCAGCGATGAGCAGGCGCACGAGAACCTCGGGGAAGAGGCCCGAAAGGCGTCTCCGGCGATTCGAGCGGGCTCGGGGCCTAGTCGTCACCGAGGGGACGGTGACCGAGGTCCAATACCTGCAAATGCTCCGGCAACAGCTGCCGCGGGATGCCGCTTCTCTGAAAGCGATCGGCGAAGGGTCTGACCCGCTCCGCGTAGTCAAACGCGCGCTCAAGGAGCGAAAGAATGGCGACTATTCCTGGACCTTATGCCTGGTGGACTGTGACGACCATGAATCGCTCCAAGACGCGCTCAGCCTCGCTACCGAAGAGAGCATCCAGGTTCTCGTCAGCAACCCCTGCTTCGAACTGTGGTTGCTGTGGCACCTGGAAGACTGGCGCCGCCACGGCTCCGCCCGGGACATTCAGGCACGCTTGGCTAAGCTGGAAGTGTTGCGAAACAAGAGCTTGACCCCCTCCTTCCCGATAGGCAAGTACGCGGACGCCCGGGCACGCTCCGACAAGGCCTCTCCCGAGCACCTGGTCAACCTTCTCGGCCCCAACCCGTCCAGCCCAATCCCAGTCCTGCTCAAGCTGTTAGGGATCTGAGCACCACCGGTCGGGGAACTGGCCGGTGTTCCCGGCGGCAGATGGAGCGGTGGGAGCGGCATCTCTCCCGGAGTGCCCATACCAAGGCCATGGCGAACGGCTGCGCCCTCCCCGGGCAGGGGCACGACCGTGGGTAGTCCCCCATCCGGTCACCATGCGCTCCACGCACCCGGGGTGGAACTATCAGGGTGCCTCCGTGCAGCACAAGCGGTACTTTTGAGTCATGAGCGCCACGTTTGAGCTTCGCGTGGGAGACCGGGGCAGGGTGGTGCTGCCCGCGGTCCTCCGGAGGGAACTCGGCCTGCGGCAAGGGGACGTGCTCTCGGTCACTCTGCAAGATGGCCAGCTCGTCGCCTCCACGCCCCGGGCGGCCCTGGAACGGGTGCGGGAACGGGTCCGCGGAACCGGGGCCGTCGAGGAACTCCTTGCGGACCGCCGTCGGCAGGCCGAAGCCGAGCAGTGACAGCCGTCCTAGACTCCGACGGCACACCCTGGGCCCCTGGGGTAACACCCGCGACTGGTGGGGCTGGGATATTCACCCGGTCCAGCGTGTCGCGCGGGACCGGCCGGGTGTGCGAGGACGCGGCCCGACCCGACCGCCGTGGACCGACACGACCGTTCCTACCTGAGTGAGCTGTGAGGAGTGAAGCGCAAGCCGGGATGCCCTTGTCCTCGCGTCGGTCCCGGAGATAACCAGGCCCATCCGAGAGCCTCGGGCCGGAGCACCGCCCGGCATCACGGGGCTCAGGTTTGCCTACTTGAAGCGCTCACGTTTGCATAGTTCAGGCGCTCAGGTTTG
>JAUMYR010000167.1 GCA_030528545.1 Propionibacteriaceae bacterium
CCCACAGGTCGTCGTTGAAGGTATAGAACTCGTGAGGGTTCACCATGGGACCAGGTTACCCGCCGGGGCCGGGTGTTCCCTGAAAGCTGATCCGACGTCCGCTTGGCACAATAGGCGGTACAATGGGGGTGTTTGGTGGGTTCTGTCCGGGGCCCGAGACGGAATGGGTGGTCAGCGATGTGTTCGTGTCGCCTGGAATTGGACGGCGGCGCCGTGATCTGGCTGGATCCGGCCTCGGGCTTGCCGCCCTATGAGCAGATCAAGGCCCAGATCACCGCTGCCCGTGCCTCCGGTGAGGCCCGGGCGGGGGAGAGGTTGCCTCCGGTGCGGAGCCTGGCCCGCAGCCTCGGCCTGGCTCCCAACACGGTGGCGCGGGCCTATCGCGAACTGGAGGCCGACGGGCAGATCGAGACCCGGGGGCGCCTGGGCTCCTTCATCGCGGGGCGGAACGACCAATTGGACGCCGGTGCCGAGGCGGCGCGCCGCTACGTCGCCGAGGCCGAGCGCCTGGGGATCGTGCCTGAGGTCGCGCTGCGTCTGGTCCGGGCCGCGCTGGCGGACCGGCTCTGAGCGGACTGGGCTGAGGTCAGGCTCCGTCGGTGCGCAGTTTGGCCGCGGTGACGTGTAGCGGGTCGACCCCGTCGACATCGTCAGTCCACTGAGCGGTCTCGACGGCGATCGCGAGCAGCCGGTCGAACTCCTCGGCCAGCCCCAGGTCGCGTCCGATCTCGATGCAGGTGAGGACGAACAGGTCTCCTGAGACCACCAGCTCCGGCGGGACGAAACCGAACACCTCGCAGCAGATAACGCCGATAAACTTCAGCCATACCCGCTCGAACTGCCAGACCCCGGCGATGGAGTCATGGGCGGAGTCTTCCTCCGGACGTCCTCTCCGCTCGGAGAGCCTCTCGGCGACGGAGAAGTAAGTCGGTGGCACCTCGTCCTCGTCGGGGCAGCGCATCGGATAGGAGCCGCCCACGGCTTGGAAGAACCTGAGGAACAGCGCGCTGGAGCGTTCGACGGCCGACTGCGGGTCATCGGGTTTGGGGATATGGGCCAGCGGATCGCGTGGGGAGAACGCGAGACGAAACTCGTGGGGATTGTTCAGCGCCCACTGCCGGAAGGCCGTGGCCGCCGCGATGAGGCGGGCGGCTGGGTCCTCCTGCCGGTCGGCCGCATTGGTCATCCGCTGGATCACGTCGGTCATGATCGCCTGCGTGACGAGTTCGAGGAGGCCGGTGAGACTGGGCACATAGCGGTAGAGCGCGGGCGGGGTGACCCCGAGGTGTCCCGCGACGGCTGAGATGGAAACATCACAACCCGTGCGCAAGAGGGTCCGCCCGGCAAGGACGATATCTGCGAGTGTGGCCTGACGCCGCCGCTGCACTCGCGTCGGTGAGTCACTCATGGGTCAATCATCTCGCATTTCTGCTCACCGTTGGCACATTTGGTCATCCGGGCTGAGGATTCGCGCACGCGGGATGGGCGCCCTTGGGCATCCCTTGACGAGGGATGTTAGGTGGTATGACACTGGTATCCGGCGCCCGGCGGCGCTGAGCTTCGGTTCCCTCCCTGACGTTGCCAGCGCCCCGGGCGCTCACCTGATTGAGCGGACACTGGAACCAAATGTTACGATTCTGTAACGATCGTTTTTGCTTGTCGGCGCGGAAAGTACGGACTTGTGGGCGCGCTGTGCGTGACCTTGTGGATAAGTCGCGGCGGAGTTTGGCCACTCATCCACAGTCTGTGGATGGATTGTCCACAGGCCGAGCCCGGGGCTGAGAGGCGCGGGTGCGCCGAAGGCGCTAATTTTGCAAGTCCGTGAGTTGAGGTAGGCCCCGTCACGAAAATGTCGGTGGACGTGCCTAGCCTGAAGACGAGGAGGTGATCGGCCATGGCGGAGGTGCTGCGTTTCGACCAGCACGGTGGTGCATCCCCGGAGCTCGATCGCACTCCACCCCAGGATCTGGCGGCTGAGCAGAGCGTGCTCGGTGCCATGCTGATGAGCAAGGACGCGATCAGCGCGGCCGTCGAGATCGTCCGGGGCGGCGATTTCTACCGGCCCGCCCATGAGTTCATCTTCGATGCGATCGTGAACCTGTATGGCCGGGGCGAGCCTGCCGATCCGGTGACGGTGGCGGCTGAGCTGAGCAAGCGCGGCGAGCTGGGCCGCATCGGTGGCCCGGTCTATCTACACGACCTGCTGGCGGCGGTCTCGATCGCGGCGAACGCGGCCTACTACGCCGAGATCGTGCGCGACAAGGCGGTCCTGCGGCGCCTGGTCAACGCCTCGCTCAAGATCGCACAGCTCGGCTATGCGGGCGTCGGTGATGTCGATGCCATCGTGGACGAGGCCCAGCAGACCCTGTTCGAGGTCACCGAGAACAAGACCAGCGAGGACTATCAGCCGTTGTCGATGCTGATCCAGCCCACGCTGGACGAGATGGAGACGCTGTCGCGCAATGACGCGATGTCGGGGGTGCCGACCGGTTTCTCGCAGCTGGATTCCATGACCAATGGCCTGCATCCGGGGCAGATGATTATCATCGCGGCGCGTCCCGGCGCGGGTAAATCGACCCTGGCCTTGGACTTTTGTCGCTCCGCGGCGATCCGGCACGGGCTGACCACGGCCTTCTTCTCGCTGGAGATGAGCCAGACCGAGATCGTGATGAAACTGGTCAGCGCCGAGGCCGGGGTCTCGCTCAAGCGGATCCGTTCGGGCGGGTTGGACGAATCTGAGTGGGATGCGGTGGTCGCCAAGATGTCGGAGATGAACGACAAGCCGCTGTTCATCGATGACTCGCCGAACCTGACGATGATGGAGATCCGTTCCAAGGCCCGCCGTCTCAAACAGCGCCACGACCTGAAGATGATCGTCATCGACTACCTCCAGCTGATGAGCTCGGGCAAGAAGGTGGAATCTCGCCAGCTGGAGGTCAGTGAGTTCTCTCGTCAGATCAAGCTGCTGGCTAAGGAGCTGGAGGTGCCGGTGGTGGCGCTGAGCCAGCTCAACCGTGGCCCGGAGCAGCGCAAGGACGGCGTCCCGCAGGTCAGCGACTTGCGCGAATCCGGATCGCTGGAACAGGACGCCGACATCGTGCTCCTAGTGCACCGCGAGGACATGTACAACCGGGATGACCCCTCGGTGAAGGGCATGGCCGATATCTACGTCGCCAAACACCGCAACGGTGAGACCGGCAAGATCGAGTGTGTCTTCCAGGGCCACTATTCCCGCTTCACCGACGTCGGGGTCGGCGTCTGAGACTGCCCCGGTGATGGGGCGGACCCCGAGGCTCGCTGCGGGGCGGGCCCGGTGCCCAGCGGCAAGCGCCACCCAGCAGGGAGGAACCGGGAGTCGGCGCTGGCACGATCGAGGCCCGCGAGCCCGCCACACCGCCCCACCGGGGCCGCGAAGGGTCAGCCGCTCGCGGTGATCGTGACCGGCCGCCGAGGAGTCCGGTCGTGGTTTAGGCCCCGGTCAGGGAAGCCGGGGCGCTCCCCAGGCTCACACCGCCCGCGGTGCCGTCCCGGAGATGTGCCCGGCGCTGGCGGACTCCTCCTGCCCCGCGAGGGATGGGTCCCGGCCTCACCCGATAGGGCTATCAGGCGAGCCCGGTAAAAGCCAGTTTGTGTGTTCTGTCACAATTGAGATGGAGAGGGCGATGCGAATGCGTCGTTGATGTGGAGAAAGGGCGCCTGCTCCTTGTGAGGGAAGCTGGCGGGGAGAGGGAACATGGTTGCGGAATGGAGAGTCACTGCGGCTGATATCGGCCATCTGGTGGGAAGGATATTCGATTCGTCGCGAGATAGCGGGTTAGTCGTGGTGTCCCCGGCCAGCGATACTCAAGAACCACGAATTGACACCCGGCTGCTGGCGGAAAAGCTGGCCCCGGGAACCGAGCTTGCGGTGCTGGACAGCATGGCGGCCTCGGAGCGGTTATCGGATATGGTCGATAGGCAATTCCATTGCTATGGCGGCAGCGTTCGCGTCGTTCTCGCCGGTGCCGCCCGGACCGATCACTGGCGCAGGCATCGGCTGTTCCAGATATTTCCCGGAGACGACGTGGAGCGGGCGTGTCGCCAGATCGCTCAATATGTCGAAGAGCACCAAGGGTCCGGGGCGCCGGTGCGAGTCGTGGCCGCACCGCCTGGGAGAGGCCCACGGACTGCCTTCGACCCCGGTCAGGAAGCGCTGCTGCTCGGGCTGAAGTCCCAGCTGGAAGCCGCCGAACCGAGCCCCGAACCCGCCGCGTCGCCCCGGCCGGAGCCGACCCCGCCACCCGCCGCGCCCAAACCCCAGCAGGCCGGTCCCCCGGCCGACACCGCCGCCGGAGCCGAACCCTGTCCGGGCGGAATCGGGGTGGACGAGATGCAGCGCCTGCTCCGCTCTCAGGCAGACGTCATCGCTAGCCTGGTGCACCGGCGGATCCAAGACGATTTGCTCGCTCTCGTCGGCAATGACCAGGACGCGATAGCCCGCGAGCGCTCCCGGGCCGATGTCGCGGAGGAGGAACTAGACCACCTGCGCCGCCGAATGGAGGAAATGAAAGAACGGGAAGAGCAGAAATCTTTCCCGAAGATCTCTCAGGACCCGGAGCGGCAATTGCGCTGGGAGGTCGAATATGAATGGCTCACGGGAACCCCGGAGCCGGAACGGGATGGCAACAGCCTTCGGCGTTACCACCTTGGGCAGGGATTCCTGAAATCGCTGGACGCCGATATCGTCCCGCGACGCAAGACGATTCAGGTGATCGTGGACGTGCTGACCGCCCGGTGCTGGGACCGGCGCGAGACCCATCAATTCACCGAGAAATCCAAAAGCGATGTGCAACGCTCCAGGCCGGATGGTTCTACGGCCTGGCGCACCTACGTCAAGACCGGTGCCCCAGGGGCTCCGCGCCTCATCTGGTGGCAATTGCCCGACGGGGCGATCGAGCTAGACCACGTCGGACACCACGACGACCTGCTGCGCTGACGCCATCCCTAGATGGGCCGCTCCCCGAGTCCCGGTTCGCCGCTGGCGGCGCCGAGTGCGGCACCTCACCGCGGGCACCGCGGCCCCGGGCTCAGGTGCGTTCCCTGGAGTCGGTCATGGTGGCCCTGGTGAGCAGGCAGGATAGGCCCCGCTTGTTGGCGGTCAGCGGAACCGCGACGATGGAGGCCAGCACCACCGCGGTCGCGATCAGGCCAAGGATGTCCGACAGCACCGGT
>JAUMYR010000008.1:0-2383 GCA_030528545.1 Propionibacteriaceae bacterium
TCGTCCGCGGGACCCCCTGCCGGGAACGGGACGCCGTCGGCTAGGCGGTAGGCCTCGCCCGCGCCTTCTACGCTGCGGATGAGGGAGAACGCTCGCCACCAGGGGGAATCCATGTCGACCTGGCTGCGGTGTGCGGACAGGGCCGAGAAGCAGATGTCTTCGCGTCCGGTGTAGGGGATGACCGCGGCGACTTGGGAGGGGTCGAGGTTGAGGCGACGCCGCAGCGCGGCCTCATCCCACCCATCGAATAGGCCTAGACCTTCTTGCTGTGACTTCTCGAAAGCGCGCAGCCAGGCCGTCGGGTTGTGGGTGATCCACAGCACCCGCGAGACCTGCCAGGCCTGGCCAAGATCGGGGCGGTGGAACGGGATCGCGGCGAGTTGGGCGGCGTACATCGTGACCCGGTGAGCCTGGATGTGGTCGGGATGCCCGTAGTTGCCGAAGGGGTCGTAGGTCGCCACGACCTGTGGGCGCCGGTCCCTCAGGAGGGCGACGAGGTGGTTGGCGGCCTCCAGCAGGTCGGCGTGCCAGAAGGCGCCATCCGGCGGTTCCGGGACCGGGATGACGTTGCCGTCGGCGTCGGTGGTCATCCCGGAATCGTGGTAGCGGCCCCGGCCACCCAGCCACTCGTGGTCGGTGACCCCAATGATCCGCAAGGCTTCCGCGAGCTCGGCGGAACGATGCTCGCCCAGCTCGGTGGGGGGGTAGTGCGCCGATTCCGGCACGAGGATCTCGCCGAGCTCCCCGAGAGTGCAGGTCACCAGCGTCACCTGGGCCCCTTCGTCGACGTATCTCGACATGGTCGCGGGCGACTGGGAGGATTCGTCGTCGGGGTGGGCGTGGATAAACATCAGGCGGCGCTCTGTCACGTCTCCTCATGGTAGAGGGTGCGCCCGTTTTCGCTTCGCCGGTGTCCACCGCGGTGTGTTGCGTCGGCACCGGCCCGGTGACTCTCGCGCGACCCGCTCCTCATGTCCTGCGGAAGCGCTCGGACGAGGCCCCGCCCCGCCGGCTCCCTGTCGCGCCCCGGTGTCCGGCTTCTCCCACCTCATGGACAGGCCTGGTGAGGCCATCTGGAAGGCTCGGCCTCTTCAGGGCCCAGCCCTCCGTGGGCACTGCCCCGGCGAGACTCCGGGCTAGCCGGATGGGCGGTAACTGGTGTGGTCGTCTCGCATCGGGTGACCTTCCCTCGTCAAAGCGCATCTAGTGCCCACGAAGGGGTCGCGGCTTCGGATGGAATGACCCCTTACCGCTCCTGGTCACTGCTCCTGGCCGTTCTTGGGTAGGCCTCCGCGGAGGCGCCTCCGGCGGCAGGGAGTCTCGCCGTCACCGGCCCGGGCCGCTAGGGGAAAACTGTCGGTGGCGAGGTCTAGCGTGGTGGCATGATCCAGACACTGGCCGTTCGGGGCTACCGCTCCTTGCGCGAGGTGCTGCTGGGGCTGGGCCAGCTCACCGTCATCACGGGCGCCAACGGCACGGGTAAGACGAACCTCTACCGGGCCCTCGCCCTGCTGGCCGCGGCGGCCTCCGGCGAGATGCTGCGGGCGCTGGCCCACACCGGGGGCTTCCAGTCTGTGCTGTGGGCCGGTCCCGAGAAACTATCGGCCGACATGAAATCCGGCTATCACCCGGTCCAGCTCACCGTGCGCCAAAAGCCCGTCTCGCTCGGCCTCGGTTTCGGCACCGAAGAGTTGAGCTACCAGATCGACCTGGGGCCGCCGGCGCGCAGGGAACCCACCGCCTTCGTCCACGACCCGGAGATCAAACGGGAGGTGATCTGGGCCGGGCCCGTGCTCAGGCCCGCCGCCACCCTGATAGACCGGCGCCGCGGCCAGGTGAGATGCCTGGCTGACTCGGGCTGGAAGGACCTGCCGTGGACGCTGGGCCCGGGCTCCAGCGTCCTGGACGAGCTGGTGGACCCACAGGCCTTCCCCGAGGCCGCCGCGTTGCGCCGGGAGGTGCGCCAGTGGCGCTTCTACGACGGGTTCCGCACCGACCAGGACGCCCCGGCCCGGCACCCGCAGGCCGCGACCTTCACCCCCGCCCTGTCCTCGGATGGCCACGACCTGGCCGCCGCGGTGCAAAGCATCGCCGAGTCGTCCGCGGCATCCGAGTTCGCGGCGCTGATCGACGACGCCTTCCCCGACACCACCGTGGCCACCGAAGAGCTCGCCGGACGGCTGCTGGTCTCGGCGCGCCAGCGGGGCATGCTGCGCCCGCTGCTCGCCCCGGAACTGTCCGACGGCACGCTGCGCTACCTGATGCTCGCGGCCGCGCTGTACGCGGTGCGTCCGCCCACGCTGATGGTGCTCAACGAACCAGAGACCTCGCTGCACCCCGACCTGTTGCCCCCGCTGGCGCGGCTGATCCGCAGCGCGGCACG
>JAUMYR010000008.1:2483-40622 GCA_030528545.1 Propionibacteriaceae bacterium
CCCGGACGCGGTGGTGCGGTGCGATATTCCTCCCCGCACGAGCGGAGAACGGGTCTGGTGGTGAGGTGGCGGTGCGTGGGCGGTGTATCCCTCCCCGGATGGCTGGAGAGCGGTTTCCTCTTCACTGGGACCGGGCTCGGCCTCGCCCTAATCCTCCCGCATGGGCCGAAAACGGGCCACGACATCGGTGAGATGCGTCGTCGCGGTGCGAACGTCATCCAGATGAGTGGGAATGGGTCGCGGCGGAGGAGAGTTCTCTCCCACATCAAGATCGTCCCCACACGGTTGGGTATGACCTGATGGGGCCCTCAGTGTTTGTTAGGTTAAGCCAGATCGTCCCCACACGGGTGGGGTATGACTGCCTGCCGGGGGCTTGGCAGGCTGATGTCGGTCGGGACCGGTTAGTGAACGGGAAGTGGTCAACGCCAGCGGGGAACCGACCTCTGGCAGACCCATCCGCCCCGCGGCTGGGCGCTCATCCGCGATGCCCGACAGGCCCTGAGTGGGGGCTCCGATTGTGGCCGGGAGGAGACCGCGGTGCAGAATAGGCCGGTGCCTATACCATCCCGTAACCTCCGGCGCCACGTCGCCGCCTGGGGAGTCCACGCCTTCACGATGACCGGAATCGTGTGGGCATGCCTGGCGATCGCCGCCGTGGTAGAGAAAAATATCCTCGGCATGTGGCTTTGGTTAGGCATTGCGCTGATCGTCGATGGGGTGGACGGCACCCTCGCCCGCAAGGCCGAGGTCAAGGTCTACGCGCCGTGGTTCGATGGTTCGATCCTCGACATCGTGGTGGACTACCTGACCTGGACCTTCATCCCGGCGCTGTTCATGTACCTATATCTTCCGCTCGGGCCCGGCCCGTGGCCGATGATTATGTTCGTGGCGATCACCGCCTCCAGCTTGTTCTGCTACTGCAACACCAAGATGAAGACCGACGACTACTACTTCATGGGCTTCCCCGCCGCCTGGAACGTGGTGGCCCTGGTGATGTGGCTGTTCGGAACCCAGGATGTGTTCAACATCGTGTGGGTGATCCTGCTGGCGGTCTTGACGCTGGCGCCGATCACCTTCGTCCACCCGCTGCGGGTCAAGAAACTGCGCCTGCTGAACGTGGTCGCAGCGATCATCTGGGTGCTGGCCAGCGTGCTCCTCGTGCCGACGCACCCGAATCTGCCGCTGCCAATCGTCGTGGTCTGGTGGATCAGCGGCGGCTGGATCATCGTGGTCTCGGCGGTGCGCACCATCCAGGGGAAACTGGATTCATGACCCGCCGACCGGGCTGAGTGCTCGCCCGGTCGGTCACAATGGGAACCATGGCGTGGATTCTGCTGGTTCTGTCGGCTATCGCAGTGCTTGCTTCTGGGTGGTGGCTCAGGCACCGGCGCAGGATGGCCAGCGACGAGATCTATGCCGGGGTTACCCCAGGCATCCTGGTGTCCGAGGCCACGACCCAACGCACGAAGGCGCTGGAATACGACGGCCCGATCGCGGTGGCGTTCACCCCGCCGAAGGGAGCTACCCCGGGACTGGTCGGTTTGCTGATCGACAACGAGGTCGAGCCCCGCGATATCACCGCGACAGTCGTTGATCTGGCGGTCCGCAAGTATCTGAGCATCGAGGTGGTGGACGCCAAAGGCGGGCGCAAGGACTGGATCCTGCGACGGGCAGAAGGCTACTCCACTGAAGGCCTAGCCGACTATGAGGCCGGATTCATCGCCGACCTGTTCTACCGGGCCGATGAGGTCTCCATGACCGAGCTGAGAAGGCACCGTTCGGCGGCATTCCCCCGCGTCGCTGCCGCGATCTCCCGCGAAGCATTCGAACGTGGCTGGTACCAACGCGACCCGGCGTCGCGACCGGCCAAGACGGGTAAGACCTGGTTCTACGCCTCCACCGTGGCCGCGTTCGTCTGCCTGCTCCAGTCTCCAGACCTCCTGGGACTCGCCGCGGCAGGGTTGTCGCTGAGCGCTGGGGCCATCGCGCTGTTCGACCCCGGCGCCCGAGTGCCGAGAACCGCCCTTGGCAGCGCGATCCGGGTCCAGGCCCTGGGCTTCAAACAGTACCTGGCCACCGCTGAGGCCGGTCAGCTCAAGTTCGAGGAAGCCTCGGAGATCTTCAGCCGCTACCTGCCGTACGCGATGGTCTTCGGGGTGGCGGAGCACTGGGCCACGGTGTTCAAGGATCTGGCGCTGCGTGCCGAGGCGGAGGGCGTCCCCTTCGAGATGGACCTGGGCTGGCTGATCGTCGCCGACCTCGCCGGTGACCTGCTGACTCTCGGCGCTCTCGGCGCCTTCGACGGGCTGGGCGAACTCCTTGGCTCCGTGGACATGGCCGAAGGCTTCGGAGACCTCCTCGGCGGGATCGGGGAGGCCGCCGGAGACCTCGTCAGCGGCATCGGCGAGTCGGTCGGCGATTTCTTCGACGGCTTCGACATCTGAGCCCACGACCCAACCGGGACGCCAGCGCCCAGGCTAGCCGACCGGCTCGAACCTCGCGGTGAAGTGACGCAGCGCTGGTGGGGCTTCCACGATCCGGTAACCGGGCAGCGTCTGGGCCACGTCACGCACCTTCTCGCACACCTCGATGACGTAGTCGATGTGGGACTGGGTGTAGGTGCGCCGGGGAATCGCGAGGCGCACCAGGTCCATCGCCGCCGGTTTCTCGGTGCCGTCGGGTTGGCGCCCGAACATCGCGGTGCCGATCTCGCAGCTACGCACCCCGCCGATCTCATACAGTGCGACGGCGAGAGCCTGACCGGGGAACAGAAGCGGGTCGATGTGCGGCAGCAGGGCCCGGGCGTCCAGATAGACCGCGTGGGCCCCGGCCGGTTTCAGGCAGGGGACGCCGAGCGCGTCCAGGGCTTCGGCGAGATAGCCGGTGGAGCGGACCCGGTAGCGCAGGTAGTCCTCGTCCACGCACTCGGTCAGGCCCTGGGCGAGGGCCTCCAGATCGCGTCCGGCCAGACCCCCATAGGTCGGGAAACCCTCGGTGAGGATCAGCAGGTTGCGGCAGGCCTGGGCGAGGTCGTCGTCGTTGACGGCGAGCCAGCCGCCGATGTTACCGAGGGGGTCTTTCTTGGCGCTCATGGTCATGCCGTCAGCAAGGCTGGCGATCTCGCGGACGATGTCGGGGATCGACCAATCGGCGTAGCCATCCTCGCGTTCCTTGATGAACCAGGCGTTCTCCGCGAAGCGGCAGGCGTCCAGGATGAAGGGTTTGCCGTAGCGGCGGGCGACCTCGCTGACCTGCCTCAGGTTAGCCAGCGACACCGGCTGCCCACCGCCGGAGTTGTTGGTGATCGTCATCATGACGCACGGCACGTCCGCGGCGCGTTCGGCGAGCAGGGCCTCCAGACGGGCGATGTCCATATTGCCCTTGAACGGGTGGATCAGGGAGGGGTCGGTGCCCTCGGGGATCACCAGGTCGAGGGCCTCGGCCCCGGTGTATTCGACGTTGGCCCGCGTCGTGTCGAAGTGGGTGTTGTTGGGCACCACCTTGCCCGGGCCCCCGAGGACGCCGAACAGGATCTTCTCGGCCGCGCGTCCCTGGTGGGTCGGGATGATGTGGGCGTAGGGAAACAGGTTGCGGACCGCATCCGCGAATGCGTAATAGGAGGGGGAGCCCGCATAGGACTCGTCGCCGTGCTGAATGGCGGCCCACTGGTCGCGGCTCATGGCCCCGGTCCCAGAATCGGTCAGCAGGTCGATCAGCACATCGGCCGCGTGCAGCTGGAAGAGGTTGTACCCGGCCTGCTTGACTTTGGTGCGACGTTCGTCTGCGGTGGTCATCCGCAGCGGCTCCACCGAGTGGATGCGGAAAGGTTCGATGACAGTGCGGAAAGCGTCTTTGCTCACGGCACAGAGTGTAGCGGGGCGGCGGTGTAGGCCGGTGGACGCGGGGATGGTCAGCGGATCGTCGGAACCGAGCGGGGTCGCACGACCAGCCACAGCGAGACGACGCCGATCGTGGAACAACCGATCATGACCAGCGCCATGGTGGTGGCGGTGATGGTGCCGGAACTGGAGATCCAGCCCACCAGCGGGGAGGCCAGCGCCGCCACCGCGTTGTTGGCGGCGCCGATGAGGGATGCGGCGGTCCCGGCCGCCTCGCCGTGGCGTTCCAGCGCCAGCACCTGCACGCATGGGAACGTGAACCCGCACGAGGACATGAACACGAACAGCGGCACGATGGTGCCCCACATCCCCAGACCCAGCCGGTCGGCGACCACGATCGCCGCCGACGAGGCGACGAGGGCCAGCGTCGAATAGGCCAGTACCCACTGAGGGCCGAACCGGGCGGCCAGCCGGGCCGAGACCTGCACCCCGAGCACGAGGCCGAGGGAGTTCACCGCGAACAGCATGCCGAATTGCTGTGGGGTGAAGCCGTAGGTTTGCTGGAACAGGAAGGACGAACTCGACAGGTACGAGAACAGCCCGCTGAAGGTCATCGCCCCGATCACCAGCACGCCGAGGAACACCCGGTCGGTGAGGACGCCGCGGTAGCGCCTCCGCACCGACCCGGGTTCGCCCGCCCGCCGCTGCTGGTGGGGCAGCGTCTCGGGCAGCACCAGCAAGGAACACAGCAACATCACGAGGCCATACCCGGCCAGGACGTAGAATACCCCGCGCCAGGACACGGCCAGCAGCAGCGTGGAGCCGATCAGCGGCGCGATGACCGGGGCCAGGCCGCTGATCGCCGCCAGCCTGCTCAGCACCACGATGAGCCGCCTCCCGCTGAATAGGTCCCGGACGATCGCCTGACCGATCACGCCCCCAGCCGCCGCGCCGACACCCATGAGCACCCTCATGATGGTCAGGACACCCAGGTTCGGCGCGAGGGCGGCGGTGACGCTGGCCGCGATGTGCACGCCCGTCGCCACGAGCAGGGGGGTCCGGCGTCCGACCAGGTCCGACAGGGGGCCGATCACCAGCTGGCCGAGCCCGAACCCGAGCATGGTGCCGGTGAGCGTCAGCTGGATAGCTGCCGAGCTGGTGTGGAAATCGGCCTCCAGCGCGGGGAAGGCGGGCAGGTACAGGTCGACCGTGAACGGGCCGAGCGCGGTGAGCGCGCCGAGCAGCACGATGTAGGCGACGCGGCGGCGCGACGTCAGCGCATCGCCGGGATGGGGTGATGGCATGCGGTGGCCTTGCTGGGGACTTCAGGGAATCTGGGGCGGAGCCATGTCCGGCTGGGTAGTTCGGCGCTGAATTGTAGGCGTGGCCGACCGGCTTCCGGAAACCGGACCACCAGGTGGACAGGACGCGAGGCAGCGCGTCTCGCCGGTGGAGGCTCAGGTGAGGGGCAGCGCCTCGGAGCAACTGAGCTGCTGGCGGGGGAAGGCCAGGGCCCGGTTGAGCTTCGGCTTACCATCCGGGAGGGTCCCGGGCTGGTCCGGGGGCAGTTCGGTGGCGGCGACGTGGCCCATGCAGAAACGGATCGAGGTGGGGGCATCCGGTAGGGTGACGGCACGGCCGCCTTCCGTGTCTGAGAAGGGGACGAACGGCCGTTTGGTGTGTATTAAGCCGACGACGCGCCGGCCTGGCGCCACGCTGACGACCGGTTCGTAGGGCGGCTGGTAGTAGGTCACGTCGCTGCGAACCGGGAAGAAGGCCAACGCCGCCACCACCCCATTGGGGGTGAGGGAGTCCCCGGTGATGGACGCGTAAGCGGAGTCCACGACCCAGACCGGATGCGGGGAACTGTTGGTCATGGCGTAGCTGATCGAGACTTCATCGGGAGCGATTTTCGCCTTGGCGACGACGCTGACCCCGCCGGCCAGGCTCGGCTCGGTGATCGTGGTTGGGCTGTCCGCGGTAGATGGAGGATCCGGAGTGCACCCGGGTACGGCCAGCAGCGCGGCGAGCACGACGACTGGCAAGAGGCGTCCGCGGGGGTCGTTCATGTCGGGTCTACCTCTAACTCTCTCTCGTCGGCAACCCCGTCTCCTGGCGGAGGCCGTTCTTACCGGTCCCGGAAGGAAGTGGGGCGACGCCGGTGCCGGTGAGACGCGCCCAAGGACCTGCGGGCTCGGTATCACCGCTGGTCTGCTGGCCCGCCTCGCGGCCGAGGCGCCTAGGTTGTCTGGGATTAGCGTAATCGGGAGGCGGGCCAAAGACTCGCCGGTCAGTACTGGCTGAGCCTCAGCCAGGCTTCCGCGTAGGCCGCGGAGCCGGGCTGCCAGGTCCCGTCGAAACGTCTTTCCCCTTGCCGGGACGCCAACGCCAGGCCAGCCAGCAGGTCAGCGGCGAAGGGGGCACCGGCCAGGCGGAGCCATGCCACGTCTCGCTCCAGCGCCGCCGACGAGAGCACCACCGGGCCCGCCTCGGTGGTGCGGGCCAGCCAGCGCCGGGTCACCTGGGTCACCGCGGGCACCTCAATCGTCCAGGACGCCGGGTCGGCGTCCTGGACCGGGTCCGGCGCGGCCAGCTGCCCCCGCACCCAGCCGCGGGTCACCGCGTCCAGGCCCGGCCACCACACTCCGCCGAGTTTGGCCGGTGGTTCAATGACTCCCTCGATGACCGACATCCCCAGCAGTTCGGGCGCGGCCGCGTCGTGGCGGACCAGGCACCTCACCCGGGTGCCCACGGCCTGGCCGAACAGCTCGGTGGCGAGCCCGGCCCCGAGGGCGCGGGCCGCGCCGGTCAGCGCCAGGTCGCGCCCCCCGACGCACAGCCCGAGGCGGTCCCCGCCCGTGATCGCGCCATCCACCACCTCGTAGTCCTGGGGAACCTGCTCCCAGCCGATCCCGGACTCCTTGAGCGCGACCCGCACCCGCTGGCCGCCGCCGAGGCGTCCCACATCGTTCGCGGTCGCATTCGAGACCAGCACGGTGTGCCGCGACAGCCCCCGCAGCGGCTCGCTGAGCCCACCCCACGGTTCCCCGGCCAGGTACTGGCGGGAGATATCGTCCGGCCCGCCCGGCCGTACCCGGGATAGGTGCCACACCCGTCCCGTCCCGTCGCAGAACATCACCTGCACCCCGCTGAACCCGGACGCCGCCAGCACCGGCTCGGCGGCCAGCGGACGCAAGACCAAGCCCCCGACCTCGCGGTAGGCGGTGCGGGCCCGGCCCAGCAGCTCCGGGGTGACGCCGCCCGAGGCGTCCGCACGGAGCAGCGAATGCAGGTTGACCAGGGTCGCGGCCAGTCCCGGGAACGACTCGGCGCCCCGCCCGCCCAGGCTGGTGACGAAACCGGTCAGTGCCCGGTCGGCGGTCACCAGGCCATGGACCCGCATCCGGTGCAGGTCGGCGGCGAGCCCGGACCGGAGGGTCGCGGGCAGGTGGGCCGAGCCGCGTTGCAGCACCTCGGCTAGGTGCTCCCGGGCCAGGGCGATGGTGACGCGTTGCTCCCCGGTCAGCGACCCCGACGCCTCCGGCCCGGTTCCAGCTGGGTCCGCCTCGTCCGCGACACCGGCGTCGCGGACGGGCGATTCCTCCGCGACCGGGACCCAAAGCGCTACCGCCGCCCGGTGGGCGCACCCCGGAGCGAGCAGGCAGTCGCAGCTCACCTGGTCGCCGGTCGTGAGCACCTCGGCATCGGCGAGGGACACCGTCGCGTTGCCGAAGCAGATGGTGGGGCCTAGTTCCACCCCGGCCTCCAGCAGCGCGTCGGCGCGTTTGCGGACGCGCGGGGCGAGCGCGTCGACGATCTCGGCGACCAGCCGCGGGTCGATCCTCATCCCTGGACCACCGTCCTCACCCATCGCGCTAGGTCCAGCGGGGACACCGCCGCCACTCTCATCCCGGCACCCGCGACCTGCTGGGCGACGCCGACGTTGTACACCGCCTGCCCCGAGTCGTTGAGGGCGGCGCAGCCCAGCAGCCGCACCCCCGAGGCGTGCAGGGCCGAGACCTCGGCCAGCAGCGGGGAGACGGGGCCCGGCTCGTCGAAATCCGACACCAGGACGCACAGCGTCCGGCCGGGGACCGACACCCGGGAGCGGGCCACCCGCATCGCCCCGGCGATGTCGGTGCCGCCGCCGACCTCGACCTCCAGCAGCAGCGACAGCGGGTCCGGCACCCGCCCGGAGAAGTCGATCACTTCGGTCGAGAACGCCAGGAAGGTCACCTCCAGGCAGGCCACCCCGGCCAGGATCGCGGCGGTCAGGGCGGAGAACACCACCGACTCCGACATCGACCCCGACACGTCCACCACGATGATGAGGTGCCAATCGGACTCCTTCACGACCGGCTGCCGGAACACCGGGTGGACGGGCACCACCTGGGTGCGGCCATCGACCGCGACCAGGTGGTGCAGGTTAGCCCGCAGGGTGCGGGCCAGGTCCAGTTCCCCGGTCCGGCGACGGGTTGGGCGGGCGCTGGACAGCCCGGTCAGGGCCGGGCGCAGACGGATCGCCAGTTGCTCGGTCAATTCCCGCACCATCCTGGCCACCAGGGGACGCAACCGTCCCAGCCGGGCCTCGGACAACGCCCCGGTCAGGGACAGGGCCGTGGTCAGCAACTCGACCGAGGGGCGCACCGCTCCGGGGTCGAGGCGGTCCAGGACGTCGCCGCGTCCCTGTTCGGCGGCCTGGGCGAAGATCTCCTGCACCTCCCCGGCGCCGAACAGGGCCTCGATCTCATCTGCCCATTCCCGCACCCCGAGCTGGGACGGACCGGAACCGGCGCTGCGGCGGCTCCGGTCCAGGGCGTCGGAGGAAGGCCGCCCGTACAACTCGTCCAACGCTGAGGCCATCCGCTGTCCCCTCCCTGACAAGGCGGAACGCTCCTCGGCGAGGATGAGTCGCCACCTCTCGGCCGGGGAAAAGGCGATGTCGGCTAGGCCGAGCGCGGCCAGCCTGCCCCGGGCGGCGCTGTCGTAACGGGCCGCCGCCACGGTATCGGCGGGGCTCAGGGCAAGCTCCCGGACTGGCCCCAGGGATTGGGCCAGGTCGCGCAACAGTTCCTGCCTCGCCTCGGCGGTCAGCACGTCGAAGCCGCCACGCAGAGCGGGCAGCACGGCCACGAAGGCCTCGTCGCTCAGCCGGTTCACCCGGTCCACCAACGCCACGGTGGCCTCGGCCGTGTCGAACCGGGACGCCGCCGTCGCGAGGAGCCCCACCAGGCGGCGCCGCAGCGCATGGCGGGCTTGCGGGCTGGGCGCATCCAGCCACGAGGCCAGCCGCGCACCGGCGTCGGCGGAGTCCAGCAGCAGCCCCAGTGCGGCGCCCTGCATCAGCGGGGAACCGTCCCGGAGCAGGCCGGCCAGTGCGTGGGCTAGGCTCAGCCGGTGTTCCTCGGCCTGACCTGCGAAGGCCGCCAGCGCCGCCGCGTCGGCCGGTTCGTCCGATCCCCGGATGCCGGACAGCTCCCGCACGGCCGCCCCGGTCAGCTCAGCCCGCAGCCGCCCGGCGGTCTCCCGGTCGGCGTCCGGCAGCAGCGCCGCCCCCGGCACCCGGCCCAGCGCGATATCGGCCAGGGCGCAACTCAGGGCGACCGCGGAGGCGAACCCGGCGGTGGCAGCCACCCCGGTCAGCAACCCGAAAGCCCTAGCCAAGGCCTTCGGGCAGGCACAGTCGGCAGCATCGATCAGCAGCCGCAGCACCTCTCCGGGCTCGTTCGCCTCCCGGCTCATCAGAACCGTCGACGCGAGCTGCTCGGCGGTCAGGCCGCGGACACTAACCAGCTCGATGCTGGCCTCGGTCGCCGCACTCCAGTCCAGCCGCCACCCGGTCGTCACGGTCTCGGCCCCACGCCAGGCCCGCGCCTCGTCGGGCGTCGCGTAAGCCACCCCGCCGGTCAGCAGCCGGTTGGCCAGCACATGGATCGCCAGGTCCCGCCCGCCCCGCAGCGGGGCCAGGCTCAGGTGCCGCGGTTCCGGCGACGGTGAGGTGGGCAGCCCCAGCTCGGTCAGAGCAGACAGCAGGTTCGCCCGCAGCGCGGACACCGGGGTGCCCGGCGCCACCTTGCCCCTCCGGTCGCCGATCAGCACCCGCTGCATCGCGGCCGCCACCGCGCGTCCCCGGCCGAGCACCTCGCCCTGGGCCAAGACCGTGGTCACCGCCTCTACCAGTTCCCGGCGCGAGGGCGCGGCCAGGCCCCGGATGGCGGCCAGGTCGAGCGCCACCCGCAGGGCCTCGGCGGCCTCCCCGGGCCCAGCGGGGTGACCGGTCCGGCGCACCTCCCGGACGATCCCGGTGATGATGGCGCCGGCGTGGCCGGCGATCGCGGCCGGGTCCAGGGAGGACTCGACCACGGCTTGCTGCCAGCCGGGATCGCGGATCCCGGCCGGGTACCCCGAACGCGAGTCCAGCTGCGCGAAGGAATAGCCGACGACGCAGCCGGTGACCTGTGCCCGCCCCGCGGCGGCCGGGCCGGGTTCCTGCTCCGGGATGAGGCCGAGCAGGGCCGGGGCGTGGAAGGCTCCGACCACCGCGGTGACCCTCCGCCCGGCAGCCACCTCGGCACCGACCCGGGCTCGCATGCAGGCCTCCCGGGCGGCGGTGTGGGGGTCGATCCGGCCCTGGGCCCGGCGGGAGGCCCAGCCGTGGGCGAGCGCCGCCACCCGCACCTGCTCGGCGGTGCAGCCCGCGGCGGGGGCCTCGACCAGCCGGTCCCAAGTCTCGTTGGTGTCCTCGGCGGAGGCCCGGGCCCGCGCGGCCAGGGCGTCCCGCCACCAGGGCTCGGCGCCGGACCCGGCGGGATCGCCAGGCCCTGGATCCGGGCCGCCCGGTTGCGGGTCTGGCTCGTCGGGGTCGGCTTCTTCGGCCCCGACCGGCAGGTCGATGCACACCACCGGGACCCCGTGGTCCCGGGCCCAGCGCAGCGCCACCAGCTCGGGGCTGAAATCGGCGAACGGGTAGAAGCTCAGCCCCTCGCCCCGGGTGAAGGCCATCGCCAGCGGGGCGGTGGCCTCGGGGTGGGTCAGCCAGCCCAGCCACTCGGACGCCTCCGCTGGCAGCTCGATGGCCAGCACCTCAGGGCGGGCGGCGGCCAGCAGGCTGGGCATCGCGACTGCGAGGGCGGGGGAATGATGCCGCACCCCGATCAGGTGAGGACGCCCACACCCGGCCAGCTCGGTGACGGCCTCCCGGGGCGCGTCCGCGGCAGGCGGGTCCGCGCCCGGTGGCACGATCGTGGTCTCCCCGGACACGTTCGTGGCAGGAGAGTCCGCGCCCAATGGCGTGGCCGTGGCGCCCGGTGGCGTGTTCATGGCTCCAGCAGGTGGCGCTGCTCCCACAGCTGCACCCAGGTATGGCGCTTCTCGGCGGCCCGCCGCTTCACCACGCCGTCCCAATAGGAGAGCAGCCGTGCCCCGTCGTCGGGGTCGTCTTTGCGAACCGCGCCCAGCAGCTGTCCCGGGATCATCCGGATCCCGTCCCGGGCGTGAGGGAAGAAGGCTCCGGCCAGCGCGATGGACCCCGAGATCGCCACGGCCTCGGCGGTGGAGAGCACGGTGGACGGCTTTTCCACAGCCCACCCCTCCTGGCTGACGCCGGAGCGCAGGTCCCGGAACGCGGTGACCAGGGTCTCGACCACCACCTGGTCCACGCTGGCATCCGCCCCCGCGGCCGCGAGGGCCCGCCGGGTCCGTTCTGCGACCAGCTCGATCTCGGCCGCGGCGTCGGCGATCGGTTCGACGACCTCGAAGTTGAACCGCCGTTTCAGGGCCGCGCTCATCTCGCTGACCCCGCGGTCACGCAGGTTCGCCGTGGCGATCACGCAGAAACCGGGGGCGGCATAGACCGCGTACTCGCCCAGTTCGGGCACCGCCAGGCGGCGCTCGGACAGGACCGAGACCATCGCGTCCTGCACCTCGGGCAGGCAGCGGGTGATCTCCTCAATCCGGGCCACCCGGCCGGTGCGCATCGCGGCGAGGACCGGGGAATCCACCAGCGCCTCTTCGCTGGGGCCGCGGGCCAGCAGCTGGGCATAGTTCCACCCGTAGCGCAGCTGGTCCTCGGTGGTGCCAGCGCTGCCCTGCACCGTCAACCCACTGGACCCACAGATCGCGGCGGCCAGTAGCTCCGACAGCATGGACTTCGCGGTCCCCGGCTCGCCGACCAATAGCAGCGCGCGTTCCCCGGCCAGGGTCACCACGCAGCGTTCGATGAGTGAGACATCGCCGACGAACTTCCGGGCCACCTTGAGCTTCGCCGACCCGCAGATGAATGTCACCACCGCCCTGGGGGTGAGCCGCCACCCCGGCGGACGCGGCCCCTGGTCGTGGCTGGCCCGTAGGGCCAGCTCGTCGGCGTAGAGCACCTCCGGGGGTGGGACTTGCTGGGCGATCATGACCGCCTCCTGCGGTAGCGCTGGGTGCGCAACTCGATGTAGCCGGGGACATCCCCGCCGCGGTAACGCTCCCAGGCGTCGGCGAACAGCTGGGACAGTGGGACGAGGGGGACCACGACCTCGTGGAGGGGCTGGACCTTGAGGGAGTCGCTCAGGTCGAAGAACGGCGCCTTCCACACCTCCATCGGCAGGTGGGGGGCCACGGCCTCCTGCCAGCCGCCGGGCAGGAAGTAGCTGCGCCCCGCGCGGGCCCGTTTCGCCTCGACGACGAGCCCCGCGGCCAGCAGCGGAGCCGCGGCCGCGGTTCGGGAGGCCTTCGTCCACCCATTCCAGGCGTCGACGTTCCGGTCGGTCGGGTTCGGCAGGGCCAGGAGCTGTAGCCAATAGCGGGCGGCGTCCTCAGGCAAGCCCAACTCGGCCATCACGGATGCCACCACGGCCGGGGCGGTGATGAGCGGATCCTGGTTCGGCCCAGAACCGGAGACGCGGAGGTCGGCGACGATCGGGTCGAACGCGCCAGTCACCAGCTCGACGCACTGCTTGACCTCGCTCGGCACCGGGCCGAGGGAGGCGATGAACCGTTGCTCGGCGGCCCAGTCTAAGACCAGGCTGGGCCGCCAGCGAACCTCGTCGTAGGACGCATTCTTGCCGGTCACGGTCCACGGCCCCACTTGGTAGGGGCCGTCCCCGTCCTTTCCGGGGTTGGTGGGCAGGCCGAGCCGGGGACGGAGGACTCGTTCGTTGAGCCACTCGTTCCACGTGAAGGTGTTCTCCAGGTAGGCCTTACGCAGGGCATCGAACCATTCCGCCACCCATTCCCGGGCAGGACTGGACCGGTCCAGCCGGGCAGCCAGCCACAGCAGAGTGGGCAGGTTCGACTGGGCTGTGATCTTCTCGCCGAGGTAGGCGCGCAGTCGCTGTTCCCCGCCCCAGGCGAAGGCCGAGGAGATTTCGTTGAACAACTCGTCGGGGAAGCTCCGCTGGTCGCCCGAGGCGCCGCCCCACCAGGCGATCATGGCCTCGATGTCGAGGCCTTCGGTTACGACCCGCACCGGGTCCTGAGCGCCCGCGCTGAGCAGCCGGATGAGCTGGGTGGAGTCGATCGCTTGAAGGAACTTCCGGGCGCCGTCGGCCTCCGCCACCTTCAGGCCGAGCAGTTCCCGCACCTGCTTGGGGAGGAAGTTCTTCTCGTAGCCCCTGATGTTGGGCATTCCCGCCAGCAGCAGCCCCGCCGCGGCCTGCGACCAGCCAAGCCCCTGAGCGAGGCGTGCGGCCTTCGCCGGGTCCCACGCGGGCGGGCCGGCGCTGAGCAGTTTCTCGAACGCGGCGACGAGGGTCACAGGCGCGATGCCAGAGGAACGGAGGAGCTCCGTGGTGGGCTCGCCCAACACCCGGGCGGGGATGCCGCCGGTCGGGCTGAGCGCGACGATGGTGCGGTCCTGGTAGGAGTAGGAGGAGGAACGTTCCCCGAAGCTGAGGTTCGGCCCTGCCGGAGTGTCGAAGAGCGAACCGGCCTCGGTCTCGTCCGACCGGGTGCGGTCGTATCCGAATGAGTAGGCGGCACCGGCCGGGGTATATAGCCCAGCGTCGAGGCAGGCACCAACCAGGGCGGCGGCGCCCTCTACCTCCGCCTTCGGCCGCAGCGGCGTGGCGGCCAAGGCGAGGACGGCTTCCGGCACCACGGAGGGTAGGAGTGCCGAGGCGTCGGCCTTGGTGGTATCTGCCCGCTCACCGCGCAGTCGTGACCCGAGCGCCAGAATCGCGGAGCGGGGAGGCTCCCAGCTGTGCCATCTGTTGAACAGCCACCAGCTGGTCACCGCGCTGGACGGCTCCCAACTGGCGAAGGTGCCAGCGCTGTCGGTTGGTGCCGCGGAGGCCTCGCGCAACGCCGCCACCCGGGCCGTGAGCGCCTTGACGCGGGCGGCGAGCCAGACCACCGAGTCGACCAGTGCCTGGTCCTTGCACCCGAGCAGCGCCGCGGCGGCGTCCCGTGCCTTACGGGTGAGCAGATCGATTCCCGCCTCATCGGAACACGGGGGGTACTGTGGGGCGGTTGGGGCCACCGCGAGGAGCGGCCGCACCGCGTCGGCGGTCGCCGACCGCAGCCTGCGGCTGGCCTCGGCGTCGCGCACCCGGAACTGGTGCCACCCCGACCGGTGCACCCGGTGCAGCAGGTGGGGGCGGCCCACCGAGTCGCAGGCTAGCGGCAGTTCCTGGAGGCTCTCCTCCAGGCGCAAGGAGCCGTCGCTATCGAGGAACCAGTGCCCCCCGCCGGGCCGCCGGATGAGCCCGCGGCAAGCCACGAGCTTCCGGTCAGGGATGTCGTGGACGCTGCCGTCGAGGGTGACGAAGCGGCTCTGGCGGTCCTTGTGAAGCGTGACCCAGGCGTGCAGGCCATCCGCGGTGGACAGCAGCGACTCCCGGGTGCTGGGGGTTACCGGATGCCACATGAGCGCCGAGTTGCTCAGCGAGAAACCGTCCCTGAGATGAGGCTCGATGAGGTCCGCCAGCCGGGTCGGCAGGGATTCCCGGCCCTCCTTGCCGGTCTCAGGGTCCACCTCCTTGATCGCGTCCCAGTGGATCCTCCAGAAGCCCGATCCGTCGTGCAGCATGCCCTCGTAGCGGGTGAACTGGGGTTTGTCGTCCCCTACCCGCTGGAGCCCGTCGGGGAAGAGGCGCCCGCCGGGGACGGGGAAGCTCAGGCTCGATTCGGACGAGCGGGGCCACATGTAGCCCTGGCGGTGGCTGACCGCTGGGTCGTCGGACCAGGTGAGCTGCCAGCCGGAATCCTTGGTGCGGTACAGGCAGCCGGTGACCCCGTCCACGAGGGAATACTTCCAGGATTCGGGCTCGTCCCCCGCGGGCGGGGTGAAGCTGGCGGTGGCGACGACCCGGTCGCCGTCGACCCAGGAGACCTCACCGCCGGAGGACACCCCGATGGCGGGCCAGGATTCGTGGACTCTCACTGGCCGCGGCCCCCGGGCCGATCCCTGGGCTGGACGCGCAAGCTCGCTCGCCGCCCGCTCCAGGGCTGGCCAGGTCAGTTCGGTGGCCAGGCCGTCTCGCAGTGCCGCCGCGAGCAGTTCCGGCTCGTCGATATAGGCGGTGAACCGGTCCAGTTCTTCAGCGGTCACGACGCTGGCCTCGGGCGTGAACAGGATGCGGAGCCGGTTCAGCTCGGCGTGGATCTGTTCCAGGGTGGGGCGGGAACCCAGTCGTGGGGTGGCCCACCGTTTCACCATGCTGCGGGTACCGGAATGGGCGATGAGCGTCGGCAGGTGTCCCTTGCGCAGGGCGGTGTCCAGGTTGTTGATGCACAGCTGAGCGTGTTCGCTGGCGGCCAGCGGATCCAGGTCGGGGCGTTCGGGCTGGCTGGCCCAGTCGGTGAGGTCAATCCCGTGGTGGTAGTTGAGGCTTTCGAAGGTGACCACGGCCCCGGCCTCGATCAGCGCGTTCAGCAGTTCCGGCTGGAGGCGCCACAACCTGTTGGACAGGGTGATCTGGGCGCCCTTCAGCGAGGGGATCCGACGGATGAGTTCGGAGAGGCGGCGCGGGTAGCTCGCGTTCCACTGGGATTGGAGTTTGCGGACATAGCGCTGCGCCCACTCGGCGGCTGGCCGCCGGCCCGACAGTAACTCGTCGCTGACCCCGGCCGCATCGAGGACGCCGACCCAGTCGTCGCTCTTGACGTTGTCCGGCGCGATCAGTAGCAGCGACTCCTTGACGGCCGGATCCTGTTTGGCCAGGGCAACCAGGGGCTTGAGGAAGCCGGTCCAGAACCCCTGCGGGGCCTTCTGCAGAGCGGGGGAGCCGAGCAGCTGGGCCAGCAGTCCCCGTTCGACCGCGGCGGAGTCGGCTTTGGCGGCCTTGGCCAGCCGCCGCAGGTCGGTGCTCAGGCTGGCGTAGGGCGGGAGGCCTCCCTTGACCCGGTCGACGTTGAGCTTCACGAACAGGGCCAGCGCGTCCTCCGGCGTGGTGCGTGTCTGCAGGGACTTGGCTTCATTGGTGAGTTCCTTGGCGCTCAGGGCCCCGGCGAGGGCGAACTCCAGGAACACCTCGCGGTGGCGGTCCTCATCAATGGCCAGGTTGTGGACCCGTTCGGCCTCTCGCGCCTTCGCGAAGTACTGGGCGCCGTAGGTTAGGTTGTCGTTGGCGATAAAGATCCTTGCGCCCTCCTCGAGGAAGGTCGGCAGGAAGTGCGGTGCCGACGACCCCAGCGTCGTGGCGAGCGAGTCGAGGAGGTCCTTGGCCGGGCCGGCTTTCGACCGGGCCAGTTTCGCGGCCCGTTTGAGGTCGGCGACCAGGTTGAGGGCGTGTCGGGCGTTGGCCGGGTCGTGGATGATCGGCCAGGCGGGGAACCCGATCGCCCGGCTGCGGACGCGGCCGACGGGGGCCTCCTGGGCGGGTTCCAGGCCGAGCACCCCGAGGCTCAGGTCCTCGACCTCGCGCAGCGGTTCGCGGACCAGCCGGACGACCGTGCGCCCGGGCAGGTGGGGGCTGGTGTAACTGCGGGCGAGCAGCCCCACGGTCTGCGGGACCTCCTCAGCGGCGATCCCGCCGAGTTCGACGATGCGGGCGGCGTCGGTCACTGCTCGCCCTCCTTCTTCACGGTGCGGCCAGCGTAGAGATAGCTGGCCATGCGAACCCCCTCGGAGTAGGCCACCGGGCCGACCTCGGCCACCGGCAGCGTCTGGTCATCAGAAATCCAGTGCAGGTCGGCGCTGAGGCCGCTCTCCTCGGGCGCCCCCGCGCCGATCCAATACCGGGCGACGACCTGGCGTCCGTCCTCGTAGATGGTGGCGGTCGCATAACCACCAGACACCTTGAAACCGGCCGAGGTCGCCCGGCCCGCGACGAAACGCAGCTGCTCGAACTCGGCGTTGGCCCACTGGTTGAGCTGAATCACCTCCGGCGCTGGTGCCGGGACCGGACGCGGGTGCACCTCGCGGAACAGTTGGTTGAACCGCTGGGTGATGCCGAGCTCCACCGCGAACTCGCGCAGGTCGTCCAGCTCGGCGATCAGCGCCGGGTGCGGGATCATCACCCGTTCGGCGTCGATCGTGACGGACTCGCCGTCTAGATCGACGATGCCGAGCCCCGTAGCGTCGGCCGCCCGCAAGAAACCGGCGAGCTGACCGTCCTCGGTGGCGACCACGAGGTCGGTCAGCCAGGACCGCCACGCCTCGTCGGCCCAGACTTCGGCGAGCACCGCGCGCGGCACCGGCAGGGAACGCAGCAGCCAGTGCTCCACCTCGGCCCCGGCCGCGGCGTCGTGCGAGTGCAGGAAACTGAGCAGCGCGTCTAGGTCGTCGTAGACCTCGGTCTTCTTGACCGCCGCTGGCACTGTCGCCAGCTCTTTACCCTTGCCGTTGCGGGCGACGATCGCTCCGTCGCGGATCGTCACCTCGTGGCCCGTCCC
Organism: Propionibacteriaceae bacterium; assembly: GCA_030528545.1. Next base: position 20,144 of record JAUMYR010000008.1, read on the forward strand.
CGTTGGTGTCCAATGCATGCAAGCAACCCTAGTGTCGCCCACTGACAAAAACGCGGCGGGTGGAGCCGCGGCACCCGGACCGACGCCCCAGCGGGTCCGGTCAGCGTTCACGGCGGCGCTTCGTGCGCAACTCGGTGTAGCCGGGGGCCTCGCCACAGCGGTAGCGGTCCCAGGCGTCCTGGAAGAGCTGCCCGAACGGGACCAGCGGGACGACGATCTCCCGCCGGGGCGTGACCTTCGGTGCCTCCTCCAGGTCGAAGAAAACGGCCTTCCACGCCTCCATCGGAAGGTGCGGCGGGTCCGCCTCCAGCCAGCCCCCGGGCAGGAACAGGGTGCGTCCGGACCGGTTCCGGGTGGCCTCTACGACGAGGCCCCGGTCGAGGAGCGGAGCCGCGGCGCTGAGGCGTTCGGGGGTGGACCAGCCGTTCCAGGCGTTGACGTTGTGGTCGGTGGGGTTGGGCAGCGCTAGGAGTCGCAGCCAGTAACGGGCGGAATCCGGGGGCAGTCCGACAGCCGCGGCCGCGACCGCGACGATCTCGGGGGCGGTATTGAGCGGGTCTTGGCAGGGGCCCCGCCCGGGCCTGCGCAGGTCGGCGATGATCGCATCGAAAGCGCCGGTGACTAGGTCGACGCTCTGCCTCACCGCGATATCGCAGGCCGGCAGGCCAGCGACGAAGACCCGTTCGGCGTCCCAATCGGCGACCTCGCTGGGCGACCAAGTGACCCTGTCGTAGCCATTCGAGCCTTCGATCGTCCAGGCACCGCACTGGTGCGGGCCATCCGAGGTGTCGCGAGGCGCGGGGGGCAGGCCAAGGAGCGGCCGTACGATGGGCCGCCTGGGCCACTCGTTCCAGCTGAAGACACACCGGGGGAGGCCGTCGCGGACGGCCTCGAACCAGTCGGCGACCTGGGCGCGAAGCGGGTCGGTGCCATCGAGCCGGGACGCCAGCCACAGCAGCGCGGTCACCGAGCTGTATCCCGAGACGTGGCCCCGGGACAACCGTCTCACCCGGGATGCCCCAAACTCTGGGAACACCGAGTCGGCCTCGGTGACCAGGGCGCTCGGCAGGAGAAGACGCCGCTTGCCGAACCGCCTTTGCCACGCGCCGACGATCGCGTCGACGTCGATGCCCTCGGTCACGACCCGCAGCGGGTCCTGGGCACCGGCGCTGAGCATCTGGATCAGCAGCACCGGGGAACGGTCGCGGAGGGAGCTCCTGGCGGTGGCGGCCTCCGCGACCGACAAACCCAACAGTTCACGGAGCGGCTTGGGTAGGAAGTTCTTCTCCCTGACTGGGAAATAGGGCAATCCGGCGAGCAGCAGCGTCGCCTCGGCCGGCGACCAGCCGATCCCTTCGGCGAGCCGGGTCGCCTTCGCCGGGTCCCATGGCGGCGGGCCGTCGGCGATCAGCCGCTGGAAGGCGGCGACGATCCTGTCGGGTGGGATCGAGGACGGATTCAGGAACGGTTCTGTGTCGCGACCCAGCACCCGCGGCCTCCCGCCTTCCGGGGACCAGCACAGGCCGCTGATGTCGCGGCCCAGGTTGTGCTTGACGCCGAGGCTGATGCTGGGACCCCTCGGGGTCGGGAACACCGCCCCAGGGCCGAGCAGGCACTGCTCGGTGGTGAACTCGTAGGTGAACGAGCGGATCAGGCTCTCGCGGGTGTAGAGCCCAGCGTCCAATACCGCGCCGACGAGGGCCGCCGCGCCCCGCACCGCGGCGGCCGGACGAAGCGGCGCGCTCGCCAGGGCCAGCATGACCTCGGGCCGGGCGATCGGCAAGAAGGTGGACGCGGTCAGGCCCTTCGCCTCGGCGTCCTCGCCACGGGCCAGGGCGCCGAGGGCGGTGATCGCGGACCTGGGCAGCCTAGCGTGGCCATCGTAGGAGGCCATCAGGATCCCATTGGCGACCGCGCAGGACGGCTCCCAATCGGCGAAGGTGCCGCTGTCGGCGATCGGCGCCCGCTCCTCGGGAATCCACCGTTCCGCGTCTTCGACAAGGCGTTTCGTGCGGGCGGCGAGCGAAACCACCGCATCGACCAGCGCCGGATCGTCCGTGCCAAGTAGTGCGCTGGCGGCGCTGCGCGCCTCGGCGCTGACCAGATCGAAGCCCCGGTCGGTGGGGGTAGGGCTGGTACTGCGGTGCGGTGGGGGTGGCGGCCAGGAGCGCCCGGACCTGTTCGGCGGTCATGGACCGCAGGCGTGCGCTAGCCGCCGCGTCCCGGACCCGGAATTGGTGCCAGCCGCAGCGCGGTACCTCGTGCAGGACGTGCCGCCTGCCCCAGCGGTCGGTCGACCGTGAACGGGCCGAGCGCGGTGAGCGCGCCGAGCAGCACGATGTAGGCGACGCGGCGGCGCGACGTCAGCGCATCGCCGGGATGGGGTGATGGCATGCGGTGGCCTTGCTGGGGACTTCAGGGAATCTGGGGCGGAGCCATGTCCGGCTGGGTAGTTCGGCGCTGAATTGTAGGCGTGGCCGACCGGCTTCCGGAAACCGGACCACCAGGTGGACAGGACGCGAGGCAGCGCGTCCCGCGGGTAGCGGGCTCAGGCGAGGGGCAGGGCCGTGGAACAGCTGAGCCGCTGCCGGGGGAAAGCCAGGTCGCGGTCGAGCTTGGGTCTGCCATCTGGGAGGGTCCCGGGCTGGGACGGGGGCAGCTCGGTGGCGGCGATGTGGCCGATGCAGAGCCGGATCGAGGCAGGGGCATCCGGCAGGGCCACGGCACGGTCGCCGTCCGTGTCCGAGAAGGGGACGAACGGCCGCTCGGCGTGTACCGAGCCGGTGATGCTCTGGCGTGGTGCCACGCGGACGACCGGTTCATAGGGCGGCTGGGCATAGGACACGTCGCCGCGAACCGGGAAGAAGACCAACGCCGCTACCACCCCGTCGGGGGTGAGGGCGTCCCCGATGATGGACGGGCGAGCGGAGTCCACGACCCAGACCGGATGCGGGGAATCGTTGGTCACGGTGTAGCTGATCGAGACTTCACCCGGGGTGAGGCTCGTCTCGGCCACGACGCTGACCTCGCCGGACAGGCTCGACTCGGTGATCGTGACCGGGCTGTCCACGGTGGGCGGAGAATCCGGAGTGCACCCGGGTGCGGTCAGCAGCGCGGCGAGCGCGACGGCTGGCCAGAGGCGTCCGCGAGGGTCCCTCATAGTGGGTCACCTATAGCTTTCTCTCTTCGGCAACCCCATCTCCTGGCGGAGACCATTCTCGGTGTAGGGGAAGGGGTGGGCCGGGTCGATGATCTCGGGTGTTGAGGGATCGCCATCATGGTCGATTGGCAGGCCGGTCGCTTGCCGTTCAGCAACTTTTATCTTATGATCCTCAACGGATTCACCGAGATAAGGGTCGAGCCGCAATGTGCCGTGAGCGTAATCGTAAACATGGCCCAGTTCGTGCTGGAGGATTACCACCGGAGGCGCTCCCCGGAAATCGTCAAAGGTCGGCAAATATTTTACGCTGAAATTGTTGCCGTTTTGGCTGGCCAAGCTGTTATAATCATCCGGAGTCGTTTTCTGGAACTCGGTGATGGTGAGAGAACTCTTTCCCCACCACAGGAAACCGGAGTCGTCGTGGGATTTTTGGAGCGTTTCCAGCAGAGCCTGCCCCGCAGGTGAAGAACGCATTAGGTCGAGGTCTGCCTCGACCCGGGCTATGAACTCTGGGCTTCCCTCGACCTTGATGAAGGGGGTATCGCGAGGGATCTCAATGGTGATGTTCCTCTCGGTGCTGGAGTCAGGAGCAGCCGCATGGTCGTAGCTGGTGTCCTCTCCTGTGCCACCAATGCTGCGATCACGACCGAGGCCGCCGTAGGAGACATCGTCCCCGTCGCCGCCGAAGACTCGGTCATCACCCTGGCCTCCGGACAAAACGTCATTGCCGTGGCCGCCGTCGAGCAGATCGCTGCCGGTGCCTCCTTCCAGGTAGTCCTGCTCCAGACCGCCGGAAAGGTGATCGCTCCCGGCGAGCCCGTAGAGGCAATCTCGATCTGCGCCTCCGAAAAGCCGATCGTCGCCCTCCTGCCCGTCCAGATAGTCGTGTCCGTTGCCGCCAGAAACATAGTCGGCGCCGCTTCCGGCCTGGATCTCGTCGTCTCCCTGGTAGCCGAAGATCCGATCTCCTCCGCCACTGCCAGTAATGCGATCCAGCCCGGCGCCTCCAGCCACGGTGAACCCGATTGAGGTTTGGCTGGGCAGCGTGATGGTGTCCTGGCCCCCTTCCCCGCGGATGGTCAAATGGTTGCCTGCTGGAATGCGATAGGAGATGCCATCGATCGTCACAATCTGGTCTCCGCTCCCCGGGTCGATCGAGACCGTGATCTGATTGTTGCCGTTTCCGGCGCTGACGACGGCCTGCCCATCGGAGAGAGTTATCCCGACACTAGCCTTCTCGGATGGCATGTGCTCGATAAAGGGGTGTATTCCGCTTGACTTCTCTTTCCACTGAGAGGCTATATCGTTCCAGGCTTGCATGCTTTCTGTGATCGCGCGGGAGTGCTCTGAGAGTTCTTGTTCAAGGGACTCTCTGATCTGGAGTGCTGCGTTTTCCTCGCGCTCTAGAAGCGTTCTCTCATTATCGTTTCTCGGGAAGAAAAATGACCCAAGGCGAAAAATCCCAGATATCCTCATCCAAGAGGATTCTAGTTGCCCTCTTGCGCTGCTAACGGCGCCCGATGCGCTGAGTAATGTGGAAGAAAGTGCTGCCGCCGTCGACGAGACTTTGTCAAGGTCGTATAGAGCTGACGATGAGCCAGCATGGAAGGACTCGGCGGCTTCGCCAGTCCAGTCTGCAAGGGCTTTTTTCCTCGCTGTAGAGAAATCATCAGCAACTCTTCTAGCCGCTCGAGAAAGAGTTGTCCATGACGCGGCAGCCTCAGCGAGAGAGGCAGTGTCCTCCTCGAGTCGCCACAATCCTGCACTCATGGGATGCGAAACCTTTCAGCGGTCTTGGTGTCGGTGTCTGAGAATGCTCTAGCGCATCGATATAGTGCGTCGGAGGCGTGTTCTAAAATATCGGCTAGAGTCTCGATGGCGTTGCCCGCGGCAGAGGTGCAATCGGCATGTTTAGATATGAGGTCGGTTCCAGCGGAAACATTTCCAGCGGCCCGGGAGGGGACCGACAATAATGGTGCAGAAATACCCTGCCATTCGATGCGTAACTCGGCTGACTGTTCTAGTGCTTGAGTGGCTGCGCTGTTCACTGCTTCGGCATCAATGCGCATTTGTGGATCACCTTCTTTAGCGAGCTCCCAGGTTCTCTGGGACTAGCCTAACCGGCAGGTGGGCTAGCGACTCGCGGATCAGCACTGGCTGAGTCTCAGCCAGGCTTCCGCGTAGGCCGCTGAGTCGGGCTGCCAGGTCCCGTCGAAGCGTCTTTCCCCTTGCCTGGGCGCCGACGCGAGGCCAGCCAGCAGGTCGGCGGCGAAGGGGACCCAGCCCGAGGCGGTCCCTGCCCATGATCGCGTTCTCCACCACCTCGTAGCCGTGGGGGATCTCCCCCAGCCGGTCCCGGACTCCGTGAGCGCGACCAGCGCCCGCTGGCCGCCGCCGAGGCGTCCTGACTCGTTCGCGGTTGCGTTCGAGACCAGCACCGTGTTCCGCGACAGCCGCTGCAGCGGCTCGCTGAGCCCACCCCACGGCTCCCCGGCCAGGGACTGGTGGGGACGCCCACTGGCAAGCTCGCTGGGGGTGGAACCGCCCCGGCGGGTCCGGTCAGCGGTCACGGCGGGGACTCCCGCGACGGCACCCCGAAGGTCTGGTGACCGGTTCGCCGGGGGCGGGCAGGTGCTGGCTTGGGTGAACGGGGTTTCGGGATTAGAGTGGGACGCGCCGGGCCGCGGTAACCCCGGGCTCCAATACTTGCCGCTGCGAGCGGCCACGCGCCGAGAGGCGTTCCCGGTCCGGCCCCAATCCTTCCCCGCGGACTACCGCGCCGCGCGCCACACTCTGGCGAAGCTGGTCAGCTCGTGGGCCATCGCGGAATAGCGGGCGGACCGGATGGTCTCGCCGTGGGCGCGCCCCGAGGTCTCGTCCGAACCCGCCAGGTCCGCCGAACCCAGCGACATCACCCGGCAGAACGCGGCGGCGCGTTCCAGCGCGAGCGCGAAATCCCCCTCGAAGGCGCCGCGCAGGATCTCGTTGGCGAGCATGGTCATCTCCTCTGGGGCCGGGGCCTCGGCCGCCCCCACGATGGCCCGGTCGACCTCGGACAGCGACAGCCCACGCCCGAACAGGTAGGCCGCCTCGGCGGGGTCGGCGGCGACCGTGTGCCGGATCAGGTAGAGCCGCCACAGCGCTCCCGGCAGGGTCACCGGGTCGGAGGACGCCCACAGCTCCGCCACGTCGTCGATGCCGTGTGCATCGGCATAGGCGATCACCCGCTCGGCGGCCTCGGGGTCCCGGCACTCCCGGACGCGGTGCAGCAGAGCAGCGGCGGTGTCATGGGCGGCGGCGGTGATCTCGGCCGGGTCACCCGAGCCGACATAGGTGTCGATCACGTCGCTGGGACGCCGGACTGGCTTGTGGAACGGGCGGCTCATGCCCCCAGATTACTCGCGGCGGCGGAGGGGACCCGCCCATCAGGTGAGCCGGAACCGCCGCCGCCTGGCCCTGGTGAGCGGCCACGCCCGTGACCTACCGGGCTGTTACCTTCAGGCGGAAAGGAGGCGCCGTGAGTATCAGGGTCGATGATGGCGTGCCTGACGTCATGCAGCCGTGGGCTCCGGAGGCCGTCGTGACCGAGACCGATGGGGGCGGGCATGGGAGTTGAACCGAACGGAGAGAAGGTCAGGCGTCCCGGGCTGATCGTGACGGTGCTGGGCCTGGTCGCGCTCGCGGCGGCAGCGGCCGTGGTGCTGTGGGGACGCCCGGGTGCGGTCCGTGACATCTTTCTGCTCTACGCGGTCGCGGTCGGCGGTTTCCTGTTGCTAGTGGGGCTGAAGGCCAGCGGCCGGGGTGCCGCGGCGGTGCTGCCGCCCGAGGTGGTATGGCTGTGGCTCGGTGGGTTTGGCCTGTGGGGCAGCATCATCACCTACACATCCTGGCCCGAGGTGGTGGGTTTCGTCGCCGGTTCGGAGGGGATGAAGACCCTTAGCCTCTACGCTATCGGGGCCTTCGGGCCGCTCCTGGTGGCCCTGTCGGCCCTGGTGATCGTGGTCTCACTCGTGGGCAAGAGGAGGCGGTGACCATGATCCGGATGCCCACCAACCTCAAGATCGTGATCGCTGGCTACGTCGTCGCGCTGGCCGGGGCCGTCGCGCTGCTGCCGCTCACCTCGGCAGCGATGCGGGACGGCGGCCGGGTGCTCTGGTCGTGGGCCTGGTTCGCCATCTTCGGGGCGGCCGCCGCGCTGCTGGGACTGTGCAGCCGCCAAGCAATCTGGGATTATGCCGCGGGGCACCTCAGCCTCAAACGCCGGTTGCCGGTCGCGGTGCTGGTCCTAGGCCCGGTGCTGGTCGCGGTGGCCGCCGTCCTCGTGGTGGCCTGGGCGATCCTGAACTGATCGCTCCTCCGCGATTGGGGGCTGGCGCGGACCCGGCGGGGCGGGCATGCTGTCGTGGGCGAGGGTGAGCGACGGGCAGCCCCGCGGGTATCAGCGCATCGAAAGCCTTCGGAACACTCAAAGAAGGGGGAACCCCGCGGGTCCGGGCGGATAACCAGCGCGGGGTGGGACGCGAGCGCCCCACCCCTGCCGGCTGAAGAACCGCCTAACCCAGGCTGGCCAGGATCTGGTTGAAGGTGCGGCTGGGACGCATCACGGCGGAGGTCTTAGCGGCGTCCGGGCGGTAGTAGCCGCCGATGTCGGCGCTGGTGCCCTGCACGGCGCCCAGTTCGGCCTCCACCACCTCGACGTTGGACGCGAGGGCCTCGGCCACCGGCGCGAAAACCGCGGCGAGGTCCGCGTCCTGGCTCTGGGCGGCCAGCTCCTTGGCCCAGTACAGGGCCAGGTAGAAGTGGCTGCCGCGGTTGTCGATGGTGCCGAGTTTGCGTCCGGGGGACTTGTTCTCGTTGAGGAAGACCCCGGTGGCCCGGTCGAGGGTGTCGGCGAGGACCTTCGCGCGGGCATTGCCGGTGGTCTGGGCCAGGTGGTCGAAGGACGCGGCCAGGGCGAGGAACTCGCCCAGGGAGTCCCAGCGCAGGTAGTCCTCGGTGACCAGCTGCTGCACGTGTTTGGGGGCCGAACCGCCGGCCCCGGTCTCGAACAGCCCGCCTCCGGCCATCAGCGGCACGACCGACAGCATCTTGGCGCTGGTGCCGAGCTCCAGGATCGGGAACAGGTCGGTGAGATAGTCGCGCAGCACGTTGCCGGTCACCGAGATGGTGTTCTCACCCCGGCGGATCCGCTCTAGGGACAGCTTGGCCGCCTCGACCGGCGACAGGATCTGGATGTCGAGCCCGTCGGTGTCGTGCTCGCCGAGATAGCCGCGCACCTTGTCGGCGAGGTTGCGGTCATGGGCCCGTTCGGGATCGAGCCAGAACACCGCGGGCCAGCCGGTGATCCGGGCGCGGGTGACGGCGAGCTTCACCCAGTCGCGGATCGGGGCGTCCTTGGTCTGGCAGGCGCGCCAGATGTCGCCCGCGGTGACCTCGTGGCTCATCAGCACCTCACCGGCGGCGTTGACGACCTCGACCACGCCGTCGGCTCCGATCTCGAAGGTCTTGTCGTGGCTGCCGTATTCCTCGGCCTTCTGCGCCATGAGGCCGACGTTGGGCACGGTGCCCATGGTCGTCGGGTCGAAAGCTCCGTTGGTGCGGCAGTCGTCGATCACGGCCTGGTAGACCCCGGCATAGGACGAATCGGGGATCACCGCGAGGGTGTCGGCCTCCTGGCCGTCCGGGCCCCACATGTGCCCGGAGGTGCGGATCATCGCGGGCATGGACGCGTCCACGATCACGTCGCTGGGGACGTGCAGGTTGGTGATGCCCTTGTCGGAGTTCACCATGGCCAGGGCCGGGCCCTCGGCCAGTGCGGCATCGAAGGCGGCCCTGATCTCGGCGCCGTTGGGCAGCGCGTCCAGCCCGGCCAGGATCGTCCCCAGCCCATCGTTGGGGCTGAGCCCGGCGGCGGCCAGGTCGTCCCCGTAGCGGGCGAAGACGGGAGCGAAGAAGGCGCGGATCACGTGGCCGAAGATGATCGGGTCGGAGACCTTCATCATGGTTGCCTTGAGGTGGACGCTGAACAGCACGCCCTCCCGCTTGGCCCGCTCGACCTGCTCGGCGAGGAAGGCGTCCAGCGCGGCTGCCCGCAGCACCGTGGCGTCGACGACCTCCCCGGCCAGCACCGGGAGTTTGTCCTTCAGCGTGGTGATCTGTTCGCCGGAGCGCAGACGGATCGTCAGCTCGTCGTCGGTGTCCAGGACGACCGAGAGTTCGTTGTGGCGGAAGTCATCGGCGCCCATGGTCGCCACGTTGGTCTTGGACTCGGGCGTCCAGGAGCCCATCGAGTGAGGGTGCTTGCGGGCGTAGTTCTTCACCGATTCGGGGGCGCGCCGGTCGGAATTGCCCTCCCGCAGCACCGGGTTGACCGCTGATCCCTTGACCCGGTCGTAGCGGGCGCGGATGTCGCGTTCTTCGTCGCTGGACGGGTCCTCGGGGTAATCGGGAAGGGGGTAACCCTTGGCCTGCAACTCAGCGATCGCGGCCTTGAGCTGTGGGACGGAGGCCGAGATATTGGGCAGCTTGATGATGTTGGCCTCGGGAGTCTTGGCGAGGTCTCCGAGTTCGGCGAGTGCGTCGCCGATGCGCTGCTCCTCGCTCAGGAACTCGGGAAAGGTCGCGATGATGCGTCCGGCCAGTGAGATGTCGCGGGTCTCGACGCTCACCCCAGCCTTGTCGGCGAATGCCTGCACGATGGGCAGCAGCGAATAGGTCGCCAGCAGCGGCGCTTCGTCGGTGAGCGTGTAGATGATCTTGGCCATGTGACCTCTCCTCAATGAGTGTGCGCCATCAGGATAACCGTCACGACACACCCGGATTCTCTTGATATCAAGATATATGACGGTTTGGGGGTCTAGCAAGGTCGCTGGGCTGGTGCGACGTACCCTGGAGGCGTGAGAAGGAGACTCGCGACCCCGCTGTGCCCGCTCCGGCCGGGCGAGCCCTGCGCGCTGTGCGTGCCAGGCGCGGACGGCCCTCACAACTGCCCGACGGTACGCCTAGTCCTCGACGACCCCGAGTGGAGGGCGTTGTGGCTGCGGAAGAAGGCCGAAGCGCGGGCTGGGGGCGTTGCCGTGCGGACAGCGGAGGCGGACGGCGCGGCGTAGGATGCGCTTCGTGGTTGAAGTGATCGGTTACCTCGCGTCCGCGCTGATCGTGCTATCGCTAGCGATGACCTCGGTGGTGCGGTTGCGGGTGATCTCGCTGATCGGGTCGGTCACCTTCGTGGTGTACGGCGTGCTCATCGGGTCGGTCCCGGTCATCATCACCAATGCCGCGATCGCGGCTCTCAACGTGTGGTTCCTCAGCAAGGAGCTGCGAAAGAAGAACCTCGCGATGGTGCCGATCAGTGCCGACGCGCCATTCCTCGCTGATTTCCTCGCCGCTCACCGGGGGGATATCGACCGGCTGCAACCCGGATTTGAACTACACCCGGACGCCCATGTCTGGCTGCTCAACCGCGACGGGCTCCCGGCGGGCGCTTTCGTCGGGAGGATCCGCGACGACGCGATGCATGCCGACCTCGACTATGTGACCCCGGCCTACCGGGATTCGCGCATGGGAGAGTTCATCTACGGCGAGGGAGCCAAGGCCTTTCGCGACCTCGGAGTCAGCTATATCGTCGCTCGTCCCGGAGCCCCGGAACACCGCCGATACCTGGAATCCATGCACTTCATCACCGCGGGCGAGGGCCTCACCCGCCGCATCGATTAGGGCTCTGAGGCCCTGCCTGGCCGGGACCGGACTGGTCCTAGCTATGCGGGCCGCGTAGAATCTGGGTGGTGAAGAGGGCACAGGTGCGGACTGGCATTCTGCTCAGTCTCGGCATGGGCGCGTCGCTGGCATGGTATCTGACCGCGACAGCGCCCGGCCCGGTCGTCGCGATTCAGCCGACACCAAGCCTCGAGGCCAGCGCATCTCCCACCCAGAGCGCGACCCCCTCAGCCACGCCGACTCCCGAGCCCACTACGACGCCCACCGCGGAACCGACCCAGGCGTCCCCCACCGCGGCCCCACAGGTTGGTTCGCTCAGCGGGCTGACGGTCGTGTCCAATACATCCCGCGCTGTGACGGTGCGCTGGGATCCGGTCGCGGGAGCAGATAAGTACACCGTGATGGTCAACTCCGAGACCATTGCGACCATCCCGAGGACGACCGGCATCGTGTTGTGGAACTCCCGGCGCTCGGTCAGGATCACGGTGGTTCCGGTTGGGGCCGACAACAGGCAGGGATCGGGAGCATCCATCGACGTCACTGCTCCGGCGAATGTGACCCAGCCTCCGCAGACCCAGCCCGGAACGACCGGCCCGACCCCCGAACAGACGGCCTCGCCGTCGGCACCGCAGTCAGAGCCCCCGCCCTCTACCGAAGCGCCACAGCCGCCGCCGGGCGGGCCAGAGGAGAGCGTGGCGCCGCCACCAGTGGATCCGCCCGATGACCCAGTCGGCTGAGCGGCCGGGCGTCCGGGTCGCCTTATGGGGTAGTTGCGTCACCCGGGATCTGATGGAGATCATGCCAGCGCGCTACCGGGTCGCCCGATATATCGCCCGCCAGTCCTGGATCTCCGCCGGGTCCAATGCCACGGGCGCCGTCGGCGACCTAGGCCAGCTCGGCGGCCGATTCCAGACCCGCATGGCTCACGATGACGTCGCGGGCTCGGCTCTGTCAGAGCTTCGGGCCGTGCTGGCCTCTAACAGTGCCGACTGTCTCGTCCTGGACCTGTGCGACGAGCGGCTCGGGGTGGTCCGCATGCCAGACGGCAGCTTCGTTACCCGCAGCGTGGAAAAGATGCGCCACGGGGTCCAAGACAGCCTCGACAGCAAGGGCGAGGTGATCCCCTTCGCCACGCTGGCTCATCTGAACCTGTGGATCGAGAGAGCCGAAGCGGTGGTGGCGGCGCTCCAGCAAGCCGGGCTGACCGGACGCGCCTTCGTCCTGGCCCCCGACTGGGCGCTGGTCGATGACAAGGGCAAGACCACTCCGGCGAGCTTCGGGCTCTCGGCCCCGTGCGCGAACCAGTGGTTCGAGCGTTACTACGATGTGCTGGCCCAGCTGGGGCTCCCCGTGCTGCGCTTCACGGAGGTCGTCGCCGACACTGAACACCGCTGGGGACTGGCCGCCTTCCACTATGATCGTGCAAGCTCCGACAGCATGGCCGAAGCGTTGGATAGCGCGCTGTCGGGGATCCTTTGACCGGCTGGAGTGGCATGGGGACGAAGCAGCGCAAGGCAGGGTGGCTGAGGCGGTGGCGGACCGGACTGTGGCACCTGCGCAGGGGTGGGCTTGAGCAGTGGCGCCGATGGCGGCTGGGCGCCGAGGCCGACCTGCGCAACGGGTCCGCCGGTATGCGCGTGCGGCGGTTCCGCGGGCGGAAGAAGGTCAGTTTCCAGCCGCTCTCCCTGCCGGAGAACCCGCCGCGTTATGCGGATGTGACCGCGGCTGTGATCCTGGACGAGTTCAGCCAGATGGCCTGGGGGTACGAGTTCCACACCGTGGTCCTCACCCCCCAGGGGTGGCGGGAGCAGTTGGCCGAGACCCCGGTCGACCTGCTGTTCGTCGAGTCCGCCTGGCACGGTAACCGGGACGCCTGGCAGTACCACCTGGCGGGCGGTTCGGCTCCCCGGCCCGCACTCAAGGAACTTGTCGCGCATTGCCGGGAGCACGGCATACCTACGGTGTTCTGGAACAAGGAGGACCCGCCGCACTTCGAGGACTTCATCGAAACTGCGGCCCTGTTCGATCAGGTTTTCACCACTGATGTCAACCTGCTTGAGGCCTACCGGGAGCGGCTCGGCCACGACCGGGTGGGCGTCCTGCCTTTCGCGGCCCAGGACGCGGTGCACAACCCGATCCGGCTGCATGGTGGGACGCGGGTGCGCGACGTGGCCTTCGGGGGCATGTATTTCGCTCACAAGTTCCCCGAGCGGCGGGCACAGATGGACCTGCTGCTGGGCGGCGCGCTGGATGCGTCCAGGAAGCTCCCTCTCGGCCTGGAGATCTTCTCGCGTTTTCTCGGCAATCAGGAGCGCTACCAGTTCCCGCCTGAGTTCGCCGACCGGGTGGTCGGGTCGCTGAGCTACGAGCAGATGCTGACCGCCTACAAGGCCTACAAGGTCTTCCTGAACGTGAACTCGGTCGTCGACTCGCCCTCGATGTGCTCCCGCCGGGTGTTCGAGATCCTGGCCTGCGGCACCCCGGTGGTGACGACGCGCAGCGCGGCGATCCCGAACTTCTTCTCCGCAGGCCAGGTGCCGATCGTCGACACCCGGGAGGAGGCCGCGAACACGATCCGTGCGCTGGCGCGTTCGCCCGAACTGGCCGAGCGGATGGTGCACCTGGCCCAGCGGGAGATCTGGGCCAAGCACACCTACGGCCACCGGGCCGCCGACGTGCTGCGTGCGATCGGACGCGGCAGCGACGCCCTTCGCCTGCCGAGTGTCTCGGCCATGGTGTCGACGAACCGCCCTCACCAGATCGGCCATGCGCTGGCCTCGGTGGCCGCCCAGCTCGGGGTCGAGGTCCAGCTGGTGCTCATCACGCACGGTTTCGAACTCGACCGGGCCGAGCTTCGCGCCCGGACGGGGGAGCTCGGCATCGCCGATGTCGCCTACGCCACGATGGAGGCCAGCGCGGAGCTCGGGGTCTGCCTGCGGCGCGCCGTGGAACTGGCCGACGGCGAGATCGCGACCAAGATGGACGACGACGATCTGTACGGCCCCCACTACCTGCTGGACCTGCTGTACGCCCAGCGGTTCTCCGGGGCGGACGTGGTGGGCAAGCACGCCCACTACATGTACCTGGCCGGGCTCGACCTGACGATGCGGAGGTTCGCCCCGCGGGAGCACCGCTGGTCGCACATGGTCATGGGGCCGACGATCACCGCACCCCGGGAGCTGTTCGTGCAGGTTCCCTTCGCCGACCGGACCATCGGGGAGGACACCGACTGGCTGCGCCGGGTCGCCCAGGCAGGGGGGCGGATCTACGCCGCGGACCGGTACAACTTCGTCCAGATGAGGCACGGCCAGCACACCTGGGCCATGTCGGACTGGGCCCTGCTGGCCACCGGCGAGATGACCTTCGCCGGGGATCCCCGGAGCCACGTCTTCCTGTGAGCCGGGGCTTAGTCCGCGTGCAATCGGCTCACAGGTAGCGGGCTTCCGCGAATAACTGGGCGGCTTTCTCGGGCTCGTCGGTGGCGACTGCCCAAGCCCACTTGCGGTAGTGCAGGGCGATAGTTTCGGCGGGCCCATCGGCGATGATCTGGCCTTCGTGTAGCCAGATGGCCCGGCTGCACATCTCCTCGATCGTCTTCGCGGCGTGCGAGACCAGAAAGATGGTCCCTGCACGGGCACGGAGGTCATTGATCGCACGCTTCGCCTTCTCGGCGAAGCCAGCGTCGCCGGTGCCGAGGGCCTCGTCGATGAGTAGGATCTCGGGCTGAATGGATGCGGCGATCGCGAACCGCAACCGTGCACCCATGCCCGAGGAATAGGTATTCATGGGACGATTGATGGCTTTCCCGATGCCCGCCAGGTCCGCGACGGCGGGGGTCGCTGCCCGGGCCTGGGCCGGGGTGTAGCCGAGGGCCAGTAGCCCGAGGTGGATGTTCTTGGCGCCGGTCAGGTGGGGGATCAGCGCGGCATTCACACCGAGCAGCGTCGGCATCGCGGTCGCTCGCACGCTACCCAGCGTCGGCGCCTCGATTCCGGCGATCGCCCGCAGCAGTGTGCTCTTTCCAGAACCATTGGTCCCGACGATGCCAACGTGCTCGCCCTCGTAGACCCGCAGGGTGATGTTCTTGAGCGCATGCACCTCGGCGCGGTAGGGACGCCCAAAGGCGCGCCCGAGCCGAGCCCCGAAGCGTTTGCCCTCGGGTACATCGTTGATGTCGTCTGTGGTGGGACGGTAGACGAGGCTGAGGTTGTCGATGACGACCGAGAGGTTAGCCCAGGGCGTGACGGGCATACTTCACCTCCGCCTGCCAGAAGAAGACCAGCCCGATGAGCAGGGTTCCAAAGGCCCAGGCGGCCAGCTGCCACCAGGTATCCATGGCCGGTGGGGTGTTGTGCAGCAGGATGCCGCGGCTCGCGTCCAACACCAGGAATATCGGGTTGTGGCGGGCGATCACATCGAGTGGGGGATGATCGTCGAACCGGTCGATCGCGAACATTACGGCGGAACTGTAGAGCAGCAGCCTCATCGCATAGGGAACCAGGTGGCGAAGATCGGGCAGGCGCGCGCCAAGCCGAGCCAGGATGAAACCGAGTCCGAGGTTGAAAACGGTCTGGAGCGCCAAAATCCCTGGGAAGTACACCCAGGCCCACCCCAGTTTCCCATAGGGGGGAACCACGAAAAGCAGGATGGCTAAAGCATAGAGCACTGGCAGCAGACCGATCAGTTCGCGCCAGACCACCGCTACCGGCAGCGCCGCTCGGGGAAAAGCGAAGGCTCTGATCAGGCCGCGGTCTGTCTCGATGCAACGGACGCACCCGGTCAGCACCCGGGACGTGAAGGTGAACAAGAATACCCCGATCACGAGGTAACCGAAGAAGTTGGGGATTCCCTTGCTGCCAGGAAATAGCATCCCGAACACGAAGAAATACACCATCCCATCGATGATGGGGGCAACGATCAGCCAGAGATTGCCGAGCAGCGTGCCCTGATGCTGGGCCATGGCCTGGGACCAGCCCTGCATCCGGATAAAGTGCCTGCGCTGCCATAGCTGCCGGATATAGGTGTGCAGGGGTGGACGGGCGCTCACCGGGCGCAGCGCGGGGGCTTCCCCGTTTTGTGCCCTTGCGAGCGCGACATCGTCAGGAATGAACCTAGACACCGCACACCTCACGATAGATCGAGCGGCATCTGTCCGCATTGGCTGGCCAGGTTCGTTGTGCCGCGAAGGCCCTGCCGCGAGAGGCCAGGTCACGGCGCAACTCATGGTCGCTGGCGAGCCTCAGTATCGCCTCGGCGAGAGAACCGGGGTCATCGGGGTCGACGAGCAGGCCTGTTCCCGGGGAGGCGACCAGCTCGGCCAGGGCGGGCAGATTGCTCGCCACGACCGGACGCCCGAGGGCCATCGCCTCGATCGGTTTCAGCGGGGTCACCACCCGGGTGACGGCGTGGTCCTGGCGTGGCACCGCGAAGATGTCGAGGGCCTGGTGCCACAGGCCCGCGTCGGTTCTGGGCTGGCGTCCTGGAAATATCACGGCCTCACCCAGCCCCAGATCCTCGGCCTGCCGGATCAGGCCGGGACGGGAGACTCCATCGCCGACCAGTGCGCAGCGGACGTCGGCCCCGGCCGAGCGGCATCGAGCCACAGCCTCCAGCAACACATCGAACCCTTCGTAGCCGACAAGTGACGACACGGATCCTACCCAGATGCCATCGGAAGGCAGCCCGAGCTGAACCCGGGCTTGAGCCGGTTCGAGGCCCTGGCCGAGGAATGACAGGTCGACGGCATTGGGTAGGACGCTGATCCGTTCAGCGGGGACCCCCCGTCCGATGAGGTCGTCGCGTTGCACCTGTGACAGCACGATCACGGCGTGTGCGTCCCTGGCGAGTTCGGCCTCTTTGGCCCGCAGCAGGCGGACGCGCTCGCTAGCGGCCGCCTCATCTCGCAGCTCGGCGGGACGAGAGGAGATCCAGGTCAGCTCCAACTGCCCCCTCATCTCATACACCCAGGGCAGCCCGAAGCGGCCGCTGAGCTCGCGAGCGACGAGAGCGTTGGTGTAATCGGTGGTGCAGTGCAGCACGCCTGGGCGCAGCTTTTCGGTTAGCGTGGACGCGGCGGCGACGTGGGCAGCGATCCGTTCGTCGAGGCGCACGGGCAGGCGCCAGGCTGGTAGCCGGTGGTAGGCAATGCCGTCGACCACGCTGGTCAGCGGCGTCCCGAGCCGTCCGATCGTGGTGGGGTAGCCCAGCCTCGTCGCGGCATTGAGCTTGAGGCCGGAGGAACGCAAGGCCGCCAGCATGGAGTGGCTGCGGATGGTGTAACCGGAGCGAGTGTGCGGCAGCGAGTTGGTGAGCAGGAAGAGCGCGGAATCCGGCTTCCCGTTCGTCGCGTGGCAGGGCCGCGGTTCGGGCCTCAGTAAGGCTAGTTCCGAAGCCAGCCGCGCGGCGAGCCGGGAGCCCGCGGGCGCGATCTCGGACGCGGCGCTGAGGGCGCCGACCTGGCTCAAGTCCTGGGCACGCAGACGCGCCGGGTCGGTCTCGTCGGCCCGGAGGGCACCGAGCTGCACCGCCAGCCTCCGGGCGAGTTTGCGGCGCCAGCCAGTCTGTTCTCCCAGCAGACCGAGGGCGTGCCGTGCCTGCTCGGGGTGATCCGATAGATACCACCGGTATGCGGCTAGGAGACCTTGAGCCGAGTGGGGTGGGGCAGAGACCAGGCCTAGCCTGCGGGCCGCCTGCACCGCGAGATGAAGGGGGTCTTCCAAAAGCCCGCGGATGCTGGTGTCGGCGGCGAGGGTGATGTCTGCCACCCACCGCAGCGGGGAGGCATTCATCGCGTGGCGTCCTCCAGCAGGGCACGCAGGGCCGTCGCGTACCGGTCCGCGAGCAGCGTGGCATCGGTGTTGGCGCTCAGCCATTCGCCCGCGTCGGGGCGGATCAGCCGGGAGCGGTCGGCGGCGAGGTCTGACCAGAGGCGGGCTAGGGCTACGGGGTCTTTCGGCGCGACGATGTCGCCCGCTTTCGTGGACGCGATGATGTCGGCGGTCTCTCCGGCGACGCTGGCGCTGACGTGGCGGCCGGAGGCGAGGGCCTCATAGAGTTTGGACGGCACCGTCATAGTCAGCGGATACCATTCGCGCAGCATCACCAGGATCGTGTCTGCCCAGGCATAGTGGTCTGGGACCTCGTGCCGGGGAATCCTCCCGTGGAACTCCACCGGGGCGTTCAGCCGCGCCGCCAGCCTGCGGCAGGCTTGGGCTTGGGCTCCGTCGCCAACGACCCGCAGGGTGAGAGCGGCCCCCGACTCCTTGGCAAGGGCCGCGGCACGGATCGCTGTAGAGAGGTGCTGGGCGCGCCCGATGTTGCCGAGATAGAGTACCCGCAACTCGCCCGAAGGAGCCGGAGCGGGGTATGACGCGGCTGCGGCCACCGGAATGTTGCGGACGCAAATCACTTCCTTACCGGTGCGTTCCCGGACGGCCGTGGCGTAACGCTCGGAGGTAGTCACGACGAGTCCGGCGCGGCGTTGCAGACACTGCAGCCACCGGCTGAGCACCCGGAACACCGATGAGAACAGGGCCTGGCGCGGCCGGTGGGGCTTGGGCGGATCGATCCCGTCTTGGTTCCATTCCCGCCAGTTGTCCAACAGTTCGGGCCAGGCGTCCCTCAAATCGCAGACTAGGGGGCAGTGATAGCGGGCTGCCAGCAGGCGTGCCAGGGGAAGAGAGGTCAGTGGAGGCGCGGAAGCGATGACGACGTCGGGGCGGTCTTGGCCTCTGATAGACAAGAAGGTTTTCGATGCCACGATTGCTTCGTTGAGCAAGCGCTTCACGATGCCGCGGCCGGAGACCGTGTTCTTGATCCGCCGGATGGTGAGCCCGGGTTTCGGTTTTTCGACACCGCCGTTTCCCCAGCTCGCGGTGAGCACCTTGACCTCAAAACCGTGCATTACTAAAGCGTCCGAGAGCCAAGACCAGCGCACGGCGGGGGCATTTTCTTCGGGCGGGAAGTGCTGGGTCAGTAGCAGTATCCGCGGCATGGGTGAAGCAATTTCAGGTGTTGCTGTTATTGGTTCCTCCCGAGAAGTCTGGGAGGCGGGTGCCTACACCGAGCAGCTCGGCGATGGCGGCGATGGCGCGTTCGGATGCGTGCCCATCCCCATAGGGATTGACCGCGTTGGCCATCGCCGAGTAGGCATCCGGATCGTCGAGTAGGTGGCTGACCTCCTCAACGATGCGGTCCTCTTCGGTGCCGATCAGCTTGACGGTGCCAGCGGTCACGGCTTCGGGGCGTTCGGTGTTGTCCCTCATCACAAGGACGGGTTTTCCCAGCGCCGGGGCCTCCTCCTGGACCCCTCCGGAGTCGGTGAGCACGATGTGTGCCGACTTCATGACTCGGGTGAACTCGCCGTAGGGAAGGGGCTCGGTGGTGATGACATTGGGGCAATCCCGCAAGTGGGGCAGGATCGCGTCACGCACGATCGGGTTGCGGTGCGCCGGAAGCACGATGAGCATGTCGGGGTAACGGACCGCGATGCGGTGCAGCGCGAGCCCGACTCCGGACATGCTGTGCCAGTTCTCGCGGCGGTGAGTGGTGACCAGAAGCAACGGTGTTTGATCCGCGATCGCCTTGGCGAGGCGTTCGTCCGATGTGATCTCAATATCCTGGGCCACGGCCTGCAACAGCGCGTCGATGACGGTATTACCCGTGACCGCGATGTCGCTTCCGGGGAAGGACTCCCGGATCAGATTCTGTTTCGAGGTCTGGGTCGGGGCGAGGTGCAGCGCCGCTATCTGGGAGGTGATCTTGCGGTTTCCCTCTTCCGGAAAGGGGGAGGAGATGCTGCCGCTGCGAAGCCCGGCCTCAAGATGCACCACCGGAATGTTCCTATAGAACGCCGCGATCGAGGCGGCAGCGACGGTGGAGGTGTCGCCTTGGACTAGCACCGCATTGGGCGAGTACTCCTCCAAGACCGGATCGAGCCGAGAGAACGCTTTGGCCATGAGACCGTTGAGTGGCTGGCCGGGCTCGAAGACATCGAGGTCACAGTCTGGGGTGATCCCGAACACCTTGTTGACTTGGTCCAGCATCTCCCGGTGCTGCCCCGTTGTGACTGAAATAGACTCAAAGCGAGGATCGGTCCTGAGCGCTTGAATGACTGGGGCGACCTTGATCGCTTCTGGGCGCGTTCCATACACGGTCATGATCCGCATGATTTCCCTCATCTCCCCGAAAGGCCGTCGACGTGCTTCCCCCAGCACCGGAGTATAGCGAAGTGACCCCTGGATGCCGTAGCATGCGGCGCTTCATCGCCCTTAGGGGATCAATATTTGCCCCCTTCCGGGTCGGTTCGCTGGCTGCTCCCGGAGGTTCAAGCCAAGGAGGCTATCCGGGCTTGCGTGCCTGCACCACATGGTCTCAACCTGGGGCGCCAGGGACATTTCTTTCTCTTCCCGGCTCAGGTCGTGAGATGCTTTACGCTGCAGATCCATAGGAAAAGAGGTTGCTGATGGGTGGAGCAGCGATTGTCGCAGTGATTGGATTGGGCTACATAGGGCTGCCGACCGCAGCGATATTGGCGGCGAGGGGCGCGCAGGTCGTGGGCGTTGACGTTTCGCAGCGTCACGTCGATGCGGTGAACGCGGGCAA
>JAUMYR010000168.1 GCA_030528545.1 Propionibacteriaceae bacterium
GACGACGAAGACGATGGGCCCGCGGAAGTTGACGATCGCCCGGCCGATCTCCGCGCCGTACTCCAGCTGTAGGTTCCGCATGGACTCCGGCGAGCCATCGAAACCGGACAGATTCGCCAGCACCACCAGCGGCCGGTTGCCCGAGGCCGCGTTGATGGCCCGGGCCACCTTCTTGCTCGACCGCGGGAACAGCGTCCCGGCCGTGTAGGTGTCGGGCCCATCCGTGGGCGGGAACCCTGCCCTGGCGACGGGTCTCGATTCGATCCCGATGAGGCAGACCGAGTGCCCGCCGAGCCTGGCATCCGTCACCACGGCCGTCTCGGCGTCGGCCATCCCGGCCCACCGCTCCAGGAGCGGCCCGTCAGCGTCCACCACGGCCCGCATCACGCTGCGGATGTCGAAGGGCTTCTTCCGGTCCGGGTTGAGTTCGGAGGAGAAGATCTCCCCGACCGTGCGGAACTCCGACCCCGGCAGGTCGTGCGGCGAGGAGGACACATCGCGTCCCACCGGGTCCGAGGTGGGGGCGCGCCGCACCCCGGCCTCACCGGGCGCGATATAGGTGGCGTCGTAGTGCGCCATCAGCACCTGGAACGCCCCCGGCAGATCCTGGGCCCAATACTGCGCCTGGCCGTTCGGGCCCATCACCCGGTCGTAGCCGCCGATACCGAAGTTGTCCTCCGCCGAGACCCCGCCCGAGTAGTCGAGCGACTGCTTACCCGTCAGCACCATCGCCGAATCCGGAGTCATCACCAGGACACCCCTGGTGTGCATGAGCATCGTCGCCTCAGCCGCCCAGTAGGGCTGAGCCCCGACCGTGATGCCCGCGATGACCATGTTGATCTCGCCCCCGGCCTGGGTGAACTCCACGATGCGTTTCAAGGCGGCGCCGACCCAGTCCATGTTCTCGGTGCCCGAGGTCATCGACACCCGCGCCCCCGAGCTGAGCGCATACCACTCGAGGGGGACGCCAAGCTCCTCGGCCAGGTCGAGGGCCGCGATGACGCGGCGGCACTCCGGCTCCGCGAGCGCCCCGAGCCCCTTCGTCGGGTCACCCGCGAGCACGATCCGGGTCACCCCCTCGGGATGTAGCCGCGTGGGTGTGCACACCCGGGCGCAGATGATGCCCGCGGTGTTGCGTCCCGGCGGCCGGTCGGCCTCTACCAGGCGGTCCCCGTCGAGGTCCAGCTCCGTCACGCTCCCGCCGTCGCCAGCCAGGGTCCCGGCCAGTTCGTAAGGGTAGACCAGGCCGCGGCCGCGGGCCCGCAGCACCTTCGCCTGGTAGTCGTCGATGGGCCGCAGCGGTTCACTGCTGGGCCCACGCACCTCGACGCCGACCTCCCCGGACAGCAGCCGGTGGAACCGGACGACCAGTTCCTGGGGCTGGGCGTCGACGATGAAGGTGCCGTGCACCACCACCTCCTCAAGGCCGGTGGAATCGGTCAGGGGCGTGATCCGGTGCTGCAAGTGCTGGGCCTCGCGCGGATCCAGGTCGAGGACCGGCCACACGTGCACCCAGACGTGGTTGAGGTTGAGGCTCCCGTTGGGTTTCCGGGACCGGCGGATCGACTCCAGGCAGTGCTCGATCGCCCGCTCGACGTAGGGGACGGCGACGAGCCGCCCGCCCTCGCGGACGATGGACTCCTGCCTCACCTGCGCCATCGCGATCAGCCGGTGATCCGACGGATTGGATTTCGCGCGAGCCGAGATCAGCAGCACGTCGTCGGGGGAGGGGAGCCGTTCGAGGTCGAACTCGCTCAGCCGCCACAGGTCGAGGCGGCGGGCGACCATCGGGTGGTGGTCGCGCAGCACCTTGTCTTCGGCGAAGCCTTTGCCGCTGCGGAGGGTCAGGTAGGTGATGCTGCCGCCCGGGCCGCAGAGCGCCACCACCACGCGCCGGACGGTCGCCGGGAGCCACGCCCCGAGCTCGGAGCCCAGCTCGGGTTCGTCGCCGTCGTGAGCCAGGTACAGCTCGACCACCGTCCCGCCGCCGGGGTTGTCGACGCGTTCCGTGACGAGGGCGGCGATGGGGCCGTCCGGGCCCAGTTCGCCGGTGGACCCGGTGGTCGAGATGAGCTGAGAGCGGCGGCCGCTGACGGTGTACTCGCCGGTCAGGACGGTACGCCCACCGGCCTGTTCGACGCGCGCGTCGAGGCCGAAGGGCCCGTAGTGCTTGCGGGCGAGGACCTCCAGCATCGGTTCCGGTCCCCGCAGCCCGTCGGCCAGCCGCTGGGCCAGGGTGACGTCGTTCTTCTCGGGCACGGCGACGAGGCGGGCGATGCCGTCGGCGTATCCGGGACAGTCAGGGTCGGCGGCGAGCCTGGCGACCTCGGCGCGCATATCGGCCCAGATCCGGGCCCGTTCGGCCAGCACCGGCGGCTCGTCGAACCACCGGAACCGCACCGAACGGGCCAGGTCGGCCAGGACGGCGTGGCGCAACTGGGTGGCCTGCTTGAGGCGCTCCAGCTGTGCCCGGGTGCGGTAGGCGTGTTCGCCGTCGGGGGCCGGTTCGGTCAGCCAGCGTTCCAGCACTCCAAGGACTAGGCCGAGCGTGTCACGGCTGTTCTGCTGGGCCAGGAAGACGCGGAAGACAGCGTCCTCCAGCTGGGGGCTGCGGTCCAGGGCCGCGATGCCGTAGTGCCCCAGCGCCCGGGTCAGACGGTCGACGAAGGTGGCCGGGAGGCTGGCCCGGTCGGCGTCCAGCGTGGTGAGGAAGCTGTGCAGGTACTCGCGGTCGGAGTGGATGCGCAACTCGGTGCGGGTCTGCTCGCCCGCGGGACGGTTGCGGCCCAGCTCGGCGATGTCGGAGAAGACGGCCAGCAGGTCGCATTCGCCGCCCAGTACGTCCCCGCCCGCCGCGACGTAGGTGTCCCGCGCGGCGAGGTAGCGGTCGAGCAGGCCGGGACCGGCGTCGAAACCGAGGACGGCGCCGCTGAGGTCTGCGAGGGCCTCTCGCCAGGCGGTCGCGGCATCGAGGTCGCGCAGGGCGGGCAGGTCAAGGCTCGTCGCGGCGGTCTCGTCGTGGGTCTCGCCGACAGGCTCAAGCCGTAGCAGCGGAGCCAGCCCCTCCACCTGCGTGCCGGGTTTGACGAGCACCTCGCGGATGCGCGCCGCGAACGGGGCGACCAGAGAGGTCTCCATCTTCATGGACTCCAGC
Organism: Propionibacteriaceae bacterium; assembly: GCA_030528545.1. The sequence goes on from JAUMYR010000168.1 coordinate 3,155, forward strand.
ACCACGACGGCCTCGCCCGCGGCCACCTCGTCCCCGACGGCGACGGGGGTGGCGACCACCAGCGCCGGGGCGGGGCTGCGGACCACGCCGCCCTCGTCGCGGGAGATGCGGTGGGCCACGCCGTCGACCTCGACCAGATGGATCGGACCGTGAGTGGCGACGAGCAGCCGGTGGCGGTCCCCCTCCACCGTGATCCGCGAGTGCAACCTGTCAAGCTGTTCCACCCCGACGCGGACCTGGCGGGCGCCGTTGCCGACCCGGAACTCCTGCCAGCCGATGCGGGAGACGGTGAGCTGGTGGACGCAGCCGCGCAGCTTGAGGTCGATGGTGGCGCTCGGGTCGTGGGCTGCCTGGGGACGCCCGCCGCGCGCGGTCTCCAGAAGCCGCACGACTTGCTGGCGCTCGGTCTCCCGGTAGGCCTCGATGGCGGCGGCGACCAGCGCGACCTCGCTGTGTGTGTCCGCGACCAGACCCCCGGCGGCGCGGGTGCGGTCGATCCATGAGGTATCGGCCCAGGCGACCCCCGGCGAGCCGGTGATCTCCGGCCGGTCGAGGAGGTCCAGGACGAAGGACTTATTCGTCGCTCCGCCAGCGATCACGACGGTGGTGTCGGTGAGGGCGCGGCGCAGCCGGGCGAGGGCCTCCTCACGGGTGCGGCCGTGGGCGATGACCTTGGCGATCATGGAATCGAAGTCGGCAGGGATCTCGTCCCCCTCGGCCACGCCGGTGTCGATGCGCACGCCGGGCCCGCAGCCGAAGGAGAGGTGCTCGATGCGGCCGGGGGCGGGGGCGAAGTCGCGGTCGGGATCCTCGGCGTTGAGGCGGGCCTCGACGGCGTGGCCGGACTCGGTGGGGCGCTCGCCGAGCGGCTCTCCCGCCGCGACCCGGATCTGGGCCTTGACGAGGTCGAAGCCGCAGGTGACCTCTGTGATGGGGTGTTCCACCTGGAGGCGGGTGTTGACCTCAAGGAAGGCGAAGCTCTGTTCGTCGGGCTGATAGAGGAACTCGACGGTGCCCGCGCCGCGGTAGCCGACGGCCACCGCGAGCCTCTCGGCGGCGGCCCGCAGCCCGGCGCTCTGCTCGGCGGTCAGCAGCGGGGAGGCCGACTCTTCGATGACCTTCTGGTTGCGGCGCTGGACGGAGCAGTCCCGCACGCCGATCGCCCACGCGGTGGTGCCGTCGGCGATGAGCTGCACCTCGACGTGGCGGGCGCCGGTGACGAGCTTTTCCAGGAAGACGGTGCCCGACCCGAAGGCCCGCTCGGCCTCCTCGCGGGTGCGCTGGTAGGCGTCGGCCAGGGCGTCCGGGGAGTCGACCCGGCGGATGCCGCGTCCGCCTCCGCCAGCGGTGGCCTTGAGCATGAGGGGGTAGCCGATGCGCTCCGCGGCGGCTAGGGCGTCCTCCAGCGTGTCGAGGCCACCGCCAGACCAGGGAGCGACGGGAACCCCGACCTCCTCGGCTAGCAGTTTGGAGCCGATCTTGTCGCCGAGGCGTCTCATGGCCTCGGGCGAAGGACCGATGAAGGTGATGCCGAGCTGGCCGACACGCTCGGCGAAGTCGGCGTCCTCGGCGACGAAGCCCCAGCCCACCCAGACCGCGTCGGCGCGGACCTCGGTCAGGGCGCGGGCGAGGAGATCGTGGTCGATATAGGGACGCGACGATGCCGGGCCGAGCGTATAAGCTTCGTCGGCCTCACGGGCGAACATCGCGGTGCGCTCGGAGTCGGTGTGCAGGGCGATCGTGGTGATGGGGTCGCTCGCGGACTCGGCGTTGAGATCGCGCACTGCGTGGATCAGGCGCATGGCAGCCTCTCCACGGTTGACGATGGCGATGCGTCGGAACAACGGGGCCTCCTATCCAGTGTCGGTCACACTCTGACAGCCCGGAGGCGAAGACGGAACCCCTCCGCTTCCGACCGTGGGAAACACACCGCAGAATCGGCCCCGATTTCAAGGATCGGCCGAAATCTTGTGAAGATCCCACAA
>JAUMYR010000169.1:0-2543 GCA_030528545.1 Propionibacteriaceae bacterium
TATGCGATCCTGACGACCGAAACCGGCGAGACCATGTCGTCGGCGACCCAGGCGAACCCTGGGGATCAGGTACACGCCCGCCTGGGATATGGAGAGCTAGACCTGAAAGTCACCGCGACGATGGCGCCCGAGGGCCCGCCCGCTGCCCGGCGTCCGCCCCATATCGACTTGCACACGAGACGCACATGAAGGATTTCGCATGAAGGACATCACGCAGTTGAGCTACGAACAGGCCCGGGAAGAACTGGGCGAGGTGGTCACGAAGCTGGAGTCCGGGCGTGCTCCTCTCGCGGACGCGCTCGCCCTCTGGGAACGGGGAGAGGCACTGGCCGCCCACTGTCAGCGAATCCTCGACGGTGCCCGCGCCCAGGTCGACAAGGTCCGCTCCCAGGAGGCCTGAGGCTGCCCGGCCGCCGACGGCTGGCGAGAAGGCCCGCTCCGGCCAGCCCCCAGTCCACCGCAACCGGCCTGGGTCGTCGGCTCGTCTCCGTCCCAGGCCGCGATCAGAGGGAGCGGGCCCCTGTCAGCCGGTCAGGATCTCCGCGAAGGATTCGAGCTGGGCGAACTCGGTATCGCCGGCGACGACGACGCTCATCTGCTCCTGGCTGTGTACGAGGCTGCGAGTTCGCCCATCAGCTGAGACGTGGCGCTGCCACAGTCTCCCGCCCAGGCTGACCTGCTCTCCCGGTCTGCCGTCTCGGGTGAGCTGGGCGATGAAGGGTGCTATGGCTGCCCCGTCGCGCTGCTGCACCGCGATATATGTTCCCGTCGGGTCGAGAAACCCGAGCTGCCAGGAGTTCCCAGACGCCGGTTTGCCGTCGAGCCAGGTCTGGCCCGCCTTCGCCCAGCGAGCGCGCGTCGGTATCCAGGACTCGGGCAGGTTCCGCGGGGCCAGCACCGGGTAGGGGGATTCTTCCCGGGCCTGAGCCAGCACCGTCTGGTAGTCAATGGGCCGTGGCGTCTCGTCTCCGGGACGGGCATAGATCGCGATGATGATGAGGACTGGGACCAGCAAGACCGCAAGCGACCAGAACATGTCACGGGCGCCTGCCCTCGGGTTACGTCCTGCCACGGCGCCATCCTAGATGATCACATGAGGCCTCTGTGCCTCCGCGCGGCCGCTGCCCAGGCCTGGACCCCGGGGCCGCGGTTTGATGCGTGTCATCTCCCGCGCAGCGCCCGGTGCCGATGCCCCGCCGGGTGGGGTGTTCACCTCCGCGGGGTGGGCGAACGCCCTATCCTCTAGGCCGCGGTGAAGGTGGCCAGTGCGATCGCGACGTAGTGGCAGATCGCCGCGATCACGGTGCAGGCGTGAAATACCTCGTGGAATCCGAACCAGCCCGGGATCGGGTTGGGACGCTTGAGCGCATAGGCGAGCGCACCGAGGGAATAGACGACACCGCCGATGATGATGAGGACCACGACCGCCGCGCCGCCCGCGGCCCACAGCGCTGGCAGCCACCAGATCGCGACCCAGCCCATCGCCACATAGAGCATTGAATAGAGCCATCGTGGGGCGTTCAGCCACAGCGAACGGAACACCACCCCGGCGACGGCTATGCCCCAGATGAGAGACAGCAACAAGACCTGAGATGTGCCCCGCAGAAGCAGCAAACACAAAGGGGTGTAGGTACCGGCGATGAACACGAAGATGTTCGAATGGTCGACGCGGCGGAACACCGCCATGGTCTGCGGGGTCCAGTTGCCCCGGTGGTAGGTGGCGCTGGTCCCGAACAGCATGAGTGCGGCGAGCAGGTAGATCCCGCCTCCGATCCGGCCCGGCAGAGTGGGCGCGAACACGGCGAGGACTAGCCCCGCGAGCAGGACGGCAGGGGTCATGCCCGCGTGCAGCCAACCTCTCAGCTTGGGCTTGACAGCAGGTATCCGGTGTTCTGTCGCGGGCTGGGCGGACATATTCATGACATCACCTACGCTAACGTAACTTACGTAAGCGTAGGTTACCTCTTTCCGACCCCGAAACCAACACCGGAGCGGCCTTCCAGACGACGCCATGGCGGTTCCCAGCCGCGCCCGGGGCATCCCTCACCCGGGCTAGCACGCCGTCGGCCTCCGGCCGCCGCCCACATCGCGGCACCGTCCGGCGCCACGGATGACTTCCCGGAGACACGATCGGGGACTCTCAGATGGGCGCTGTTGCTCCCCGCGGGGAGCCCAGCCCCTACCGCCGCTTCGCGGCCAGGACCATCACGGTTGTGGACAGCTCTGTCCTGCTCCTACCGCCTACCCGGCTTTTCCCTCTTCTTTCGCCTATTCAACGGTGCCTTCCCTACGCCCACGGCCTGCCCCAGGGGACGATCTCGGGGTCTGGGCCTGCTGTGCGTGCCCTCTCTACACCTACGGCCTGCGCTCTAGGTGGAGGGTGGCGCGTGGGCCGGTCGGCCCGCTACGGCAGCTTCCTGTCTCCTCCCGGCCTGGCCAGGCCCGCCGATGATCTTGCCCGAGCCCACATCGCCAGGACCTTTCCCGTTCCTGCAGGGACGAAGCCTCTGAGGCCATCGGTCCCCGCAGGGCCAGGGCCGGAC
>JAUMYR010000169.1:2643-5138 GCA_030528545.1 Propionibacteriaceae bacterium
GCCGGACCGGATCGTGAGGCTGAGAGCGCGCGGTCGCGTCCTGGCCCTGGCCTCCGGCGGTATCTCCGCGACCTACGTCTGGCGATGGCCTCGATCCTCGGCTATCCCCTGGCGGCCCCCAGCTATGCCAGTGACGGCTGCGGGCGGGCACACCGGATATCCCGCAGGTCTTCCCCACCAGGGGTGGTTCCTCCAGACCAGGAATGCTCGGCCTGATGGCGACCCAGCCAGGGCCGCCGGGGTCGCGGTGAGGGCCTCCCCGGGCGCGGCCTGAGTGGAAACCCCGTAGTGGCCCAGCTAGAACGCTTGCGGGGTTAGGCCGCCCACACCTCGCGTACACGATAGGGTTGCCGATATGGCTTGGGACAAAGTCGGAGATGCGCTGGCACGCCTGGTGCCACGCAAGGTGTTGTACTCGACCTATGAAGCCAAACTGCTCGCCGACCTCGATCGCGAACGACTTCCCCAGCACGTGGCGGTGCTGGCCGATGGCAATCGTCGCTGGGCTCGGCTGAACGCCCCTGGCGAACCGCTGGTCGCCGGTTACCGGGCTGGAGCCGACAAGCTGAAACAGTTCGTCCGGTGGTGCGATGACGCTGGTATCCGGGTCGTCACGCTGTGGGTGCTGTCCACCGACAACCTGACTCGGGCCCAATCCGGGGAACTCGGGCCGCTGCTGGAGGTCATCGTCGATCTGGTGAGCGATCTAGCCGCCGACGGCAGATACCGCGTCCAGGCGGTCGGCGCTCTAGACCTACTGCCGCAGGACACCGCCAGCCAGCTTCGGAAAGCCGCCGATTCCACCGTCGACAACCCGGGCATGCACATCAACGTCGCGGTCTCCTATGGCGGACGCCACGAGCTGCGCGACGCGGTTCGTTCTCTGCTGAAAACCGAGGCTGAGAAGGGGACCCGTCTCGCCGACCTCGCCGAGACCCTGGAGATCGACCAGATCGCCGAGCACCTCTACACCAGGGGCCAGCCCGACCCGGACCTCATCATCCGCACCTCCGGCGAACAGCGATTGAGCGGTTTCCTCATGTGGCAGAGCGCTCACAGCGAGTTCTACTTCTGCGAAGCCCTGTGGCCCGATTTCCGGCGCATCGACTTCGTCCGCGCGCTGCGGGCGTTCACTCAGCGCGAACGCCGCTACGGGCGCTGAGGACCGTTCAGACGCGACGCCACAGCGGGTCTTTGAGACCGGCGTAGCTGGTCACCGGTTCGAAGCAGACCTCGCCTCGGCAGACATAGGCTCCGGGTTCGGTGCGGCCGTCGAAATGATGCGAGAATCCGCTGGTCCCCGCCGGACCCGCCATGATGACGCTACCCGCGGGCGCCAGCCTCCATGCCGCCCGGACCAATTCGTGCATCGGGTCGCCGGTGACGATCGTCACGGCCGCCGGTTTGAGACCGCGCCGCGCCTCGTCGGCGATGAGCGCGTCGGCGAAGGCTGCCCCGGCGAACCGGGGAGAGTGCCCAAGAACCGAGTGACAGGTGGCGGCGGCCGCATCCGCCCGCTCAGCGAGATCGGCCCGACCGGTCATGAGCGAGACCTTGCGCAGCGCCGCGACCAGGCAGGAGGTGCCGGAGGGGGTTGAGGCGTCGGTCAAGGTTCGCGGACGATCGAACAGCCCCGCTCCGGCATCGTAGAAACCACCGTCCTCGGCACCGAACAGCCCCATCGCCCGTTCGCTCAGTTTCTCGGCCCGGCGCACCCATTCCGCGTCCCCGCGGACCCCGGCGAGAGTCGCGAAGGCGCTGGCCACGGCACCATAATCCTCGGCCACCCCGGGCGCGCCTGGTTCGCCGTGCATGGAGGAACGGGCCAGCCGCTCCCCGTCCCAGTGCACCCGCCAGAGGTATTCGGCCGCCTCCGTGGCGTGTTCCAGCCAGGTTGGTTCGCCGAAGACCATGGCCCCCCAGATCAGGGACTCAATGAGCCAGCCGTTCCAGGACGCGACGATCATCTCGTCGGTGGCTGGCCGGAAGCGCCGCTCCCGTTCGGCGAGCAGCCGGGCGGACACGTCGGCGAGCCTGCGGTAGTCCACGGATCCGCGGAGCTGGAGCGTGGAGAGCCCATCGTCGAAGGTGCCCGCCTTCGTGACATGGAACAGGTGGGCGGCCCAGTTGGCGTCCTCGGCGCCGAGGGCGTCGACGAGCAGCGCGTGATCCCACAGATAGAAGATGCCCTCGTGCACGGCCCCGCGGATGTCGCAGGAATCGGCGTCCAGTCCCGCGCAAAAGGCACCGTCCTCGGTGCGCAGTTCCCGCACCGCCCATTCGACGATCCCGTAGGCGGCGCGCTCGAACAGTGCCCGCTTGGCCTCGTCGTGGTCGGCGGTGCGCCGCCAGCCCCGCACATAGGCCCCGAGCAGCAGTGCGTTGTCGTAGAGCATCTTCTCGAAGTGCGGCACGACCCAGCCCGCGTCCACCGAGTAGCGGTGGAAGCCGCCGCCGATCTGGTCGTGGATGCCGCCCCGGGCCATGGCCTCCAG
>JAUMYR010000170.1 GCA_030528545.1 Propionibacteriaceae bacterium
CGGCTGGTGCGCTCAGCTTGAACCCGCTGATCTGCGCCGAGCTGAGGACCTCCCGGACGGTGCACGAAGCCCCCACTCGGATCTGAGCATCGACCCTTGTCGGCGCACCATCGCCATTCACCGTGGCCTGGCCTGAAGAGCCATCATCGCAGGAGTAGGTGAAGACGAACCCGTGGTCGGCGGCCTGGGTTCCGCTAACGATCTTCGCGACCTTGAAGGTGCCACGCTGATAGGTGTAGGTGTTGACAAAGCTCAGCTGGGCGGTGGTCCCGGCCTGGATCGTCACGGTCTGAGGATCGGCTACCTGGACGTGATAGCCCGCAACCTGAGCTGAACCGGGGCGCTCACTAACCTGGCAGGTCGATCCCACCGGCAAGTCCTTGGCGACCTCGACAACCGAGCCGTCGCCTGGAACCGAAACCGTGGATTCGACATCGCCTTCGCTGGTGTCGCAGAAGTAGTCGAACAGGAAGGTGCGTCCCTTGTGCTCGTCCTGACCCTCGCCCTTCACCATCTTGGCGATGCTGAAACCTCCCCGCTGCAAGGTGTAGGTATTGCTGAGCGAGACCGCGACCGAGGAGCCATCGGCGACGTCGAAAGTCGCTTCCTTGCCCGCCACTGGAATCCCATCAACCATCAAGGCACTAGACCAGGTGGTCTTGGCAACACTCGCATCACGTTCCTTGAGGGTGCACTTGCCCGCCGGGACGGAGGCGAGACCTGCCTGTTTGCCCCGTTTGACCGTCAGCTCTCCGCGTTCGGTCTGCTCACCGGATTCGTTAACGCAGGAATAGTCCACGACGAAGCTCTCCGGCGCGAGAGCCGCTGCGTCTCCATCAACCGATTTTGAGACCGTGAAGGCGCCGGTCTTGAACCGGTAATGATTGGTGACGACCACGTCCTGGCTCACGCCCTTGGCGGTCACGAAAGACCCGTTATCGATCGTGGTGGCCACAGCGTAGCCCTGGCGGATCTTGTCGCCGTCCAGTTCGCTCACGACGCACCGGGTCCCGGTCGGCAGCGTGGGTCCCGCCACCGGGGTGTTATCCCCGACGACATCCAGGACCGCGGTATCACCGTTGTCGCAGGCGTACTTGATCTTGTAGCTGTCCTTGCTGAAGACCTCCCGGTTATCGCCGGTCACCTGCTTGCGCACCGAGAAAGTGCCGGTCTCCCGGGTGTAGACATTCTTGGCCGTAAGGGCCACGACGGCCCCATCGCTGATGGTCACCGACAACTGAGACAGCGAGCCCGTCAGGCCGAAACCAGCCCGCTGTGCCGCGGATGCGTCCTCGCTAATCTCGCACTGGGTTCCGACTGGGAACTCTTTGCTCTCCACGATGGTGCCATCGCCGGGGACTTGCAGCGAACCGCTCTGCCCGTCACAGGTGTAGTTGAAGGCGAAGTTGTCTTTGGTGAAAGGGCCGCCCTCGACAGTCTTGGCGATGGAGAATTTGCCGGTCTTGGCGACATAGGCGTTGTGGAAGACGATCCCCACTGGGTTGCCCCCGGCGACCGTGACGGTTTGGGGCTGCGGCAGTTCCATGGAATAGCCATCCAGGCCCGCCGGGGGCACCTCGCTAACCGTGCAGGACACGCCGATGCGGTGGGTGGTCGGCGCGGTCACCGCATCGCCGCCCGCCGTGGCCTTGACCTCGCCGCTGGTGGCGTCGTCGCAGTCATAACGGAAGGAGAACTCCCTGCCATCAGCTGCCGGGGCTCCCGATGCCGTCTTGCGCACCGAGAAAGTGCCCTGTTTGAACCGGCCGGTGTTGGTCACTTCCACCGGGATGATGTTCTTGTTCGGCACCGTAAACACCGCCGAACCATCAGCCTTGACCTCGACAGATCCCTTCTTGACGAATGCCGCCGGTTCCCAGTCGATCCTGGGCGTGGCGGGATTCATGGCCCCCAGGTCCTCCCGCAGCGTTATGACGGTGCCGGCCGGGAAGCTATGGCCGAATCCAGTGGGCGTGCCAGCAAGAACCTCGAAGGAAGCCGGGTTCGCGGGCGGAGCATCCCACTGCGGATAGTCCGCCGGAGTCTTGCCGCCGGGGAGCTCCCAGCCCACCTTCACCGTGAAGCGCTGGTTCTCGGGCAGCCCGGCGGCCGCTTCGCCCGCAACCTTCTTGAGCACCGAGAAGGAACCGAAGCCGTCCTTCAGCTCAATGGTCGCGCTGGAGGTTTCCGAGTAATCCCGGACCGCATAGGCGCGACGCTCACCGAGGAAAGCCTCATTCTCGTACCGGAAGCCCTTCTTGATCGTGCCAGAGGGGGTCGTCGGCCTAGTGGAGTAGGACACCTGGTATTGGGACCTCGCCTCGAAGCGTCCCTTGACGGTTACGGTGAGATTAGTGCCACCGTCTTGAGTGAAGGTGATCTCGTAACCATTGGTCGCACCGGGAGCCGATGTGTCCAGCTGCTGACGCGCCGGGACTGGCAGCCCGTCGTCACCGGTGCGATTCACCCGGTGCAGTTGCAGGCCCCCGAACAGTTCCTGGCCAGGGCCGATCTCGTCGGTGAAGGACCACTCGACCGGCTCGTCCGGAGTCTTCGACACCGTCGCCCCCATGAACTGCACCTGCCAGTTCAGCTGTTTCGAGTTCTCGCTTAGCGGGGTAATCGACTTGTCCCACTGGTCCTGCGGTAGCGGCCTGCCAGGACGGGTCTTGACTCCGCCCCTGTTGTCGGTGCCGATCTTGGTCGCGACGCCATTCAGGTCGAACACCAGGTCGTCCTCGGCGGCGGCCTTTCCCGCGACCATCTCCATGGTGAGCGCGCCGCGCAGCTCGTCCTTGCCCACGATCGAGTCGTTGAAGGTGCACGTGACCTCGCGTTGGGTCAGGACACAGCTGCCCCGCTCGGCCTTCTTCTGGTCGAGCATCGGGATCGTGCGATTCTCCCGGACCCGGAAGGCCTCCGGGATCCGCACCGAGAACGAATCGCCGGGCTTGGGATCCGCAGCCGTGGCATCCCAGCGAAGGTCCAAGACAGCCCCATCGTTGACAAAGATCTGCTGCCCGGGCTCGGGTCTGGAAATTGTACCTTTGGAGATCGTCTTAGCGGGAGAAACCACGATCGCCGCGTTCGGCCCGGCGTGAGCTGCTCCGAGCCCGAACCAGGCCGACCCTAAGCTCAGGACACCAATCAGAGTTATGATGAGGCTGCGCTGGCGCCACCCAATGCTATTACGTTGTTCAAAACCCAACGAATGGATCATATGCCAGTCCCCTCCCTGATCCCCTCTATCCCTTGACCGCCCACGCTATATAGCGAATCGTGGCCCCCTCAAGCTCCAGGCCTTGTAGGAAGCGCATCCCGCGGAAGTCCAATGTGCGCAGGCTATCAGAACCTGCCCCTGCTCCGCGATCCCGCGAAAACAGCATTACTCGGACGGGTCACCGGCACGACAACCGTTTTTATCGGCTAAGCCCCCGATTTGGGAGAGAATCCGGCGCGGTTTAGCGTCCGCCATTCAGTCCGGCCAGGATCGGTTCGGTCCCCGGACCGAACGGATCGACTGCTGAAGCCGTTTAGCCGAGACCGGAACAGCTGTCCTGAGCCTCTGGGCGAAGAGCGAGACCCGGAATTCCTCAATGAGGAAGGCGATCTCTTCCACCTCCGGACGCAACGGGCCAGGGGGTTCGTTAGCGACGAGTGCCGCGTAATCGGCCTCGATGTCATCGACGTGTCTTTGCAACTGCTCGTCGCGCGCCGGATTGGCACAAGCCGATTCCAGCCTGGCCTCGATGGCCTCCACGTAGACCGGAATCCGGTCGAACCAGGGATCGGCGGTCGCTGAGATGAAGTTTTTGAAAGTAAGGTTCCCGAGTTGCTCCTCCACATCGCGACGGATTGGCAGTTGCGGGGACCAGCTGGCCAGCCTCGCCCGAACTCGCGACTGGGCGGCTAGAGCCCGCGCGGCGGTCTGCACCACGCGCGCCATCTCCTCGGCGGTCCGCTCCCGGACCTCCTCGGCCAGGGCACGGAACCGCCGCTCGTCGCGGACGCCGATCCCCACCCTCCTGGCCAGCCGGTCGACCGCTTTGAGACGAGCATCGGCCAACAGCTCAGGCACGCTGGGATAGGAGGAATGTCCGAGCGCGAGCTTGTCCGCGTTGGCCATGTGAGCCACCACCCAGCGCGTCGGATCAGGGTTGACCAGTGTCAGCAACCGCCGGACTCCCTTGGCGTGTTCGGCCTCGCGACGCTCCGGAGTGTCCAGGATCTGCAATCCCACGCTCGTCCCCTCGTCGACGATCGCTGGATATCCGATGACGCTGGCGCCATCCTCCCCACCGGTGAAGGAATCCTGGATGGTACCGAAAACCCAGTCCCGTGCGCCCGAGACGGGCCGCCTCGCGGTGGCTCTGGTAAGGGCCTGATTGAGTTTGGGAGTGAGCCGTTGGCGCAGTTCGGCGTAGTCCTTTCCCCGTTCCACCACCTCGCCCCGATCCACCACAGTGAAAGTGACCCGAAGATGCGCCGGGACCCGCTCCGGCTGCCAGGCCTCCAACGGCACCCGCTCGCCGGTGGTCGCCAGCAGCGCCCGCCCCAGCGCCGCGGCGAATGGCTCATCGGAGTCGCGCGGCTGGGTCCGCAACCAGGCCAATGCCCTCGCCGCGTGCTCGGGAGCTGGCACGAAGCTGGTGCGTATCGCCTTCGGCAGTGTCCTGATGAGTTCCACGGCCAGTTCCGCGCGCAGCCCCGGCACCTGCCAGCTGAAGGGAGCCGCGCTGACCTGGTTGAGAAGAGCCATGGGGACGGTGACGTTGACACCGTCGTGCCCCGATCCGGGATCGAAGGTGTAGGCCACCGCAAGTTCGGTGCCCGCGACTGGCCACACGTCGGGGAAAGCACCGGCGTCGATGTCGCCACTCACGAGATCGTCCAGGCGAAGGGTCAACGAATCCTTGGCAGCGGTGCGCCACCACTTGTCGAAGGTCGCGCTGGAATACACATCCTCGGGAATCCGGTCGGCGTAGAAGTCATAGATCACCTGGTCATCGACCAGCAAGTTCCGCCTGCGCGTCCGGTCCTCAAGCTCGGCGGCCTCAGCACGCACTCTCTGATTCTTCGCGAAGAAGGCATGCCTGGTGCGCCACTCCCCCTCGACCAGAGCCCGCCTGATG
>JAUMYR010000171.1 GCA_030528545.1 Propionibacteriaceae bacterium
GCGCCCAGCAGGAGGCGGCCTCGAATCAATCGTTCAGCCCGTCGCGACCTTTGTCGTAAGCGGTGAAGCCGGAACCAAGCCACCGACCCGGCGGAGTGCCCACCTCGGCGTAGTAGCGAGTCAACGGAATCGACAGCGACCGGTCACCATTACCAGCTGTCACGGTGCGCAGCAGATACTTGCAACCATCACCAACCGACATCACACGCATCGACCCCGTCACCCAAACCGCCCCTCACTCGTTCGTTACACAGGTGAGTCGGCACCCCTCCAGCCTCAATCTGTAAGACGCGTGGTCATTGATGAGTAGCAGTTGAAGGCTCGAGGGGAGGGCTGGCACTTCGAATCGTGTAGTTTAGGTCCACCGCACTGATCGCCGAGTCGGAGGGCCGGGCGCCTCGGAGCTGCGAACACCCCCGAGTCTGTCGATAACTCGCCCGGAATGTCAGAGTTCTGCGGCACCATGTCTTGATCCACCACGATCACCAGGACGCACCATGGGCACTATGACACACACGTTAAAAAGATCCAATATCGATCGATTGGATCTTTTCAGCTAGGATGTTTCCATGCCTGCAACCATCGACATGCCGCCGTCGCTCGCCGAGATCCCTCCCCTCCCCGCAGTCGATGGCGGCTTCAGAACAGTGCTTGCCGATCCGCCGTGGAGGTTCACTAACCGGACCGGCAAGGTCGCCCCGGAGCACCGCCGCCTCGACCGTTACGGCACCATGGACCTCGAAGAGATCAAGGCGCTCCCTGTCTGTGAGACCACCGCGAAGGATGCCCACTTGTACCTCTGGGTTCCCAACGCACTGCTTCTCGAAGGCATTGAGGTACTCCAAGCATGGGGCTTCCGCTATGTGAGCAATATCATCTGGGCGAAGCGTCGGAAGGACGGGGGCCCAGACGGTCGCGGTGTCGGGTTCTACTTCCGGAATGTAACGGAACCCATCCTTTTCGGAGTCAAAGGCTCCATGCGGACACTCGCCCCGGCTCGCTCCACTGTGAACATGATCGAGACCCGAAAGCGTGAGCACAGCCGGAAGCCTGATGAGCAGTACGACCTTATTGAATCCTGCTCACCCGGCCCCTACCTTGAGATGTTTGCTCGCTACAGCCGACCGGGTTGGAGCTCTTGGGGCAACGAGTCCGCTGAAGACGTGGAGCCGAAAGGTAAGACGCATCGTGGCTACGCGGGCGGCAAGATCGAGGAGTTCCCGACCCTTGAGCCCAATGAGCGGATGAGTGGCTGGCTTTCGGAGCGCGTCGCTCGCATCCTGGTTGAGGAGTACGAAGCGGGTGCTTCTGTTCAGCAGCTAGCAGATTCTTCCGGCTACTCGATCACCCGGGTGCGGGCGCTCCTTGCCAAGGGCGGCGCAGAATTCCGGAGTCGTGGCCGTCCTCGGAAAGCGTTGTAGACAGTGAACGGTTACTAGCTCACGTCATCTTCGTCGGGATCTTCACTAGTCGCCTCATCGAGTTCCCCAATGGGTGTTGCGGGGAACAAGCGCTCCGCGAGCCGTTCAACGTGTCCGCTCGCTGTGTGATTGTCGGCGACGCGTTGGATCTCGGCATCCAGATCAGCAGGAGCCTCGTAGCACCGCGTCGTGATAGCGATGGCGAGGATTGGACACCCTCCACCGTCGCCGCGCCTAACTCGGGTGACAAGCTTCTCAAAGTTGGAAGTGGTGGATGTCCCCAGGGGATCTGCCGGGGTCTTCTGCAGCCGCTCGTCCCACTCAGCGGAGGTGAAGGCCGCGGTGTTGAGCTGTTTCGCTCGGGCGATTGTTTCGCTCCAAAGCGTCCTCATTCCGGCTTCCCGGCGTACAATGAGGATGCCGAGGTCAAGCACACCAGCGTCGTAGAGGTTGCGAAAGTTCGAAAAGTCCCGATCCAGGTTCCCGTCCTTGGGGTTCCACTCGACGTCAAGTCCGACACGGTCCTTCACGTTGTCGATCTGGTGACCCTCATACTCGCTCTCACTCGTGCGGACGACCTTAGCTTTCTCGCCCGCTGGCCCATAAGGGTTCAGCAGAAGGTCAGTGATCAGCTTCTGCCTAAACTTGGCCTCGCGCCAGCCGGCCACCCGGAACGCCTCATCGAGTTCTGCCGAGATGAAGTGTTTGCTGCCACCACCCCGGACGATCCGTTCCACATCGAAGCGGAAACAGTCCAGCACCCTGACCATTTCTGCAAGAAGCTCAGGGTTTGATGCCCTGAACATCGCCGCGGCGTTGCGAGTCTCGATGATGTCGTAGCGCTCGACGACGGAGCGAGGCAGCTCGGTCCGCCACGATTCGGTGAGTTCCATGACAAGAGGCTATCTGAAAGTCTGCGGCTAGGGCTCGGGAGTTGGAGTTGCGCACCGCGCCACGCTTCGAGCAACGTGCGCAAAGTCTCCACCTTCGGGACACTTGCAGCAGTCACAAACCTCACAAAGCGGCCTCGGGTTGCCTTGCCGATGGTTCGCTGACCATGTCGTCATACCGTGCACGATCAAGACCAAACCTTCGGTGAGCACGGCGACGCAGGCTATCAAAGTCGGTGGCGCCAACTAGGGTCTAGATGTGCTTCACCGACTCGATCTCAAAGCTCCCTGGCGGTCGCTGGACCAGGGCTCCTGACCGGATGGCTTTCCGCTCGGCTGTCGCACGGTGATTTACGGACCCAACAGCAGCGGCAAGTCGACCCTGTGGGAGCTCCTACTCGGGCTAGCCGAGGGAGCGTCGTCGGCCGCTGTGGTGTGGGAACGTGACGACAAGCAGTGGATCGCAGTCAGCGCGGACGAGGCGAGCCCAACGCCATTGATGTCTGTGTTCGCGCGCAAGTCGGCGGAGGCCAACCTGTCAGTGTTCCTGGACGGCGCGAGCGTTTCGACCATCGCGACGCTGGGGCGTGAAGCGACTCTTCGTGAAGTAGTTGTAGTCGAACTCCTTGAGCTTGGAGAGGATTCGGTCCTGAACTTCGCGCGAGAGCTTGTCGACCTTGCCGTTCGCGATCTTCCGCTGATTCTCCGCTTCGTTAACCTGCGCCACGCAGCGTCTTGATTTCGGCGACAAGCCGAGCCTCTTCCTCCTTGAAATCGATTGCTTCTCAAGCATCAAGGTCCAAGGCGACCTTCGTAGCTACAAGGGTGAGTTCCCTGACAGCGACGCGCACGCTGAGGCCTTGAGGCGGTTGGACGGAGGTGCGACCGATCCCATTGCTGCGATGTTGTCGCGCCACCTGTAGGGGTTGTCGCCCAGCTGGAAGCTTTGGTGAACCTCCTCCAAGACACGCCGACCCGGGTCGTCATCGCGGCGCTGGAGGGAAACCCAATGGCTCAGACATGGGTCGAGCGGGGCCTCGAATTTCATGAGGGCCTCGATCGCTGTCTATTCTGAGCCGGGGCGGTAACGTGGGTTATCCGCAAGTTGTGGACATGTCCCGCTTATGCGGCTTGATTCTGTGGTTGATGGTTCAATTTTTTTGTGGTGGTGCTCCGTGCTCGACCGGTGAGTGGTATCCCAGTACGGGGTGGATTCGGCGGCGATTGTAGACCATCGGGTCCAGTCCGCGACCTCGCGGCGGGACTGTCAGAGCAGCGGTGTGTGGGCGTCTGGTCTGATCCGGGAAGGGGTGGTAGCGGTGTCTGATACGACCGAATTGTTGGAGGACTTGATGGTTGATCCCTGTGACCGGGTGGGGATTCATTGGTCAGAAAAGGGCTTCGCTGGGTGGGGGCTGGTGTAGGCCAAGGGAGTAGGGCGTGAGCCTGGTTGGTCCGGGAGGGATGTTGAGCCAGCTCACGAAGAACGTGTTTGAGAGACAGTGTTGAACACCGAGCTGACCGGGCACCTCGGTCACGACCCCGGTGGTACCCCGATCGCTGAGAGCATGCGTAACCGGACCCGGGTGAAGACCGTGCTCACCGAGACCGGCCCCGTTGAGATCGGTCTGGTCGAGGATTGAGGTGCCACCGGGGATCGTGACGGGATTGGTCGAACTAGTGATCGTCCCCAAACGCAAGCGCCGCCTGGATGGGATCGACCAGATCGTGTTGTCGCTGACGGCCCAAGGGCTGACGACCGGAGAAGAATTACCGCGCACGTCTACGAGGTCTATATGGCGAAGATCGTGCAAGGACACCATCAGCCAGATCACCGGGGAAAGTCACCAGCGAGCTGGCCGCATGGTCCTCCCGGCCGTTGGATGCGGCCTACTCCGGTGATCGTCGTCGACGCGATCGTGGTCAATACTCCGGGACGGGCAGGTCCGCAACACCCCGTATCTGCGTCGTCATCGGCGTCACGACGAACAGGGGAACGCGACATCCTGGGCATCCTGGGTCGGTGACGGCGCGCAAGGGGGGCGAGGTTCTGGCCGGGAGGTGTTCACCGGGTCGGGAGAGCCGCGGGGTCGAGGACGTGTTCATCGGTGTCTGCGACGGGCTCAACGGGGGCTGCCGGAGGCGACCCGACACCACCTGGGAGTACCCGGTCGTGCAGCAGTGCATCGTCCACCTCATCGGCAACAGCTTCCGGTACGCCGCCAGGCCAGCACCGAGACGCGATCGTGAAATCGCTGCGCCCGGACCGACACCGCCTGGTCCGAGCACGCAGCCAAGGAACCGGTTTGAGGAGTTCGCCACCGACCGAGCGGGGCGAGCGGTATCCGGCGATCGTGCAGCTGTGGCGCAACTCTTGGGCGCAGTATCGTGCCGTTCCTGGACTACGATGCCCGTGATCCGCCGGGTGATCTGTACGACCAACCCGACTGGTGCCGATGAACGCCCGCTACCGCAAGGGCCGTCCGAGCGCGCGGGCACTTCCCGAAGGAAGCCGCAGCGCTGAAGTGCCTGTATCTCGTGACCAGGTCGCTTGACCCCACCAGCGCAGGCCGGGCACGCTAGATCACCAGATGCAAAGCCCGCACTGAACGCGTATCCGAACCCACCTTCACCAGACAGCTCGAGAGAACCACCCACCGAGAACCACCGGACCCCACACACCACTCACCGGACAGACCCCGATTTTGGGCTGGCGGAAAGAAAACAGCGGGGGCGGGAGCATACGTTGCGGCTCCTAGTCGACCGCATCGAAGCCATCGGTGTCCTCGTGATGATTAGCGGCATCGTGGGA
>JAUMYR010000172.1:0-3677 GCA_030528545.1 Propionibacteriaceae bacterium
ACGATGGTGTGCCCGCTGGCCGGGTCGGTGCCCAGCACCCGCTCCTCCCCGGCGGGGGCGGCGAGCAGTTCTTTGGCGGCCTCAAGGGTCAGCGCGTCCGGGGGCAGGCCCTCGTCGACGTTGGCCCGGCGCCCGGAACCGTCCTCGACGTAGGTGCCGTAGCGTCCGACCCGCACCGCGATGTCCTCGCCCAGCGGGAAGGTGGACAGGGCCCGGGCGTCGATGTCGCCCAGCTCGTTGACCAGCGTGTGCAGCCCCTCGTGCACCGACGCCTCGGGGCCGTAGTAGAACTCCTTGAGGGTCTCCAGCCGGGACGCCTTGCCGAGCGCGATCTCGTCGAGTTCCTCCTCCAGGTCGGCGGTGAACTGGTAGTCGACCAGCTTGGCGAAGTGCTCCTCCAGCAAGGTGGTGACGGCGAAAGCCAGCCAGGTCGGGACCAGGGCCGATCCCTTCTTGAAGACATAGTCCCGCGCGGTGATGGTGCGGATGATCGAGGCGTAGGTCGAGGGCCGCCCGATCTCCAGCTCTTCAAGCTTGGCGACTAGGCTCGGCTCGGTGTAGCGGGCGGGGGCCTTGGTCTCGTGCGCGGCGGGGGCGACCTTCTCGGGGTGCACCTCGGCGCCCTTGGCCAGGTTCGGCAGCCGCGAGGTGGAGTCGTCGGCGGTGGCGTCCTCGGAGGCGACCGCTTCGACATAGGCGCGCAGGAAACCATAGAAGGTGATGCTGCGTCCCGAGGCAGTGAACTCGGCGTTCCGGTCCCCGGCCTGGGCACTCAGCCGGACGGTGAGCTGGTCACCGGTGGCGTCCTTCATCTGGGAGGCGATGGTGCGCTTCCAGATCAGTTCATACAGCCGGTACTGGTCCCCGGACAGGCCGGTCTGCTCCGGGGTGCGGAAGTTCTCCCCCGCCGGGCGGATCGCCTCGTGCGCCTCCTGGGCGTTCTTGACCTTGGACGCATACACCCGCGGCTTGGCGGGCAGGTAGTCGTCGCCGTACAGCTCGGCGACCTGCTCCCGGGCGGCCTTGATCGCGCTGGCCGACAGCGTGATCGAGTCGGTACGCATGTAGGTGATGAAACCGCCCTCGTAGAGGTCTTGGGCGACCGACATCGCGCGCTGGGCGCTCATGCCGAGCTTGCGTCCGGCCTCCTGCTGCATGGTGGTGGTGCGGAATGGTTCATAGGGACGCCGGGTGTAGGGCTTGGACTCCACCGAGGTCACGACGAAGGTCGCCGACTCCAGGGCGGTGGCCAGGCTGGCGGCTCCTGGCTCGTCCAAGACCAGGGCCCCGGGGGTGGTCAGCGCGCCCGAGGAGTCGAAATCCCGGCCCTGGGCGACCCGCACCCCATCCACCGCGTTGAGCCGCGCCGGGAACAGCCGCGGGTCGGCGCCCGCCCCGGCGTCCAGCGTCACGTCGAGGTCCCAATAGGAGGCGCTGCGGAAGGCCATCCGCTCCCGTTCGCGATCCACCACTAGGCGGGTCGCCACCGACTGCACCCGTCCGGCGGACAGCTTCGGCATGACCTTCTTCCACAGCACCGGGCTGACCTCGTAGCCGTATAGCCGGTCGAGGATGCGCCGGGTTTCCTGGGCGTCCACCAGGTCGTCGTCGATGTCGCGCTGGTTGCGGACGGCCTCGGCGATAGCGGTCGGGGTAATCTCGTGGAACACCATCCGGGTCGTTGGGATCTTCGGCTTCAGTTGCTGCTTCAGATGCCAGGCAATCGCCTCCCCCTCGCGGTCACCGTCGGTGGCGAGGATGAGTTCGTCGGCCTCTTTCAGTTTGGCCCGCAGCTCGGTGAGGGTGCGTTTCTTGTCGGTCGGGACCACGTAGATCGGTTCGAACTCGGAATCCACGTTGACCCCGATCCGTGCCCACTTCTCACCCTTGTACTTGGCGGGCACCTCGGAGGCCCCGGTCGGCAGGTCGGCGACATGCCCCCTGCTCGACTCGACGACGTAGCCACGCCCCAGGAATCCCGCGATCTTGGTCGCCTTGGTGGGCGACTCCACGATGACGAGGCGTTTGCGCTGTTCGGACATTCCCCCACACTTTCCGATTGGTTGCCTTCGGGGGATGATAGCTCAGCCTGGGCGAAGCTCCGCCCAGACCGCCGCAGATGGCACCCTCAGGGCACATCCCCGCCGCCGCGCCGAGGAGACCGTCCCCCGGGGGCGGCGTCCGGTGCCGGTCTGTGGGGACGGGGCGACCGGCGCGGCTTAGCTCTGCCCGCGGAGGGCTGCCTCACCAGGCCAGCGGCTCAACGATCCCATCGGCGAGGGCCTGCCTCACCTCGGGCAGCACCTCGTGGGTGATTTCGGACTCCAGCAAGTGACCGACGGCGGAGACGATCTCACCGAGGGTGAGGTCGCCGTCGCAGGCCCCCAGCACCGCGGCAGAGGCCGTGCCCAGCTTCATCGCCCGGCACAGCCCGGTGCGCTGGCGATACACGATGAACTCCGGGTCGGCCGCACCCGGGTCGCCGATGGTCTCCTGGGCCACGTCCCCTGCCAGTCTCAGCCGGGACGCCAGCAGTTCGGACTCACCCAGCCGGGCCGCGTCCACCCGGGAACGGCGGGACGCGAAGACCTCCCCGACCGGCTGGGCGACCTGGTGCGGCCAGGTCTCATAGCGGCGGGAGGGGTGTTCGCGTCCGGCGGCGGTGATCTGCACCCAGCCCATGCCGACCCCGGTGATGCCGAGGCCGCCGAAGTAGGCCAGCCATTCGTCGTAGGCGGCTCGCCAGCCGGGGGTCCCGCTCAGCCCCGCGTCGGTGAGCCACATCTCGATATAGGTATAGACGTCGAGGCGCTCCCGTTCGATCACCCAGGCGTCGAACCCGGCTGGCACCCAGGCGTCCAGCCGTTCGGCCCACGGCCGGTCGGTGATGGCCCAGTTGGTCAGCAGTTGCAGGCTGCCGCCGGGGGCGAGGTGGTTGGCGCTGCCGCGGATCAGCGTCTCGACGAGGGAGTCGGCGACGAAGTCCGATTCCCGGTAGGTGAGCCGCTTACCCGTGGGTGGGCTCATCACGAATGGCGGGTTGCTGACGATGAGGTCGAAGCGTTCCGGGGTGGGCTCGTACAGGCTGCCTTCCCGGATATCGGCCTCCACCCCCGACAGCGCGCAGGTCAGCCGGGCCAGTTCCAGAGCCCGGGGGTTGACGTCGGTCGCGACCACCCGGCCGGCGTGGCGGGCCAGGTGCAGGGCCTGGACCCCGCATCCGGTGCCCAGGTCGAGGGCAGTCCCCACCGGGTTGCGGGAGGTGATCTGGGCCAGCGTGGTCGAGGCCGGGGAGACCCCAAGCACATAGTCGGGGCGGATCGGCGCCATGGCGCCGTCGAGGCCGGGCTGTAGGTCGCTGACCACCCAGCCGGAGGCCCCGTCGTCCGGGCTGCCGTAGGGGCGCACGTCCACACCGGCCCGGACGAGGCCGTCGCCGGTGAGCAGGTAGCCGCGCCCGGCCAGTTCCTGGACCGGGAGCGCCGCCTCTGCCGCGGCGCGGGGCACCGGCTGTTGCAGCAGCCAGAGCCGGATCATGGTCGCCTGGGGGTCGTCGGCCCCGGCCAGGGCCACGTCGGCGGGCACGGTCGAGTTGCGGCCCAGCCCGTCCTGACCTGCCTCCCCGATCCGGTCCAGGACGGAGTCGGTGGTGTAGCTGGCGGCGAGCAGCGCGTCCC
>JAUMYR010000172.1:3777-5105 GCA_030528545.1 Propionibacteriaceae bacterium
GCGGGGCCGTGGTCCCACCAGGCCGCGTTCGCCGAGCTGGCCTTCTCTGGTCGCCACGCCGCGATCACCACCCCGACCGCCAGCGGCAAGACCCTGGCCTACCTGCTGCCCATCATGGCCGCCCGGCACGGGGTGCTGGGGGTGCCGGTCCCCGCGCCGCGGCTGCGGGCGAAGCCGCGCCACACCGCGCTCTACCTGGCCCCAACGAAGGCCCTGGCCCACGACCAGCTGCGCACCGCTCGGGAGCTCGGCGAGCCCGGGTGGTGCGTCGCCACCCTGGACGGCGACTCCACCGACGGCGAGCGCCGCTTCGCCCGCGAACACGCCGACTACGTGCTGAGCAATCCCGACATGATCCACCACGCGGTCTTGCCGAACCACGCCCGCTGGTCGTCCTTCCTGGGAGGGCTGCGTTACATCGTGATCGACGAGGCGCACCGCTATCGCGGCACCTTCGGCGCCCACGTGGCCCAGGTGATCCGGCGGCTGCGGCGGGTGTGCGCGGGATATGGGGCCGACCCGGTGGTGCTGCTGGCGTCGGCGACCAGCCCGAATGCGGCGTCCTTTGGTGGGGCGCTGATCGGCGAGGACGAGGTGGCGGTGGTCTCGGCGTCGGGTGCCCCGCGTCCCGGCCTCGACGCGGTGCTGTGGCGTCCGGGCGGTTCGGCCCTGGGAGACACCACGCAGCTGCTCTCGCGCCTGGTAGCGGAGGGCCGTCAGACCATCGCCTTCGTGGCCTCCCGCAACCTGGCCGAGGTGATCGCGTCCCGGGCCGCGGAACAGGTGGGGCCGAGCCGCGCGGTCGCGTCCTACCGGGCGGGGTACCTGACCGGGGAGCGCCGCGCCATCGAGTCGGCGTTGCAGTCGGGGCAACTCACCGGGGTCGCCGCCACCAATGCGCTCGAACTGGGCGTCGACATCGCGGGCATGGACGCGGTGATCGTGCACGGGTTCCCGGGCACGAGGGCGGCGATGTGGCAGCAGTTCGGCCGGGCCGGGCGCGCCGGGCGGGACGCGCTGGCCGTCCTGGTCGCCAAGGACGACCCGCTGGACGCCTACCTGCTGGACCACCCCGAGGCGCTGTTCGGGCAGGGCAGCGAGCACCAGGTGCTGCACCCGGACAATCCCTACGTGCTGGGGCCCCACCTGGCGGCGGCCGCGCAGGAGGCACCGCTGCGGGAATCCGACGTGCGCTGGTTCGGTGAGGCGCTGCCCGCCCTGGCCGATCACCTGGTCAGCCAGGGTTTGCTGCGGCGCCGCCCGGCGGGCTGGTATTGGACCAGGCCCGACCGGGCCGCCGATTTCGTGAGCCTGCGCTCCCTGGGTGG
>JAUMYR010000009.1 GCA_030528545.1 Propionibacteriaceae bacterium
CCACGGAACCCTCGTCCCGCTAACTCAGATGCCCACGAAGTCAGGGTAGGCCCATGGCGGTGTTGCTGGTCCGGGTGGGTGGTCTGGTGGAGGGTGTTGATCCGGGTCGTGCGTTGGGGTTGTTTGAGGAGGGGTTGGGGATTTGTCGGGGGTTGGTGGACGCCGCGCCAGGGGACCTCGACGTGTTGCAGATGCTGGCGGTGTTGCTGGGCCGGGTGGGTGGTCTGGTGCGGGGTGTGGATCCGGGTCGAGCGTTGGGGTTGTATAAGGAGGGGTTGGAGATCTGTCGGGGGTTGGTGGAGGCCCGACCGGGGAGTTTCCGAGCGCTTTGGGATCTTGGGGTGGCTGCTGCGAGGTGTGCTGGGCTGGTGTCTGATCCGGCGCAGGTCAGTGGTCTGTGGCGGGAGGCGGCGATCAGCTTCCGTTCGGCGTTGAGTATCCAGCCCGAGCATTCGCAGCTAGGAAGATTGTCCTTCGCTTCGGCGCTGGAGTACGCCAAGACTGATCCGCCGGATCGGGACGAGTGGCTGGCCTATGCCGCCGAGCTGGCCGAGCGGTTCGGATTCGACTCTTCGGGGGATTCGTAGTTAGGAGGCCTGGTTCTTTCCATGCTGCGGCTGTCCGTCAACTGGGTATGTAGGCCAAGGTGACTAAGGGGGAGCCGTGTGTAGTGGGGATGAATTGCCGTTTGCGGCGGATCTTGGGCGGCGCGAACCAGCGAGTTCGCGGTTCACTGACCGGATGGTGGAGTCGGAGGCGTTGCGGCGGAGTCTGGTGGTGCATCGGGCTGCGGTTGATGCTGATGCGATTGATGGCCGCCGGATGAATAATGTGTTGGTCTTTTATGGGTTTGGTGGGGTGGGGAAGTCTGCCCTGTCGGTGAAGCTGGAGGAGTGGGTCAACGGGGGTGTGGGCTGTGAGCATTGGGGCCCCTCGCCGACTGGGTTTCGTGTGGTGACCGCCCGCTGGGATCTGCGTGATACTGAGGCGTTGAAGAGTCCGGTGTTGTTCTACCTCCGGTTGCGGCGTGCTGTGGTCGGGGCGGGGGTGAGGACGCCGTTGCTGGATGTTGGGATCGTGGCGATGGCGACCAAGTTCAATGCCGGACACGGGTCCGACCCGGACGGTCTGCTCGCGACGGTTCCCCAGCTGGCGGACAGCCTGCTGCAGGAACTCTTCCCGAATCTCGCGTCTGAGGAGGGCGCTGGGCTGTCGTCTGAGTATCGGCTCCTCGACTTGTTGACGACACCGGGGCGGACCCCGAGCACGGATTACGGCTGGCTGCCCAAGGCCGTCACCGAGATCATGGCGGGTGAGGCCGACGTGGAGAGTCTCTGCCGCACGGTCAAAGTCCTGGGGTGGTTGCTTTCCTATGATCTGAAACGGCTTCAGCCGGTGGAGCGTCCCTTGCCGGTGGTTTTCGTCGATACCTTCGAGGTCTTGGAAGGTGTCCGTGACGAGCAGGTGGTGAACTCTGCGCTTGGGACTCTTCATAGTTGTCTGCTTGTGGTGACTGGCCGGGAGATGGTCAATTGGGCGATTCCGCGGATTTCGCTGCCGTATAGCGGTCCTCAGGTGTGGCCTTCGTTGGCGCGGACTAGCCGTGCTGACGAGGAGCCCCGGCAGCACCTGGTGGGGGAGCTTTCTGTCCGTGATGCCCAGGGGCTCCTTGAGGCGTATCTGGGGGAGTTGGGGCTGCCGCTGGCCGATGGGCTGTGCGCCAGGCTGGCCCAGAAGGCGCGCCTGCCCATCCACATCGATGTGATCGTCGAATTGGCCCGGGACAGCGCCCGGGACTATCCCGGACGCGAACTCACCGACGATGACCTCGGCGGCCAGCTGGAACGGGTGGTGGAGCGGCTCATGGAGCGCAGCTCTCCCGAGCGGGCCAACCTGCTTCAGGCCTCAGCGGTGTCGAAGCAATTCGATGCCCCGCTGCTCGCCGCCATCGCGCACGTGAACGTGGGGGTAGCGCAGGTCTTCCTCTCCAATTCCTTGATCCAGAAGGTTCGGGATAAACAGCACTTCCAATACCATCTCCATGACGAGGTGCGCGATATCGTGCTGGCCGCTGGGCACAAAGTGGTCCATGCCTGGAACGACCACGACCGGAGAGCGGCCGCACAACGGGGACTGGACCGCCTGGAACGTGAGATCGAGGCCGCCAAGCAGGCCGACGAACTGGAAAGATGGCTGCTGATCCACGGCACCGCCTTCCAGATCGCTACCGAGTATGGCCTCGAGCCGGGCTGGGTGGCCGGTGAGTTCCGCAGGAGCCCGTCTCGTCCGCGCCTGGCGCGCATCCTCGGCGACGTCGCGTGGGGAGACAGCAAACTGGCGCAAACCGCCTACCTCAACGCCATCCTGGCCAAACCGACCAGGACCCGCATGAAAGAGCTTGAGGAATCCCTCCATCTGTTCACCTTCGAGGCAATCCACCGGAAAGCCCGCCTGTGGCTGGCCTACTCGTATCGGCAGGTAACGCGGTATGGCGAGGCCTTGGATCTGCTGCGAGGACTGTGGGAGGAGCGCCAAGATCGCCTTTATGCCGGGCAGTACGTCCTGACCTGCCTGTATGCGCGGCGCTACCGCGACGCCATCACGGCCTGGCTTACCTGGGGCGAGCGTGCTGGCTGGCCTATGGGAACCCTCATGGAAGCAGCCGGTCTGCTGGATGGCGCCGTCGAGCTCAAGCAGAAGCGCCTGGATACGGTTGATCGTGGCGAGAAATCCCGGCACTGGATATCTCAGCTTCGAGTGGCGCTCGCCGATGCGCGGTGCTGGCAGGGGCCGGACGCGGAGGAGGACCTCCGGCGGGCCTATCTTGAGTCCGTCCTGCTGGAGCGCCTGGATGGTCCCCGTCACTACTGGAAGTGGCAGGCGTTGTGGAATCTCTTTGACGATGCTCGGGTCGCCGAGTGCTGGCAGCAGTTGAAGCGGCTGGTCAACGCGGAAGGCGAGCAGCCGAAGGAAGAGCGGGATGTGCGGTTCCTGGTGGCTGGGATGAGGGTGCTGGCGGTGGGCGACCGCGGCTATCTAGACGAGCTGGTGGGCGAGCTGGAAAGGCTGCCGGAGTGGGTGAGCGTGCCCGTGGAGTTCCTCTATGAGCATCTTGGGGATCTGGGGCTGGTTGATATCGGTTTGCAGGCCCAGCCGACCCAGTGGGTTGGTGACCGGGAGGAGATCAAGCGGCGCTGGCTCTCGATCCTCCACTGCGTCGTCGCCGAGGCGCGGGCCAAGAAGGACGCGCGGTGACGGCAAGGGGCCGTGAACCCGTTCTCGGTCCAGGACCCTCGGCTGTCCGTCAGAGAGAAACAAGGGAATGAACCGGCCGAAAGGAGAACCATGTTTGGTAAAGGTGAGACGCCGTCTACGGCGAAATCGGACCCTGGCCGAAGCCTGTCGGTGAGTTCCCGGTTCACAGATCGGGTGGTGGAGTCGGAGGCGTTGCGGCGGAGTCTGGTGGTGCATCGGGCTGCGGTTGATGCTGATGCGATTGATGGCCGCCGGATGAATAATGTGTTGGTCTTTTATGGGTTTGGTGGGGTGGGGAAGTCTGCCCTGTCGGTGAAGCTGGAGGAGTGGGTCAACGGGGGTGTGGGCTGTGAGCATTGGGGCCCCTCGCCGACTGGGTTTCGTGTGGTGACCGCCCGCTGGGATCTGCGTGATACTGAGGCGTTGAAGAGTCCGGTGTTGTTCTACCTCCGGTTGCGGCGTGCTGTGGTCGGGGCGGGGGTGAGGACGCCGTTGCTGGATGTTGGGATCGTGGCGATGGCGACCAAGTTCAATGCTGGGCGTGGGGATGACCCAGACGAGTTGCTCGCCGGTGTTCCCCGGCTGGCGGAGAACCTGTTGAGGGAGTTGTTTCCTGGTCTTGATGATCC
Organism: Propionibacteriaceae bacterium; assembly: GCA_030528545.1. The sequence continues at coordinate 3,885 of JAUMYR010000009.1, forward strand.
GGGTGTGGGGTTGTCTCCCGAGCGGCATCTTCTGTCGTTGCTGACCACGCCTGGTCAGGTGGCGGCGGTGGATTGTGCGAAGTTGCCGGTGGCCGTCGCCGAGATCATGGCGGGTGAGGCCGACGTGGAGCGTCTCTGCGTCGCGGTCAAGGCCCTGGGGTGGCTGTTTTCTCAAGACCTGAGGCGGCTTGATCCCGGCCAGCGTCCCTTGCCGGTGGTCTTCGTCGATACCTTCGAGATCCTGGACGAGAAAGCCGTCTCAGGTGATGAGCAAGTGGTCAACACCGCCCTCGGCGCCCTGCCGGACTGTCTGATCGTTATTACCGGACGAAAACTGGTGCGGTGGGCCAGGAACGACCCGGCCCTGGAATATGCGGGGGCCGATACCTGGCCTTCGCTCGCGCGGACCCACGAGGGGCAAGGCGAGCCACGGCAGCATCTCGTGGGGGAGCTCGACGAGAGTGACGCCCGCGAGCTACTGGAGTATTACCTGAACAACATCGATGCGCCACTCGCCGACGGGCTGTGCGAACACCTCGCCCGCACAGCCCAGCTGCCCATTCACATTGACGCCATCGTCGTTCTGGCGAAGCGCTTTGCGCAGACCAACCCGGGGCAGCCGCTGACCATCGATGCTCTCGGCGGGGACCTGAAAGCCGTCGTGGAACGCATCATGGACCGCTTCTCCAACGACGAGGCCCGGCTGCTGCAAGCAGCCGCCGTCTCGGAGCAGTTCGACGCGCCGCTGCTGGCGGCCATGGCGTCGGTGAGCGCCGGGGTAGCAGAACAATTCCTCGCCAGCACGCTGGTGAAATCGGTGGACGGGCAGCAATACTTCAAATACCACCTGCACGACGAGGTCAGAAGCCTCGTGCTGAAGGCGGGCCACGAGGTTCGCCACGCCTGGAACCAGGACGACCGGCTAGCCGCGGCCACCCGCGGAGTGAAACACCTCGGTGAGCGCCACCTCGTCGCCGCCGACCGGGATCAGCTCGTCGAACGCATGATGATCCACGTCGCCGCCTATCGGATCTGCCGCAGCTACGACCTGATGGAGCAATGGGTCATCGACGAGTTCATCAAGACGCCATCGCACAGGCGCCTGCGCCTGCTCATCGGTGAAGTGACGTCCATGAAAGACCCCCTCGATGAAGCGGCCGCACTGAGCCGGGCAATGTCCTGGGATGCCACAAGGCGGCTGCCCGAGCTGCAGCAGTTTCTTCAGGGGTGCACCTCTGCCGAGCTGAGGCGGATGGCGATGTGCTGGGCTGCCTATGCGCACCGGGGGAAACGTGACTACGATGTGGCGCTCAACATTCTTCGCGGGCTGTGGAATGAAACACACGAGATTGTGTACGGGAGCGGCATTGTCATCACGAAACGGATGATGCGGTGCTACCGCGAAGCGGCGACCGAATACCTGAGGATCGGCGCATCCGCGGGGAAGCCTCTGGCTGGCTTGTTCGGGGCGCACGGGTTGCCCGAGCTTGCGCTGCTCCACGCCGAGGAGTACTTGGAAGAGGCGAAAGCGCGGAAGGGTCCCCGCCGCTGGCTCGCTGAAATCAACGTGATGTTGATGGAGCACAAGGGACTGTTGGGGATCCTCACGGAGGAGGATTTCGCCAAGCTGAGGGAGCTGGCAGAAGCCCTGGACCGAAACGATGCCCGCGCTTGCTACTGGCGCTGGCGGGGAGTTCAGGGCGTCTTTGAAAAGGCAGAGGTCGAGAAGTCCTGGGTAGCGCTGCTGACCGTCCTGGACGATTCCGGTCACTTGGCCACAGAGGCTAAGCGATCCCTGCGCCTGATCGCTGGCATGAGGCTGCTCGCGTGCGAGGACCGGACCTATCTGGACAGACTGAGCGAACACCTGGACGTGACCGCCGACCTTCGGGACCACGCCGGGGAGTTCCTCTACGAGCACCTCAAGGGCCTCGGGCTGGTCGACTTCGACCTTCAGATTCCACCGACCCAGTGGATCGGCGACCGTGAGGTCGTGAAGCAGCGCTGGATCGCGATCTTCCACCGACTCGTCGACGAGGCCCGGGCGAGGAAGGAGGCGAAATGACCCCCATGCAGGAGCTGCACGAGAGTTTCCGGGTGCTGGGGACGGTGGCGCGTCCCACCCGGTGGAGCACCCCGATCGGGCTTCCCGCCATCCGTCAGGAACTCGCCCGCGCCTCCCGCCCGGGCAGCGCTCAGGCACCGGGCACCCGGTGGGAATACGAATATCCCAACCTTGACGAGGCCCCCGCCGCCGCCACGGCCTGTGAGGCCGCGCTGCGCCGCGTCGGGCCGGAACTCCACGAGCACGAGCTGTGGGCGTTTCGCACCGTCCTGGACGAGGCCCGCGCGAGCATCGCCCGGGCGAAGAACCATACCGCCGCGGCGGTGACCGAATGTTCCATCCAGGCCCACGGCCTGCCCACCCCCGAAGGGGTCGCGGAGGCCAGGGGAATCCTCACCTCTCCCGCCGGGGAACAGCCCGGTGAGACCGTCTCGGACGAGCGCCTCGCCGACGCCATGAAAGCCGCCCTGGCAAGGCTGGGCATCGATGGGTGGAGCGTGGATCTGGCCGATCGCAAGGCCGCCGACATGTCGGTGATCGGGGGACGCCACCGCGTCGAGTTGCGCAGGGGAGCCCGGTTCGCGCCAGAGGCCGTCGCCCAGTTGCTGGTCCACGAGATCGGCACCCACGTTCTGCGACGCCACCGCGCCGAGCAGCAGCCCAGCTACCCGGTGCGCTTCGCCCCGGGCCCCGCGCTCCGCACCGAGGAAGGCCTCGCCGTCTGGCGCGAGGGCCAGGCCCGCGTCGGCTTCCCCGCCCGCGACCGCATCTACGCCGCCCGGGTGATCGCCGTGGACCTCGCCCTGCGCGCCGGGATCACCGAGGTCGTCGGCGCGCTCGCCGAACACCTCAGCGTCGAGACGGCCGTCAGCATCGCCATCCGCGTCAAACGGGGCCTGGCCAACCCCCACGAACCCGGGGCCAACGTCAAAGACCACGTCTACTTCAGCGGCTCCCGCATCGTCGGCGCCCACCTGAGCCAGCACCCGGACGACCTCGGGCTCCTCTTCGCCTCCAAGTGGCCCCTTGAGGAACTGTGGCGGGTCCGCGAGCTGGCCGAGGCAGGGCTCGTCCACCCCGTCCCCACAGAACTAACAGACCCCCGGATCGTCCTCTGACCGAGAAAGGCAGCACATGATGTCCCCCTACCGCGTCTTCGTCGCCGCACCCAGCGACGTCAAGCAGGAACGCGACCAGGTCTTCGACGTCGTCAACAAACTGGCCTACGAACCCTTCCTCAAAGACCGGGTCTCCCTCCAGGTCGTGGCCTGGGACGGCCCCGTCGCGACCGTGCCGATGCAGGGCCACCTCGACCCTCAGGCAGCCATTCTGCAGGGTTTGCCCGCCCCCGGTGAGTGCGAGTTCGTCGTGCTGATCCTGCACTCCCGGCTCGGGACGCCACTGCCCGACGACTACGCGCGCGACCTTGGCCTAGAGCAGGTCACCGGCACCGAATGGGAATACCACGACGCCCTGCGCGGCACGCGGCGGCCGGTCTCGCCCACCTCCCTGCTGATCTACCGCAAACGCGGTGAGCTCCCCGCTGACGACGAACAGGCCACGAAGGTGCGGGAGTTCTTCGGTGCCCTGGACGATGCCAGGCTCGGATACAACTGGTTCAGCACCCCCGAAGACTTCGCCACACAGCTGCACTCCCACCTGAAGGAGCTGCTCGCGAGGCCCGGACGCATCGTCGATGCCCAGACCATCAGCGAGTGGGCAGCCCACCCGAATGCCTCGCTGCCGACCTGGGTGGTGCCCTTCCTGGGCGACATCACCCGGGACCCGCACCAGCGAGCCGGGGTGGCCAGGGCCGTGACCGAGGTGATCTGCGAAACCCGCGACATCGGTCAGGTTCTAGAAGCCAGCGAGGCGCTGGGGGAGACCTCCGGCGGTTTCGAGGCCATCGAGAGGCTCAGGCTGCACTACGCGGAGCTCTTCCCCGACATGACCCAGACCCAAGCAGCCCGGGCCGTCGCCGTGTTCCGGAAGCTGGCGAAAGACCCCAGCCTCAGCGCCGAACAGATCGTTCAGGTGGATGCCGCCGCCGAACGCATGGAGATACTGATCCCCGTCCTGCGCGAGGAGGCCCCCGAGGCCTGCTGACAAGGGGCGAAAGATTTTCTGGAAAATATTTCCAGAAATCCTCGAAGTCTCATGCCCGCACCACCTTAGAAGGGTATGAGCGCCCCGCGGTCATTCCAGTCCCTGTTCCACCAAACCGGCCCTACACATCATCAAGGAGCCCAAGCTATGAGAGTCCCGCAGCCCTTCCAGCCCCTGTCCCGCCGGTTGCTCGCGGTATTTACCGCGGTCGCGGTCGTTGCCGGTCTCGCCTCCTGTTCGGAGGACGAGAAACCCCCCATTCCGCTCAGCGTGGATGGCATCGTCATCATCGCCAGTTCGCACGCCAATGTGCCCGTGCTGACGCTGCCGGAGGGCAAGCGAGAGATGGTCTCCAGCGCGCTCCGGCAGGGGCTGAGGGTCATCGTCGTGTCCGCCGATGGCACGCCCGAGCGCGTCGAGCTCGGGAAGCTGAAGGTCGAGGGCAACAACCCCACCACCCGCCGCAAGAGCCTCAAAAAGAAGCTGGAGCTCGTCGCCCGCAGCATCGCGGAGCCGCCCAATGCCGATGGCGCCAGCTCCTATGAGGGGTTCGCCGTCGCCGTGAACGAGGCCATCTCAGCCGACATGAAGCGCCCGGCCTTCATGTGCATCGCCTGCGGCCTCGACACCATGGGCCCGCTGGACATGACGCTGGAGGGAGCGCTGTCGGCAGACGCCGAATCGACGGTCGAGGCCCTCACCGCCAAGGGGCAACTGATCTCCTTCAAGGAACTGTTCACCAAGGCGGAGGTTCACCTGATCTCCACCGGCTACACGGCCCCTCCGCAGGAGCGGCTGAGCGAGCGCCAGCGGCGCCTGCTCACCGACCTGTGGTCCCAGGTGCTCAAAGCCGGCGACGCCGAGGTGCACGTCGATCCCCACCCGCTGAACGGGGAGGCCGTCAAGACCGGGCACATCGTCCCCACCGTCACGCTCCCGCCGGAACCAGTCAGGCCCATCATCCCGGCCTGTAAACCCGAACAGCAGTCCTTCGACGGCTCCTCCGGGGTCCGGTTCCAGCCAGACCAGGACCAGTGGGTGGACGAGTCCGAGGCCCGGAAGGACCTCACCCCTATCGCGGAGTGGCTCATCGCAGACCCCTCCCGCACCGCCGTCATCTCCGGCACCTCGGTCGATATCCGCAGCGGCAACCCGAATGAGGGCAAGGCCCTCTCGCTGGCCCGCGCCCGCAAGGCCGCCGACCTCCTCGTAGCGCTCGGGGTGGCCCGCAGCCAGATCACCGATGTGCGGGGCCTCGGCCCCCACTTCCCGGGCCGGGTGGAAGACCGCGAGCCCGACGGCACCCCCATCCGCCACCTGCAGACGAAGAACCGCAAGATCATGGTCGACATGACCGCGTCCTGCTAACCACCGAGGAAGGAGCCCCCATGGCAACCAAGATTGAACTGGGCCCCGAACACGCCCACGTCCCCGACGCCTTGACGTTCTTCCTGCTCCGCCCCGGCAAGCCGTTGCGCTACTCCTGGCTGACCCGGCTCGGGGATCGCTGGGCCGGGCGGATGGACCGCACTGACCCACCGGCCACCACCGGCGGCGAACCGCCCGTGGCCGACACGCCCTGGCTCAAGCGCCTCGCCAGCGAGTGCGGCAACATCATCGCCTCCGAGCGCGTTCGCACCGAGGCGCTGGTGGCGATCATCGACCGGGAGCGTGCCGAGCTGACGGCCCGGCTGAGCCGCGTCGAGGAGGTCGCCGCCGCCAACCAGGCCGAGCTGGACCGCTTGGCCCAAGACCCTCCGTTCAGCGGCGATGCCGTCGTCGGCGCGGGAGAGCAGTACAGCCCGGCCGAGGAACGGCTCCAGCGCCGCCACCGGGAACGGGCGAGAACCGTCGCCGCCCTGGTGGACGGCATCAACTCCGCCAAGGCCGAAGCCCTGCAGATCACGTCGCGGCTCCAGATCCTCAAGCAGGAGCGTCACTCCCACTGGGTGGTGCTGCTGGAACGCATCCGCACCCTGGTGGAGCACTACCGGCGGCGCATCGGCACCTACGTCCGCGCCATGGAACACCGCCGCGGCGGCATCACCTGGCAAGTCCCCGACCTGCCGCACCCGGCCTGGGCCGTCGCCGAACTCGGCCTCGGCAGCCCCGACAGCGACCCACGAAAGGACAGTTAGAGCATGAGCCTCATGGACTTCTTCCGCCGCCGCAAGCGCGATGCCTCGCCCACCAGCCCGGCGCCCCGGAGCCTCCCGAAGCCCGTCCGGGTCGAGCTGGACAGCGTCCAGTCCCATGGGACGCACTTCGTCCGGCTGCCAGAGTGGAGCTCCTACCAGCCCGGGCCGGTCCACTGGGAGATCCCCGACCTAGTCGTGCAGCAGGCCGAGATTGAGGAACGCATCCAGCAGCACGCCAGGAACGGCACCCTGGACGGCCTGGTGCCCGACCTGCTGGACCGGGAGATCCACCAACGCTGCCAAGAGATCCACTCCCGGATCGACCTCGCCCACGAGCAGGCGATCCGGCAGCTCAGCTACCTCTACGAGCAGGCTAAGTGGGCGCAGACCGACCTGAGCGAGCGGGTGAGGGAGCTCATCAAGCGCTGGGCCCGCTCCCAGCGCGAGTACCGCCGCGCCTGGGAGGAACTGACCGGTGAGGAACCGGTCGGCCCATCACCGGACACGGCGGTCATCCCGCCCGCCCTGCTGCAGGTCGAGGTGTCTGCCCCTGCCACGCCCGTCCCCGATCCGGACGCTCCGGTGGAAGAACGTGGCAGCGCGCCACCGGAGAACGGGTTGGTGACCCAGATCCGGACGCTCCGGGGGAAGTACCCCCCGGCGACGGCCGCGACGAACGCCCCGCCATCTTCCCTCTCAACCACTGATGGAGACCACCATGTCTGAACACAGCACTCACACCCTCACCCCCACGTCCCCAGGCGGGCGCCGTCCGCTCGGGCTGGTGGCGCCAACGTCCGCGTGGGTCGTCTTCTGGGGCAGCATGGTGGGCCTGGCCATCGACGCGGTGCTCGCCGCGTCCGTGATCGACCATGCGTTCGACCAGGATCAGGCTGCATCCATCGCCATCGTCGTGGTGATCGGGGTGATCGCCGCCAAGTCCACCACCAGCGCGGCCCTCACCTGGAACAGCGGCCAGCGCCTGACGGCCGGGCTGGCCCTGATCGCCCCCGCCCTGATAGGAGTGACGCTGGCCTGGGCCCGCACCGAGTACGGCCTATCCGAAGAGGCTACTGTCACGAACCATGTGCCGGGCACCGCGCTCATGCTGACGCTCTACGCCGCCTCCATGGTGGGGGTGTTCCTCTCGGCCCTGAAGCTGTTCCACCCGGCACGCAAGCAGCTGAAACACCACGAGGCGGAGATGAGTAAGATCCTGGACCAGCTGGCCTCGAGGGAGGCCGACCTCGTCGCGATCCACGAACGCCTGGCGACCGGCGAGGCGCAGCGCCACGAGCTCGAACGGTCCCGAGTCAGTGCCAAGGAGCAGCTCGTGGCCCGCGAGGCGGCGCTCAAGGCCTACGCCCGGGACGCCATCGCCCGCGCTGTCGGGGATCCGGCGGCGACCCCACTGGTGCGGGCACCGCACGAGCCCCAGCCCTTCCCCTGAGCACTTCGAAGGGCCGCACCGGGTGATGTAACGCCACGGCTCCAGGCGGGCTCCCTCCGTGCCCAGCCCCGGCATGGTCCCGGCAATAGGCCCTATCATCTCGGTAGGGCACGAAGGGAGACCCGCAGTGGAAGCAACGGAGCTGAAACCAGGCAAAACCCCGGTACCAGACCGGCGGGTGCCAGCGTCCAGAAAAGTACTCGACGCGCTGAGAAGAAATATCGGCAAGAACGCGCGGCGTTACCTGACCGAGAATGGGCACAGCGAAATAGTGCGCGACAACGTCGTCAGGGCCGCCGAGAGCCTGCTCGGATCGATGCGCGGGCAGGCTGCAACGGGCACGGTGAGCCTGGGGCTAGGCGACTACGGGACGTTCCGTGCTTGGGTCGGGTACGCGGATAGGAACCGGCGCAAAGAACTCGGAAACGACGCCCACTGCGGTCTCACGAAGGCTTCCGAGGAGATCAAGAAGAAGGGACCGCTCGTCGTCCGCCTGACCGGCCGGGGCGATGAGGACGGGGACGAGAAAGAGACCGGGCTGGAGGGCACCTATCCCGATGCGTCAACCAGCCGGACGCCGTTGGAAGACCCCGAGGGCTATCGACGGCTCGCCACCCTGCTCATCCCGAGAATTCTCAGGGTGCTGGGGCAGCGCGGAAAGAGCGGCCTCAGCCCAGATCAGGTGGAGATGATGTGGGTTCTGCTGGCCGTGGAGACGAAAGACGTTGAGATCCCGGCCGACGTCCTAGACCTAGTCGAGACCTTCCAGTCGGGGCTGAACGCCTGGCAAGCCGACCTCGCGCGAGCCCAGGAGGCGCGGGCCCAGGGCCTGCCGGTCCCCAACACCAAGGCTCCCGGCTACGTCCCGGTCCCGGTCGATCAGGGCCCTGTCACCCAGGGCATCGCACGGGCCCGGCGCCTTATCCGGACCTGCCTTTACCTGTTCGTCACCCTGGCCCCCTTCGGCTCGGCGGTTTATGAAGAGGAAGAGATGCAGCGCCTGCTGGACTGCGTCTTCAAGTCGGGGCGGGTGCTGGATGGCCCCCAGTGCACCCTGCTGAAGAAGGCGGGCAGCTGCCTGACAGAAACTGATGTGGACTACCGGGTGGATACGGCCGCCCTCTATTCCGCAGTGCACATCCTCACAAAGTTCAATGCGTATTCCAAAGAGCAAATCATCGAGCGATTACATGGCGCCGAGAGGAAATACGCCATCCAGGTCCCCGGGCAGGACCCCATCCGCCCACGATTCGACTGCGTCATCCGATGCGCAGCCCATACCTATGAAAGCTGATCGCCATGAGCGAGGAATACCATCTCGAAGACGACATCCGATTCTTCCGCAACCTCGTCCTACCCTCCCCCTCCGGTGCCGCCACGCTTGAGGAGATCTCCGGCGGATTCACCGAGCATCGCGCCCGGCAGATCCTGGACGACCCGGAATTGCTGCGCCTGCTGAGGCTACTCGCCGCCCGCGTCGAACCCGGCCCCGGCTGGGCGACGCAGGCGCTGTCCGGCCAGGCCCCAGACAGCGCCGAGCTGTACTTCGTTGCCCTTGAAGAGAGGCCCGGCGAAACCGCAGCGGCCATCGGCATCCGCCGTGACGCCGGTTCGACGCTGCTCACTCCCGAGCGCCTCGATCAGCTAGACCCGGACGCCCTGGCCCGGGTGGAACTGCCCGGAGGCTGGGCCGCCTGGCACCCGGCAGACCTGGCGGGGGCGCCAGCCGTTGGGTTCGGCGGCACTGAGGCTCCCGGGTGGCTGCCGGTGCTGCTCGACCCCCGGGTGCTGGACGACGTGGCCGCGGGTCACGCCCGGACCAGCGCCGACACGATCCTGAGCGAGCCGCACCCGCTGAGCCGCTACGCGCTGGGGCAGTGGCTCCGCCACCACTCGATGCCAGCCCTGCCCGACTCCGTGTTGCGGGTGGAACTGGGCACCCTCGCCTGGGAACACGCCGGCCTTCTCGGGGGAACCGGCCCCGCCCGCGAGCTGCTGGCGGGAGCCGGTCCGCTGGTGCTGGAACTATCCGGCCAGACCGCGACGTGGCCCGCGCCGCGGCGGGCCCTGGCCCAGGCCGACCTGAGCCGCGCCGCGGCTGCCGTCGTGAGCCTTTACCCCAGCGTCCCGGAGGCGGCGGCGCTCGCGCAGCTGGCGGCCGGTGAGGCCCACCCGTCGCCGATCGGTGCGGGTGCCATGCCACTGGACGCCTTCGCCCTGGCGGCGAGCGGCGTGGGACCGGCCGTGCCCGCAGCGGTGAAATCCCTCGTCGGGCCGGTGAACCGGGCGCGGATGCGGGCCATCGAGGACCTCGACAGCGAGGTGCCGGGTGCCGGGGAGGACCCCGAGCGGCCCTTCGTCGCTGAGCTGATCGTCCATGGCTGACCTTGGGTTCCGGGAAAAATCCCCGCACATTTTCTGAAGTCTTGCCCCGCCACAGCCTTTCTTCTGTAAGAGGGGACCACCCTCGCCAGTTCCAAGGAGGAAGACATGGCGACCTGCAACTACTGCAAGGGCAGAGGTAAGGCGTACTCGGAGATCCTCGAGCGCTACGTGACCTGTGACGGCTGCGCGGGCACCGGCCGCACCGGCTGGGACAAGTGCGGCTACTGCAACGGCACGGGCAAGGACTACAAGGCCGAGCTGAACCGCTACGTGACCTGCGACGGCTGCCGCGGATCGGGACGCAAACGCTGACCCCGCCGCTCTCGTCAGCCCTTGGGGTGGCCCCGGCTCGCGCCGGGGCCCGGCCCCTGTCTTGGTGTATCCCCGGTCACGCTCGCGAAAGGTCAACCCATGCCTGCTCATCGTTATCGAATCTGGAAGGTCCGCTGCCTGCTGCGCAACACCGACTCCGTGACCCTGGCCCGCCGGGCCGGGGATCGGCTGCTGCATCTCGCCTCCGGCATGGAAAACCGGGGGCACCTTGCCCTGCGGCTGATCTCCGATGGCCGGGGAGCCATCGAGATGTTCGTCGAGTGCTGCGGAGTCCCAGACCACGAGGTCACCGACTGGGTGTTCCAGGATGTGGCCGGGCTGGAGCGTTCCCGGCGCCGCCCAAGCCGGGTCTGGCCCCGCGTCACGGAGGTGGTGCCCCGGGCGAGGCTGGGCCTCACCGACCCGCTGGCCGGCCTGGCGTCCCCGCCGAACCCCGCTGAAGGACGCCAGTGGGTGGTGTGGCCCACCCCGTTCGCGACCACGGGAACAGACCTGCTGATGGCGATGCGCCAAGCTCAGGTGGAGGTGCGGCTGCACCTGGCGCCCGTCAACGAGATCGCCGCGCACCTGGCGCTGTACGAGGCGCGGGACGCGGTGCAGGCCGCCGACCCGGTCGCCAACGCGATCTACCGGGGAACCCCCGTGGCCGCGCGTCTGCTGATCGGGCACCGGCAGGGGCTGAGCCCCCGCCTGCGGGCCGCGCTGCTCAACCGCGGTCTCGGGCTCGCGCTCCAACCCCTCGACGCCGCGGACGCGAGCACCGCCGCCGCGTGGGCGGGGGAGGAGACCTCGCTGCTGAGCGCCGGGCTGCCGTTCGGGGCCGCGCAGTGCCTGACCGTGATCCCCGTCGCCGACGCCTCGGCCACGGTCTGCGGTATCCCGCTGACTACCCCCGTCGCGCGTCCGGTGCCCATCGACGGAGAGGCCTGCACCAGCGGGCTGCGGATCGGCGCGGCGGTCTCCAGTTCGGGGCAGGAACGCGACGTTCGGGTCCGGGAGGAGGACCTCTTGCTCCACACCCAGGTGATCGGCTCCACGGGATCGGGCAAATCGACGCTCCTGGCTGCCCTGGCCCGGGAATGCCGCGCAGCGGGCATCGGGATCACGGTCCTCGATCCGCACGGGCAGCTCGTGGACCGGATTCTCCAGGAGACCCCCGCGGGAGCATCCTCCAATGTGGTGCTGGTGCGCAGCGCGGAGGAGGATCGTCCCATCCCACTCAACCCGCTGGCCGGACCCAACCCGGAGCTGATGGCCGACACCCTGGTGCAGGTACTCCGGGAACTCCACGACCCGCGCCAGCAGGGATTCATGGGCCCCGTCTGGGAGCGCTGGTTCGCGCTGCTGCTGGCCGCCCAGCAGAGGCTGATCGGGAAACGCGCGAATCTGGCGCTGATCCCGGCCATGGCCTCCGACCGGCAGACCCTGGGCGTGCTCGGGGAACGGCTGGAGGGACTCGACCGCAGCCTGGCGAGGGAGTTCCGCACCCTGTTCCGGCGCCGGGAGGAGGACTTCGGGGAACACGTGGTGTGGGTGGTGTCGAAGTTCCAGCGTCTAGTCGGGTCGCCGATCATGCGGGGCATCCTGGGAAGCGGACGCGACGCTATCGACGTCGTCGGCGTCCTCGATTCCCGGGCGACGCTGCTGATCGACCTGGCGTCCAACACCCTGGGGAACCTGTCCGCTCAGCTGCTGGGGGAGATGTGGCTGGCGAAGCACTGGGAGGCGTTGTCCCTGCGGAAACGCCGGACGGAACCGCACCTGCTGATCGTGGACGAGGCACACCTGTTCGCCTCCGGGCTGCTGCCGCGGATACTCACCCAGGCCCGCAAGTACGGGGTCGGGGTGGTGCTGGCCCACCAGAACCTGGAGCAGCTGGAGGGCAGCCTGCGGGAGGCGGTGATCTCGTCAACCAACAACGTGGTGGTGTTCCGCACCGGGATTCAGGAGGCCGGGGCCGCCCTGGTCCGGCTGGGTTCCTGGCCGGGGGAGCCGCTGACCCGGCTGGAGCGGATGACCGCGGCGGCTAGCCTCAACGTCGGCAGCGGTTTCACCGAGCCGTTCACGCTGCGGGTCGACCACAACTGCCGCGCGACCCCGGTCGATGGCATCGCCGACGAGGTGCAGCGCCGCTGCGGAGACCGCTACGGGCTGGCGGACCCGAAAGGAGAGATCCTCACCTGTGAGTCCCTCGTCGGGTCGCGGGACGCGCTGAACCGGAGCGCATCGTCCTCTAGCTGGCAGGACCTAGTTACCCGCCGAGACAGCTGACGGCCCTGGCGTCCCGGCTCATCCGGGACCGGGGGACGAGCCCGCCCCGGCCTGGATGGCGGGCGCGGTCTGGGTGCCGTGTCCGCCGTAGGCCCGGCGTCCTCAGGCCCGGGGATCGAAGATCTCGACCCCGGCGTGGGCTAGGACCTCGGAGATGTTCTTGACGATGTCCAGGTCGAGGGCCCGCTCCGCTTCGGTGAGCTCCTCCCAGGGCACGTTGTAGCGATGGCCCGGCCGGCCGTTTCGGCGCTGGTAGTGGCTCCAGCGGCGGTGCTCGGCCTCGGCTAGGACAGCGAGCGTCGCCTCGTCGGTGATGTTGTAGGGGGCTGGGCTGGGTGAGGTCCGCCAGTCCAGACCCACGGCGGCCAGCTTGACGGGATAGTCCAGCACGACGGCACGGTTGCTGGCCTGATCGAAGCCGCTCAGGCCGTCCCAGGCGGCCTTGGCGAGTTCGGAGCCGGTGGCGTTGCCCAATTCGTCCTGCTTGCGCACATAGGCGAAGTGCACCCACCGGGCTAACTCGGACACGTCCTGCATCGTGAGCACCTCCTCCCGCTCGGAGGTGACCGTCCACCCGGCGCGGTGCAGCATCCCCGGCAGGCGGGAGCTGAGTTCCAGGCCCCAGAACGTGATGTCTGAGTCGGAGGCGTCGTCTGGCAGCACCCGGCGCAGATGTTTCAGTAACTCCTCGCTCATGGCGGTCAGCTGGGACGGGCCAAGCACCGGAGGCGCGGTCAGGGCGCCGCCGGGCTGCAGCACCAGCCCGCCGCGTTCGGCCACCGCCCGGATGGCCGCGGCGTTTCTGGCCACCAGGATCTCCACCCCCTGCTGGAGGCGCTCGTCGAGGCGTGAGACGTCGCAGAGCTTCCCGGTGGCGTCCCGGTGAATCCTCCCGAACAGGGTCGGGCTGTCCGGCGGCCAGCTCTCCGCGTCGCGAATCAGCTCGTCGCGCAGCAGTTCGGGCTCTCCCCGGTACAGCACCTCGGGGTCGGCGAGCAGGGCGTTGCGGGAGAACAGCTCGACGCGGCCCTTGAAGCCGGTGAACAGCTCCCGCCAGTTGTGTTCGATGTCGACGATCAACCCTACCCGGGCCGCGGAGGATCTGAGCAGCTGGTCGGCGATCGTTGTGCCGTCGCTCGGGGAATCCAGAGCCAGATACACCCGCACCCCGCAGGCTGTGCCCTTCCCCGGCGGAGGCGCGGTCCAGGCAGCCGACAGTTCCGCCACCTTCTGGGCCACACAGCGCGGGCTCAGGAAACCGAGCTGGTGCACGACGACCGCCGGGCCGAACTCGTCCACCAGGTCGTCCGCCCAGCAGCGCTCGTCGGCGATGCAGTGAACCCGGGGGACCCAGCCGTCGTGCTGCCAGCCCGTGATGATGCGGCGCACGAGCTCAGCGGCGAGATCCCCCTTGCCAACGACGATCGGGTCGGGCACGGCGGCGTCGCGGGGGAAGGGCGGGCAGCGGCGCAGCGTCTCCAGGGCCACCTGACTCGTTCGGCACACCGGACGCACGCCGCCCTGCTGGCTTTTCAGCCATTGCCGGGTGAGCGCGGGCGAATGGAACAGGGCCAGGGGTGTAGTGTCCGGGTTGTCCTTCGGGAAGCGGGCGATGAGGCTCGCGGTCTCCTCGTCGCTCGAGCCCACGATGATGACCTTCTTAGCGCCCTTCAGGACGGCGTTGAGCTTGGCGTCACTAAGCCCGGGGAACACCGGAATCTTCGAAGCAGCCAGCTGTGCTGCGGCGTCCTCGCTGAGGTTGCCGATGACGTTGACGCGGTGCCCCTGGCCCTTGCGGCTGAGGAGGCTCTCGGGGACGAGGCGCCTCGCCAAGGGCTCCACCTCGGGGCCCGAGCCCGCGATGACGGTGTGCTTGGTCCGCCTGCCCGCGCGATATAGCCGGAACTGATGAGACAGCACCGCAGCGACGACCTTCACGACGGCCACGAGTGCCACCGCCGCCGCGATCCAGCGGGCGATATTGAGCACCACCGGAATGTGCTCGACGGAGAAATCGAAGACGAACATCTGCAGCGACCTGTATAGGGCGTCGAGAATGGTGATGCCTGGAATGGCCTGCTGCCACCCGATCACTCCCAGGATGATCGCGGCGATCGCGCCGCATACCAGGATTTTCGGGATTCGTTCCGGCTCTTTGCTCAGCATGGTTTTCCTCGGGTCTGGTGTGGATGCGCTGTGTGGGGCCGCCTCAGTCGACCATATCGGCGGGGACTAGCCAGGTGTTGCAGTCCTGCAGCGTGGTGGCATAGAAACCCCGCTTGCCCCAGTAGGTGAGCGACTCATTCGAGCCGTGCACCTCCTCCCCGTTTCGCTCGAGGTTGTAGACGACGCGCTCGTAGTCCTTGACCGTGAACCCGATGTGCATGGTCAGGCTCTGCCGCGATTCGGAACAGATCGTCTGGAGCTCTAGGCGGCGGCTCCTCTCCAGCTTGTCGAGGCCCAGCCGGTAGGCCGCCTGGCCGATACCGCTTTGGAACTGGATGTGGTGAAAGACCTCGTGGATCGTGGTCATCGCCCCCTCCACGGGGTAGCGGGAGGCGAAGTCGAAGCTGTCTCGGGACAGGTAGAAGGTCTGATTTCCTGAGCAGTAGAACGCCGGGAAACGCGGATCGTGCGGTCCGCAGTCGGTGGTGATTTCGGTGTCGTAGGAGATGACCTGGACGGGTTTCAGCGGGATACCCATCGCGTCGAAGTGGGGCCGCCAGGCCTGGAGCAGGCATTCGGCCAAGGTTTCTGCGTAGCGGCGGTATTCCTCTGGGGTTTTGAAGGGGAAGGGGTCGGGGCAGTCCGCGACCGGGTATTCGGCCGCGTGGAGCGGGTGCTTGGTCAAGGCCTCGGGAAACGATGTGGCCGGTGTCAGCTCCTCCCATGACGCCTGGGGGAGCCAGGAGGGTCTGGGGGGCTGCTGGAAGGTGGTGAAGCCGCCCGGCGGGGACGTGGGGGTGGGCGTCGACGGCGGTTCGGTGATGTGCACGACACGGTCCCGGGTGACGAACGCCAGAGTCCCGATCAGCAGGACCGGGAGCGCCAGGAACAGCAGTCCCCGGAACGCACCGAAAGACCGGGTAGGGCGCCGCACCGGCGCAGGCGGCAGGCGCCGCGTCCTGGGCCGGCCAGCGCCGGGACGTGTCGCTGAGGGGAGGCAATCCCAGGGATTCCTACCATGCCGCGCCGGTGCTGGCGGGTACACCGCCGATGACCGCCATGGGGATACCGTGGCCTCCGGCCATCTGGCCCCGGTCCTGCCGCGAGATCCCCGGGACCCGGCGGCACCTCGTTCCCACCCCGGTGGCCTCGGCTGTGACACGTCCCGCTCCTCTCTGTCGCTCAGTTATCCCTGACGGACAGCGGGAAGGCCGCGTCCTGTCCGTCAGGAAGCGATAAGGCAGTTTCATGGTGAGGAGTTGACGATGACCGAGCGCCCGGAAGATCGAAGCCACGATCATTGGGAGCCGAAACGGACCACACTGGATCATGGTTCTGGCCCCGACGTGGATGGCCCAGAACCGGTGTGGGCGAAGACGAGTCTTGATGCAGAACCCGCGGCACCAGCCGGGCCGGGGTCGTGGAAGTCGACAACTCTCGATGAGGCGTTGCCGCAGACGGGAACGACGCTAGATGGGCCGCGCTCGGTGAGCCAGTTCGTCGAGCACAATCTGCCCGCAGGAATGGCGGCCGATTACGAGCTGATAGAACGCCTGGGCGGGGGCGGTAAGGCCGTGGTGTATCGGGCGCGGGATCGGCGTCATAACCGTGAGGTTGCGTTGAAAATCTATGGAAACCTGGCTCCTCAATACACGTTCCAGATCGGAGACGAGGAACACCGGCGTCATTTCCCCCACGAGCATTGCGTCGATCTCTACGAACGCCGCGAAGAGAGCGGCTCCCATATCGAAGTGATGGAGTTATGCCCCGAAGGCACACTGGAAGACTACGCTCGCGGGCGAACCCTGCAGCGGGCCGAGGTCATGGAGATCGTCGCCGAGGTGGCAGAGGCAATCCATGCCATGGGGACCTGGCGGCACGGCGATATCAAACCCCAGAACATTCTTGTGCGAAGCAGGCAACCCCTCGACCTGATCCTGACTGATTTCGGGCTGACCCGTGACATGGGGGAACGGTCGCGAATGACTTCCGTTGGCCACGGCACGCGGCTTTATCAACCCCCCGGGACGGGGCACTCCGCCCGGAAAGAGGACGACTGGTGGGCGTTAGGGATCATCGTCGTCGAACTGGCCGGGGGCAAGCATCCATTCGATGGCCTGCTCCAGGCGGGGCAAAGCGAAGAGGCATTGCGGGACTACCTCATCCACAATCCCGTGCCGATGGATCACGTGTCGGACCGCCGGATTTGCCATCTTGCGCGCGGCCTGCTGGCGCGGCGCCCAGAAGATCGGTTCGGCTATGAGCAGGTGAGGCAATGGCTGGACGGTGGTGAGCCCGAGCTGCCGCTGGAGACCGGCAGCCGGTCTGCCGCCCTGGACCCGTTCGCCTTCCAAGGCAAGCATTACACCGACCCGGTGGAACTGGCCGAGGCGATTCGCACCAGCCCCCGCGGCTTCGAAGCAGGTCAGGGGATCGTCTTCCGGAACCTGGTGGACTGGAGTTCGTCCCATCCCAACCACGCACGGATTCGTCACCTTGAGCGTCGTCAAGAGTCACTGCCCGGCCGTGTGGTGGCTGGGTTGCTGGCCGCTCTGCTCGCCGACGATGGGCGGCTCATCATCGACGGGCTGGACCTCACCACGGCAGAGGGCCTAGCGGCGCTGGGCACCAGACCCGACTTGCTGTCTCAGTTCAGGGAACGCCACGCCCTGGAGCGGTGCAGCGAGGTGCTCTACGACCCCGAGCTCTCGGAGAGTGAGGAAGGCAGCGGGACGCAGGAGCTGGCCAGACTCGATCATGAGTGGCGGACCTGCTTTGACGAGGCCGAAGGCCTGCTGCCGGATGAGGTGGACAGGGAAGAGGGGAGCGTGCAGGAGGTCCTCCTCATCGAGTCTTGGCGGGTAACGATCGACCCCGCGCGGGTCGCAGGGGCATGTGGCCAGATTAGGCAGAGCATGGCCGAAGAACCCCTGCTGACGGCGATCGGCTGGTTCGAGTCCCTGTGGAACAGGAAGAACGAGACCTCGGCCGTGATCGCGCTGCTCGCTTCTCTACCGGCGGCCAGGTCGCGGGCTGAGGTGATCCGCACCGAACGGGCGGCGCAGGCAGAGAAAGAGCGGCTTGAGGCGGAGCAGCGGCGCGAGGCCGAGGCGAATCGGCGACACCGTGAGGAGCAGGAGCGCCGCCGGCGGGCGAGAGAGCGCAATCGCCTGATGCTCAGGAGGCTTCGCCAGGTGTGGGGGTATGCGTTCGCCCCGGGCATCATCCTCCTTGTCTTGGCGATGCTGCCCTTGACTGGGGACCTCGGCTACTTATTCCATGAACCCACACGGCTCATTCCAGTCGCGGTGCTCCTGATTCACCAACTGTGTGCCGCGGTTGTCACTGCCCTGATCTGTATCCCGGGTGCCAGGCGGGAACGCTTCGAGCCCCCAATGGCCGGGAATCTCCATCTCTTCGCGGTCGCTGGGGGCGTCGCCTCCGTGAGGTTCTTTGACGATCCGGTGGGGGTATTCTTCGACGATCCGGTGCAAGCATTCGCCTACTCCCCCTGGCTGGGATGCGTGCTCGTCGGCGTCCACCAGGCGCTATTCCTCGCCAGCCCGCTGCGTGAGCGGATGATGACCCGGGATCTTGTGGACGCGCTGGGCCGACTCTCTAGCGCGCATATCGTCGCGGCGATCCTGTGTTTCGTCACATTCCGCTTCACCGAAACCTACTACGGCGGACCGCCTGCCTGGCTCGCCTATGCCGGTGTCGTGGCCTACCAGCTGCTCGTGGTGACCCTCATCGTGCTGCCGGTGATCCGCACCCAGTGGTTCAGCCCGGGCCTCATTGTGCTTTCCCACCTGGTTCCGATCGTCTTAGTGCGGACAGCCGAAATCCAGCTCCTCCTGCTTCCGGACCGGTTCCAGTGGGCGGGACGCGAGTGCCACGCAAGGGGCTCCTGCGAGCTTTACGCCCTCGACGCTCCGATCCCCGAACCGCACCACTGGGCGATCTGGGGGGTGGTGGCCTACGCGGTGCTGTGTGGCCTGCACTGGCTGGTGAAGAAGGGCGTGGCTAGCCGGACCTAGCCGCGTTCCCGCGGTGAGTCCAGCACCTCAATGACTGCGACGGTCACGTTGTCGTAGGCCCCTGCCTGGATGGCGAGTTCCACCAGCTCCCGGGCGGCGTCGGCCCGCTGGATCAGCTGCTCGATCTGCTCGTCCGTGGCCATGTCCACGAGCCCATCGCTGCACAGCAGCACCCGCTGGCGGCGGTAGAGGTTGAAATCGTAGCGGTGGACGCGCAGGGTGGCGGGACACCCGCCGAGGGCCTGGGTGAGGACGGAACGTTCCGCGCTCACCCGGTCGTCGAGGGTGAGCCGGGCCAACTCAGGATCGGCCAGGTAGGCGCGGGAGTCGCCGACGTGGAGCACGGACGCTGAACCGTCGGGCCGGGCTTCCAGCAGCACCGCGGTGGTGCCCATCTGGTACAGGCTGGGTTCCTGCAGCCCCAGAGAGATCAACAGCTCCGAAACCCGCTGGAACTCGGCTTCGTACCTCGCTCCCGGGCGCGACAGCTGGGTTGCGGTCAGCATCGAGGCCGCCCGTCCACCTCGGTGCCCGCCCATGCCGTCGCAGACAACGACCCGCACGGGCGTGGCGACCACTAGCTCGCGGGTGATGGGTTCACCGTGATCGTGCTGCACGGCGTGGCCGTCGATCGCGACGGCGTCCTCGTTGTGCTCGCGCTGCAGGCCGACATCGGTGGCGAGCGTCACTTTGAGCCTCAGCTCCATGTCAGGATTACCTCCCGGTTGGCGGCGAGCCGGAGCGACTCGCCGGGGACGAGGATTCGAGGGATATTGGGGCAGAGACGAACCCCATTGACGAAGGTGCCGTTCCTGGAGTCGAGATCGAGGATCTCGACCTGGCTAGTCTCGGTGAGACGCAGGATGCAATGGAAGCCGCTCACGTTGGTCCACCCGATACCCTCCAGCTGCGGCCCGAACGGGGAGCGCGGGCCGCGTCCGATGAGAAGACCGGGGCCAGGCAAGAGGGCCTGCGTGATCCCGGCGACCTGAACGCTCAGAGTCCCCGGGCTGGCCGGATTCCGGTCCAGCGCGGGCACCGGCGCGTCCGGTTCGGGCGGCGGGGACACCGGGCCGCTGGGCTGGGCTGGCCGGGTGGGCTGGAAATGCACGGGGCACATCGGGACGGAGTCGTCGAACTCCTCCATCCCCACCGGGCAGAATCTGGCCATGTCAGGCTCCTCTCCATGATTTATTGCGCAGCCGGACCCCGTCGCTGGCCAGCGCTGCCGCCAGTGCGTCGAGCTCCCCCGGGCGGGGGATGCCGGTCAGGACGAGTTTCCCGTCGCTGATGTAGACATCCAGGGGTGGCCGGGCGCCATGGGGCTCGCGATACCGCTGCCTCCCCAGCGGTGAGCACAACAGCAGTTCTTGGTTCGCCGACCCCCGGAGAACGTGGTCCCCAGCCAGCTCCTCGACGAATGGGCCGGTGACTACCGCGTCCGCGAGTTCGGTCAGCCAGGGGTGGTCTGCCTTCACCGCGGCGGTCTCCCGGCCGGTGAAGACCAGCAGATCCCATTCCTCCCGGCGGATGCGGCCCAGGTGGCGCAGCATCGCCAGCAGGCCGGGCAGTTCGGGCTGTTCCGTCGGTTCGCCGCCGCTAACCGTCACCCCGTCGATCCGGCCGGGGACGCCCAGCAGCCAGGCCGCGATCTGTTCGGGCGGCCAATCCCGGTCCCGGCGGAAGGCCCAGGTATCAACCGACATGCAGCCCGCGCACCGTAACGAACAGCCCTGCGTCCAGATCACGGCCCGCTGACCGTGCCCCAGGTTCTGGACGGGGTGCGCGAGGCGGGAGATCAGCATGACGCGGTCAGCTCCCAGTGGCCGTCCTCAGCCTGGGCGATCGCGGTGACGTTCAGCCGCGCGGTGCCGGGCGGGAGGGCGATGAGGTGACGGCCCAGCGGGTTGACGAACATCGTCTCGATCGCGGTCGATACCCCGCGTCCGCCGAAGTCCAGGCCGCGCCGGGCGTGCCCCTTCAGCACCTGGCGGACCGTGTCGGAGACCTCCAGGCGCACCCCGGTCTGGTGCGCCACGTTGTCCACGACGTTGCCGATGAACTTGTCCACCAGCAGGTCGCTGACTTCGTCAGAGATATATTCAAAGACGACGATGTTGTTCTCACCGATGCGGTTCAGGATCTCCGGGCGGCCCAGCTGGGTGGTGAAATGCTGCCGTACCGAGTCAACGATGCGGCGTTCGAACTCGCGGTATTCCAGGCGAGGCTCCCGGGGCACGAGGCACTCCATCTGGTCGGTGCCAGGGTCGCGGCGGTAAACCCCGAGGTTCGACGTGAAGATGATGAGCGTTTCGCCGAAGTGGACGGTCGACCCGGTGCCCGAGGTGAGGCGCCCGTCCTCCAGGATCTGAAGAAACTTGTCGAGGATGCGGGGGTGCGCCTTCTCGATCTCGTCGAACAGCACGACGGTGAAGGGGCGCTGCTGGATAGCGTTGGTCAGCTCACCGCCCGCGTCGGAACCGATATACCCGGGTGGGGAGCCGATGAGCCTGGCCTCTGAGGCCTCCGAGGAGAACTCCGACATGTCGAAGCGGACGAAGGTGTCTCCTTCCCCGAAGACGAGTGCCGCTAGGGCCTTGGCCAGTTCGGTCTTGCCGACCCCGGTCGGGCCAGCGAAGAACAGCACCCCTTGGGGTCGGGTGCCGCGCCGCCGCACCTGCGCGCCGGTCAGCCCGGTTGTGGAGCGGATCAGCACGTCAAGGGTCTTGCGGATCGCGGCCTGCTGGCCGAGCACCTGGTGGCCGAGCGGCTCCCGGGAACCCGTGGGGTCTGGGGCATCCCCGGCGGCCCACCGGATTCGGTCACGCAACCCGGAGGCGTGCCAGGGATTGTCTGGGATCCCGACGCGGAACAGCCGCACCGCGTCCTCAATCGACGAGAGGGGGATGTTCTGGTCCATGGCCACCCGGATAACCTGGGGCACTGACCTCAGGCTGAGGCCGCCCGCCGCATCAGCGAAACGCTGCGCCACCTCCGCCTGTTGCTGTGGGGTGAGGCCGTCGGCGGTGGGCAGATGGGGCAGCAGGAAGCTGGCGTAGCGTTCGAGTTGTTCGGCCGTGGCCCGGGGCACCGAGATGGTCCGCACCTCCGGGCGGCGGACGAACCAGGCGGGCAGGTCGTTGGGCTGGTCGAGGAGCCAGATCACGGGCGGGTAGATCGGGGCCCGGTGACTGCCCTCGACGACCTGGGGAGAGACGGTGACGGCTTGCGCCTCAGCCATCACCATCACCGAGTGGAGGTTGGTGTCGTGGACGTTCCCGCCGGGTGCGAGCCGCGCTGCCCCGGAGATGAGGAGGGCATACGGCGGGCTGGGGTGCATCACGGCGTTGAGTGCGGCGCGGAGCTGCCCGGACGCGGAGTCAATGTCGCCTCCTGGCGGCTGTGGCGCGCACGGCGAGCCGAGCAGCTGGCCGACGCGGCGCTGCAGCGGCTGGATGTCCCCGCTCAGTGCGGTGAGCCCAGCCACGGGGTCGAAGGTGGCGATGTTGGGCAGCCCCGCTGCGGTCAGGATCACACCGAGGGCGTCGCGGGTCTCCAGCTGCCCTTCGGGCAGAAGATGAAGGTCGGTGGTGTCGCCGGTCAGGACGATGTGTGGGAAAGAGGACAGCGCGACGTCGACCTCGCGGAGCCAGGTGGGCATGGGGGTGTTCATCGCTGGCCCTTCAGGGTCTCGGCCTGTGCGGCGGGGTCGCGGCGCTTGCGCAGCTCACGGGTCACCATGGGGAAGAACCCGGCGGGGAGGTGACTCACCCGGGTCGTCTTGATCCCTCGCTTCTCCAGCTCGTCCCGGAAGGCAGCGAGCGCGCTGCACAGGGCCTGGTCGGCCATGCGGTCAAGGCCGGGGGAGGCAGCCCCCGAGATCCGGACGGTGTCCAGCTGGATGCGCCCTTGTCCGGTCATCGCCAGCACAGCATGTTCGGGGTGCGCGGCACTGCGGACGACGAGGGCGTTCTCGGCACCCACCGCCTCGGTGTCGGTGACCTGGTAGCCCAGCGTCCGCAGGGCCTCGCGCACGGCCCCCTCGACGAACCGGGTCTCTTCGGCTCTGGCCGCGGCTTCGGCGGCGGCGTCGATGATGCGGCGGCGTTCCAGCGCGGCCTGTTTCACCGCCTCCCGGTGGCGGGCGTTGCGCCGGTCCACGTCGTCTCGCAACGCAGTCAGCAGCATCGTGGCCCGTTCGGGGGTCTCCGCGAGGGCCTGGGCGACACGGGTGGCGATCTCGGGGTCGGCGACGTCCTGGCGCTCGACCACCGCCGTCGCGAGGGCTGCGAGTTGAGCGGTGACGGCGTCCTTGGCTGAGGCGTGCCGGGACGAACGCGCGGCGGTGCGCGTCCGGGCTAGTTCTTGGGCCAGCCCCGCATCGACGGTGATTCCGGTCATGGCCGCGGCGAGCTGCTCCTGGGCGAAGGCACGCTCCCGCCTGCCCAGCTCTGCCCGAATGCCAGACTCGGCGTCGTCGATGAGCGTCTCGAGGTGGGAGCATTGCGCCTGCGTGTGGATGGAGTCACCGTCCGTCGCCTGGAACTCGCTGACGGGCAGACCCAGGGAGCGCTGCTTGGCCGAGACCTGGAGCAGTGTGGCAATCAGCCTCTCCCGACGGGTCCGGGACTCGGCCAGGAGGCGCTTCTCCCGCGCCTCCGCTGATTCTACTGCGTAGTAACTCGATCCAGAGCTCATGTTGTCTCCCGTCCCCCTCCCGGTGCCCTACACCACACTGACGGACAGGGAGGGGCCGTTCCGGTGCCACAAAAACGCCACACCCTGGGCCGCGCTGTCCGTCAGTACTAGATGCCACGGTCAGAAAGGAGAAAACGATGGCGTGTGCATGTCAAGGAAAGGTCAACAACACCTACGGCCGCTGCCCGAGGTGCAACGAGGCGATCAAACACAACATCCCGAAGGACAAGCACCAGTGCCAGTGGGGACGCTGCACCTGAGGTAGTAGGCGCGCCGTAACCCTTCGTCCCCGGAGGTGACCGGCCGCGGAGCGACGGGTGGGGCAGGCGGCTCTCGTCAGCAGTCTCATGCTGCCTGCCCTGTCCGTCACATCACAACGGAGGCACATATGAGCGTTTATGACCTGCTAGCGGCAGCCCGCGACGACGAGCGCTGCGACCGGCTCGCGACGTCCCTGAACAGTCTGGGGAGGCACATCACCGGCGTGCCCGGCAGCACTTATGCGGGACCACCCGGGACGGAACTCGACGCCGTCGAGGGGGAGCTGCAGCGCATTCGGCGGCTTGGGGACGAACTGGACCAGATCGAGGCGGGGCTGCCCGCGCTCGAAGCGGCGGCCGCAGCGGAACAGGGCCGGGCCCGCGGCCGGTGGGTGCTGTTGGGGTTGCTGGCGGCCATCGTCGTCCTGATCCTCGTCGTCCAGGGGCTGCTGTGAGCGCCCGGGAGCGCCTGGCCCAGGCGCGTGCCGCCCTCGACGCCGCCGACGGGCGAATCCGCTCCCACTACGCCAAGGCCTTGGGTGCGATGGCGGCCTACCGGCAGCGGCTCAGCCGCGACGAGCGCAGCCTCGCCGCCAGCATCGGGCACCTGGCCAGTTCCGGCCGGGCCGACAGCTACGCCGAGTGGGGGTCTCCGGCGTGGGCTGGCTGGAGCCCCGGCAGCCGGGTTCCGGACGAGGTGCGTCTCGCAGGGATCAGCGGCGGCGAGCTCGCCGGTCTTCCCGGCACGGTCCCGCTGTTTCGCGGCCGTCCGGTCGTGCTGGTGACCAGTGAGCCCAGCGCCTGCGACCACGCCCGCGTGGCCCTGCGGAACCTGGCGCTGCGGATCGCGGCGGC
This sequence comes from Propionibacteriaceae bacterium, assembly GCA_030528545.1. The sequence continues at coordinate 28,649 of JAUMYR010000009.1, forward strand.
GGCAGGCCCAGAAGTCGTGCTCCACCTCATCGACCCCTTCCAGATGGGCCACGGGTTCTTGCGGGAGCGGGGCCTGCCCAGCGCCGCCACCCACTCCACGGACGCGATGACCAACCTCAAGGCCGCGCGCGACGCCGCCCACGCCGACTCCCTCTCCGGCGCCGCAGCGAGGAGGCACGCCGTCCTCGTCATGGACTACCCGCGCGGCTTCGGCCATCAGGGCGTCGACATCATCAACAGCCTCCTGCAGCTGCCGAACACCCAGCTCATCATCCATCACGACGTCCTCGCCCCGGAACCTGGGTCGGCGGGGCTCGACCTGCGCGATGTCGTCGCCATCGAGGTCGGCCCGCACGGCACGGCGGAGGGGTGCTGGGGGCGCCTGCGGGCCGAACTGGACGCCGAAGCCCCCGACGAACTGGCGGGGCGCATCCACGACGCGCTCCGGGCTGGTTTGCCCGAGACCAACGCGACCTGGGCCGGGGTGAACAGCACCGACCCGGCAAGCTGGTGGACCGAGAGCGCCCGGCACCGGGTCGTCGCACGGGTGGGGACCTCCCGCGGCGGGGCACCGATCGAGCTGACCTTCGGCGTCGATACCGACGCGCTGGCTAGTTCCCACCTCGCCATGGGTGGTGCCACCAGATCCGGTAAATCCGTGCTCCTGCACGCCCTCATTACCAGCCTGGCTACCCGGTATAGCCCCGACGAGGTGCAATTCCTGCTCGTCGACGGCAAGAACGGGGTCGAGATGCAGCTTTACCGGAACCTGCCGCACGCCCAGGCGGTGGCGGTTTACACCCCGTCCGATCTGGCCGCCGGGATCATCCTCGACGTTCACAAGGAGCTGGTGCGCCGCAACGGCCAGCTGGCGAAGCACGGCGTCCAGTCGATCTCGGCCCTTCCCCGCGATGCCTGGTTCCCCCGCCTGGTTGTGGTCATCGACGAATACCACGTCTATCTGGAGGACCTGACGAATCCCGTCGGTGAGGCGCTCCTGGATATCACCAAGCGCGGCGCGGCCGCTGGCGTCCACCTGGTGCTGGCCTCGCAGAGCTTCCACGGTGCCGGGGCTGGCCACCGCGGCACCTTCTACGACAACGTCCAGACCCGCGTCGCACTGCCGCTTCCCGGGACGAGCGTCGATCTGCTGACCGAGTTCAGCCGGTCGGCCCGCGAACTCATCAAGCAGCATTGCCAGAAGGCGGGGGACGTGGTGGTGCATTCGGGTTCGTCGGGAACCCCCGATGTCGCTGGCCGGGTTGGTTTCATCTCTGGCGACCAGATCGGCGAGGTGGTGGCGGCGCTCGCGGCGAAGGACCCGCGACGGCCGCTGGTGATGGATGGCACCGAGCCGCCGTCGGCCGCCCAGAATCCCGCGCTGAAGGCCCTGGCGCGGGTGCCGCGCGGTTCGGTGGTGGACGCCTGGGCCAGCCGCCCCGAGGCGGAAGGGGGCCTTGGGGTGGCGAACTGGCCCAGCTACGACCTGCCCGCGGCCTTCATCGCCGGGCGGTCCATGACGGTTCATGGGTCCGCCTTCGCGGTGCTGAAGCGCACCGCCCGGCAGAACATCGCGGTGCTGTGCGACGACGCGGAGATCCTCACCGGCGTCCTCCAGTCCGGCCTGGCTAGCCTGTCGGCGTCCAGCCTGCCCGGCGGCTGCCGGATCTGGGTGCTGAGCCAGGTCCGGGGCCGGGCCGGGTCGAGCTGGCGCGGCGCCATTACCGAGCGGCTCGGCGGTCTGCTGTCACGCTGGGGGCACGAGGTGCGGGTCGCCACCGACGCCGCGGCGCTCGTGGGGGACGCCGTCGCCGATCTGGACCGGCGCCGCGCCCTGAGCGCCGACGAGCAGACTGAACAAGACAGCCTCGTCGTCGCGGCAGCCGGGCTGGAGTCTCTCGCCGAGTTCCATGCCGTGCGGGGCCGCTACGAGCCTGAGCTGTCCGTGGCCACCCAGAACCTGGCGCGGCTGGCCACCGAGGGGCCTCTTCTGGGCATCCACGTCGTCATGGGGGCGTCCTCGCGGGACGCCTGGGAACAGGTATGGCCGATCCGGCAGATGGACCTGTTCAACCACCGGTTCTACGGGCAGCTGTCGGAGCTGGACTCCCAACGGATCTTCGGTGACCAGCGGGCCAACGAGGTGGAGCCGGGTGGCGTGATCCAGGGTCCGCGCCGGATGGGATACACCGATGCGGTGGCTGGGTCGTCCATCACCTTCCTGCCCTATCCGGCCGGGCCCAGCCTGGACCAGGCCTTGACCATGATCGTGAGGAGCTGATGCCGAATGAATGAGTTGCGCCTGGCGCTGATCCGGTTCCGGGACGCGCTGGAGACCTTCCACGATGACCTCACCGCCAGCGCCGCCGCGGTCGCGGAAGCGCAGGAGCGGCTGCTGGGCCTTGGGGACGACGACTTCCTGGCCCAGTTCGGCGCCCGGCTTCGCCGCCTCAAGGACCCCGTCGATCGCTACGAGCGGGGGGCTGGCCGCGTCGAGGCCGCCGTGAACGACAAGGTCCTGCGCGTGGAGAGGTACTTCAATGGTTGACCCGGCGATCCTGGCCCAGGCCATCGACGAGTACGCCGCGGCCCTGGACCACCACAGCCGGGTCCTCGGCGTTGGGTTCAGGGAGGTGGACCAGGCTTTCGTGCACCTCATGCACGTGTGGCAGGGCGAGGGGGCTGGCGAGTTCAGCCGGCGCTGGCAGGCCGCCACCGGGGGGTTCGAGGAGCTCCGTACGGCCCTGCCCACGCTGCTGAAGGAGCTGCGCTCCCGGGCCGCCGTGCTGCGCGGGATCTAGGCGGAGCCATGGCAGATCCCGGGGCGCTGGTGAGGCACCTTCGCAGCTTTCAGGAGGAGCTGGTGGCCGTCGCGGCGTCCGTCACCGCGGAGGCCCGCGACACCATGCGTGCCCATGCGCTCATGGTACGAGACCTCGCCGCTTCCGATGCCCGGGTGCAGCGGGCCGTGGACGCCGTCGAGGAGTGGCAGGCCTGCGTCACCGAGACCGAGGAACGGCTGGCGGCGAGCGACGAGGCCGTCCTCATCGTGAAGGGGGAGGCCGAACGCGCCATCACCCGGTCGCGCCGCGTCGCGGAGGTGGTGGGGCGCATGTGGCAGCGCTGCCGGGAACGGCTGGACGCGGCCACTCAGGAGCTGAGCCGGATCGATGCGGAGCTGCAAGTCGCGAAGGGAAAGAGGCGGGCCCGGTTGCTTCGCCTGCGGGCGGAGGTGCAGCAGCGGATCGACTGCTGCCGGGTGGCGGTGGACGCGTGCCGCCGGGCCGGTGGGCTCGTGGGTGAGGCCGGGGAGGTCGCCGCCGGTGCCGAGCGCGACGGGCTGGCGGCCTACGATGACCAGGCTCGGGCCAGTTCGCGGACCGCTGAGGCGCGCTCCCGGCTGGATCGGGCGAGCTCGGCAACCGATCAGGGGCGCCAGGCCATGGTCTCTGCCGGTGACCACGGCGAGGCCGCCCGGCAACAGGCGGTGTTGCAGCAGGAAGCCGCGGCGCGGGCGTCCCGGCTGTCGGCGGAGGGGGTCGGCCAGCTTGACGCCGCGGCCGAACACCTGAAGACCATCGACGGGGCGCTGTGATGACCGGCGATGGGAGGCTCCCGGGAGCGATGCAGACCTATCGCAAGGCCCGCGACCAGTTGCGCCAGGTGTGGGATGACGAGCGGGCCGCCCGAATGCGGGCTGAACTCCTCGGGCCGCTGGACGAGGAACTGGACGCCCAGTCGCAGGCGTGGGCGAAGCAGGCGGATCACATGGAGTCGGCGGCCCGGCTTAGCCACCTGAGCGGACAGCATCTCGACGAGGCCCAGCAGCAGCTGGCCGGGTGTGTGCAGGCGCAGCGGGAGGCCGCGTCGCTGCTGGAGAGTGCGGCGGCGGCCGTCAGTGCCGGGATGAGCGCCGTCGGTGAGTGCGATGATCTGTGTGAGCGCGCGATGCGGGAGCTAGAGGCGGCGGTGGCCTGCGGCGGGAAGATCCCGGTTTCCCAGGAGGCGCTGTACGAGGTCGGCTGGGCGGCGTCCAGGGCCGTACTGGTGGAGGCGGGTAAGCAAGCGGCAGAAGAGGCAGTCGGCCAGGGGGCAGAGCAGGTATTCGGCGTGGGCGGCCCGGGTGCGGATCTCGGGGTCGCCGGGCAGATCGTCGACCGGGTGATCGAGACGGCACCTGCCTATGCAGCCAAGGCCAGCTCCTGGTGGGACCGGTTCAGGGGGCGCCGGTGAAGTCACAGCGTCAGCAGCCACACGCACACCGGTACCAGCACCAGGGCGAGCACCAGCGTCGAGACGAGCCCACGCCCCAGCCGGGTGAAGGTCAGCGGGGCGATGCCCTGCACCAGCCAGGCGTCGCGCACGGCCCCCAGCCGAGGCCCGTGGACCTGGACGACCTGGCCCTCGCTGATGGGGGCGTCGGCGGCGATCCGCACGTCCTCACTGCCCCCGGCGTGGTCGACGGTGAGCCGCCAGCCCGGGCGGGAACGTCTGGACGCCGCTTCGGTGCCGATGCGCAGCCCGGCGCCCAGGATGGAACCGGCCGATCCCAGCAGCGCACCCATGCAGCCCTTCAGGTGCAGCTTGCTGAGAACCCAGGACGCGAGGACCAGCAGGAGCAGGTAGGGCCACAGCAGGATGAGCAGGGCGGCGAGTTCTCGGATGGCGAGGTCTCGTCCCTTGACGAAGAACAGCACCCCGGTGGCCAGCCACAGCACGATCCGTACTGGGAGGACGCCCCACGCCCAGGCGACCCTGCCCCGGGTGCCTGCGACCACCTCGCCCCGGACCGAGAAGAACCCGGATCGTCCCGGCTGCCCGGAGGGTGTGGGTGCTGGACGCGGACTGGGGTGGTGCTGGCGGCCCGTGGCTCGCGTCCGCCCGGGGGAGGGATGCGGTGGCGCTGTGGGGGACGGCGGCGAGGAGGGCGGCAGCACGGCACGCCGGGGCCGCGCCGGGGACGGGGCGGGGCTGTTTGGGCCGGGGCATCTTCTGCACTGGAGCGCGGCGCCGAGGTACTTGCCGCATTGCGGGCAGCTGCGGGCCATAGGTCCTCCTGGGGTCGACGGGTGGTGGAGCCGTTCCACACCTGCTATTGACGGCCAGCGCGGATCAGACAGGAGAGAGGGAAGAAAAATGCATCCAGTGTCGGTGGGAATCGGGGTGGCGCTCCGGTGGGTCGTGCTCTACGTCCCCCTGGTGTTCGTAACCCAGATCTGGGCAGGCAGCCAATTCAGCCCTGGCCAGGGCGGCGGCTGGCGTGAGCTGACGACCTGGGCCGCCGTCTTCGGCGTCGTCGCGGTTGTGGCCTGCGTGGAGCGGGCGTTCAACGGCAATCGCATCGTCGACCCAGGGGCCGTCATGAGGGTCGCCGGCATCGGGCACGGCGTCGGCACGGCCATCGCCCTGGTGTGGTTCACCTCCAAGGGCGGACCCAGCACGAGCGACTGGTTCATCGCCCCCGCCGTAGCGGCAGCCTTCGTCGTCATCTGGGTCCACCTGCTAGCAGCGAGACTGCCAGACGAGTACGAGTAGAAAAACCGGTTTGGGCGCCGCTTCAGGTAGCCGCTGTTCGTGAGGGCCAAATGAGGGGTAATCGGACTATCGCCCCAGTCTGGCAGAATCACCACAGCACGGCAGCGCCGGTAGCCCCAGGGCAGGAACGAGAATCCCAAAGCTCGACGTAGTTGAGGAGTTGTGTCATGGCCATGAAATACGACGCCTTCATCTCCTACGCACATGGTGTCGCGACCCCGATCGCGCAGGCAATCCGAAACGGAATCTCGAAGTACAACAAAAAGTGGAATAAAGCGGTCAGCACAAAAGTCTATCTTGACGAGAAATCCCTCGGTGTAGCGCCATCCCTGACTGACGAGTTAGAAGCCGCGCTCGGGTGTTCCGGCTGGCTGGTTCTCCTCCTTACTCGGCGTGCCGCCGAGGAGACTTCCTGGGTTGGCAAGGAGGTTGAATACTGGCTGGAAAACAAGAGCGCTGACCGGATGCTTCTTGTAGCGTGCGAGGGGAAGATCGAATGGGATGAGGCGAAGGGAGACTTCTCGGACAACTCTGACTGCATTCCAAGATCCCTGCGTGGAAGATTGGAAAAACTTCCATGCTGGATGGATCTATCCTGGTTTGGAGTCGAATCGGACTCAGGAAGCCCTCGATTTCAGGACGCTGTCATCGCCCTCTACTCTAGAGTGCACGAGATTTCTCCGGATGAAGCGCGGATGGCGAACGACAGCAATCTGCGGCGCAACCGGAGGCTTGCAAAAGGAGCTATCATCGTCCTATCTGCGCTGCTCGTTGTTTCGATCATCGCCTCGATCGCGGTTCTGTGGCAAACCCAACGTGCTCAAGAACGTGAGCGAGTTGCACTCGCGTTGGCCATGTCGGCGAAAGCCAGAACGATGGCTAATGAGAATGTGCGGATAGCATCGCTGCTCGCTGTGCAGGCATACCGAATGGCGCCGAGTAAGGAGACGAAAGAAGCCTTACATGAGGTTGCCGCTGCCGCCCCACGCTTGGTCCGTATGGATCGGCTTCCCGCAGTACCGACGGCACTGGCCGCGCCACCGAAGGGAGATCCGCTCATAGGAACCGAGGGTGGAAAAGTGTATCGATGGATCGTCGAGGAAGGGCGCTTTGACCACGTTCTCTCGGTTAGTAGTCCTTCGTCCAGTGTCGCTATTCGGTGGATCAGTTCCGACTGGGTGGGCCAACGCCTTCTCGTGCAATACGGAGACAAGGAAAGCAGCGAGGGTCTGAGGTGCCTACTCTGGTCCGCCGCGGGAGAAGAGGACTTCGGAGGCTGTCAGATCGCCGCGATCTCTCCAGACGGGAAAACATATATCGTTAATCAGGTGCTTTATGGTGAAAAGATTCCGAACGGTAAGCAGGAACTCATGATCCCCGGCCGTGTCGTTGCGGTCGATTTCTCTGGGCATGGTGATGAGTTTGCCGTGATGAAGATCGATGGCTCCTGGGAGCGTCGTCAAATTGCAGCGCCGGATCGCGTTGGTGATGAGGATGTGGGGTGGTTCGGGATCCCTGATTACGGTGCGCCTAATGTCAATCCTGACAGAAACTATCAGGCTTTTAGTATGAGTATTAATGATGAGGTGTGGATTCGTGGAATTTACCCACGCCTGGAGGGGGCTTTGTGTGAGCCGGTTCGTTTTACGAATTCGGTGTTTATTGGAACGAGTCCGTCTAGAGATGCTGTGTTCTCGGCAGGCGGGGAGGGTATCTACTGGAGATTCAAGGAGCGCGGCCAGCCAGTCGAAGAATCTAGGCTAACCCCTCCTGAGCTTCTGGCTGGACTCACCCGAGTCAAATTCGCAGCCATGGCTAATGATGACACTCTGGTTGGCGTGTCGGAAACCCATATAGCGAGATGGAATAGGGCGCAGGTGTCCCGCATTGCTAGTTGGGCGAGTCTTCCTGTGGCGAGTGAGGATGCGCTGCCTGCGGTTGACAGGTGTATTCCTGGTATTCGGCCTTCGTTCAGTCCTGATGGTTCTCATGTTGCTTTCTGTTACCCTGGCCTAGGGGGGGTTGAAATGGTTGTTTTTCGGCTGCGGGATATGCATCTTATTAAAGTCAAGATTGAAAACTGTGTTCTGCCTAAATGGAGTGTTGATAGTGCCTATGTTGCAGCGGCGCAAGTGGATGGCGAGCCCCAGCTTTGGGTTGACATAGCGACTGAGTCGGTGGTGCAGCCGGTGAAGGAGCCAGAGCTGGTGCCGCAATCTGGGCCGATAACGGACAATCTTCATGATGAGAGCGTCTCTGCCGACTTGGTTCGGAATGGCAGAGAGATCCAAGTTGTGGATAAAAGAGACCAAGCTGTCCTATTGAGGTTTATTGAGCCTCATGGGCGGTCCTTTAGGGGGGAGCCGCTGAGTGGCTCGGGGCTGTCGCCCGATGGTAGATACTTCTTCTCGGCCTCTTTCCCCCGGGAGTCGCGAGTGAAGGCTGGTGAAGAGATTCAAGTCTGGATGCTGGACACGGAAGAAGTGATTCAGACGATTTGTCGTTCTGCGATGACGCCCTTGTCGCCGGAGGAATGGGCTGTGGCGATGCCGAAAGTGCCCGTTCCGGAGACTCTCGCCTGTTCCTGAGCGTGTCCTTGGGGCAGGCCTGACGCCCGGTGAGGTTGGGTGCGGGCCGCACCGAGTTAGGCCGATTATCAAGACGTGGTTCTCGGCGTAAAGGTGAAGTGGTCCCACAGTTCCAGTAGCGAGCTGATCTGTGGGGCCTGATGAGACGGGTGTCGGCTCGGGGCGCTGGCGGAGGGCGGGGTTCTTTCGGTTGTCCGATGGGTGATCTCGAGGAGCTTCGGCAGCCATGCCTCCTGGGACGTGCTCGTCCTAACAATGAGGGCTGCCTGGGCGCCCGCCTGGAGGGCGGGTGCCACGTCGTGGCTCGTGCTGTCACCGACGAAAAGGGTCTCGGACGGTGGAAGGCTGTGGTCTGCGCATATTCGGTAGATAGCGGCCGGATCGGGTTTGGGTGTGGGGATCTCGACGATGGAAACTCGCGGAGTCTCACCAGCTAAAGCTCTTGGGCGCTCGTCAACCTTCCGGCCTGGGTAGGGCAGCCCGGTGTAAGTGGTCGCGTAGATGGTGTCGAAGTGCTGGTCGAGACCCAGCAGCTTGAACCTTTTGGCAATGTTCACCGACGTCGCGGCGGTGTAGCCGGCGAACGGGATGCCGTCCGCGCGGAGACGCTGAAGCGCAGGTTCGACATCGTCGAAGAGTCTGAGCCGGTGTGCGCGTACCTGGTCGAAGGTGGCATCCCCCTTATCTATCGCTTCACGCGGATGCGTCTCTAGTCCCTTGAGGTCCGCGACAAGCTCGGAGATCCCGTCTGCCGACAGCTCATTGATCGCAGCTCTCTTTAGCGGATAGAGCTGACTCGGAATGCTGCGCTCGTGTTCCCCCGGCAGCGGCGCGGTGCGGACTCGACGATGGAACTCGGCCTGGTCTCTTCCGAAGGGCCGTGCAAAGCGTTGGCTTTGGTGTCTTCCGGTTGGTCGTATCCAAACCGCTAGCTCTTGTTAGCTGACGCACGGGACCTCAGCGTACGCGCACGCCCTATGAGAGAAATGATGTCGCGGAGGTTTTCTCAAGCTGGTCGTCGCCAGTGTTTCAGACAGGCATCAGTATGGCAGGCAGGGCTGGCAAGCCCACGTTTCAATCTGCTTCGGTTCTCGCGGGTGTTTCAGACAGGCATCAGTATGGCAGGCAGGGCTGGCAAGCCCACGTTTCAATCTGCTTCGGTTCTCGCGGGTGTTTCAGACCAGGCGGCTTTGCAGGCCGCCCGCGCCGGCAAGGCCGAGTTTCAATCCGCTTCGGTTCTCGCGGGTGTTTCAGACGACGACATCATGGCGTGGGGAGCAGAGCTACGGGACGCCGTTTCAATCCGCTTCGGTTCTCGCGGGTGTTTCAGACGAAGCCACTGCGGCGGTGGCTCCGGCGGCGGCAACTGGTTTCAATCCGCTTCGGTTCTCGCGGGTGTTTCAGACCAAACGCGTTCAAGCGCGCTTGCCCCACCTGCGGGTTTCAATCCGCTTCGGTTCTCGCGGGTGTTTCAGACGTGGCGGTCTTCCTAGCCTTTGTATGGTGGGGTGTGGCGTTTCAATCCGCTTCGGTTCTCGCGGGTGTTTCAGACATCATTACTCTTGCCTGGGCCGGGGCGGCCCAGGACGTTTCAATCCGCTTCGGTTCTCGCGGGTGTTTCAGACTGGTTGGACGAATCCGATCTGGGTGCGGTGCAAGCGTTTCAATCCGCTTCGGTTCTCGCGGGTGTTTCAGACCGCACTTTTTTCCGATTGATTAGCGTCCTGATGTTTCAATCCGCTTCGGTTCTCGCGGGTGTTTCAGACGTTAGATATGCCTAACAAGGAGGGATGACGACGAGTCGTTTCAATCCGCTTCGGTTCTCGCGGGTGTTTCAGACTCTCAGAAGATACGATCCTGCCTTGGCAAGGGCGTAGTTTCAATCCGCTTCGGTTCTCGCGGGTGTTTCAGACCCTACCCCTCTGGAGGGGTGTTTGACAAGGGGTTTTGTGGGGCGTTTACACACCAGGGTTGTTCCGGGCGTGCCGGGGCGTCCCCAGAGGGGCTGAAAACCGGTGTTTTCCCTAGTCAGGTGGCATACACACCTTAGGCAGTTTTGGGTCATCTCGGGACCACCCTGTGAGGCGTCCCCAGGGGTAGCTGGGTGTGCCTGCGTCCGGGCTGTTGTCGTCATTTTCACATCACCGCATAATGTAGAACCTTGGCCGGTGGTGCTGCCTGCCCTATGCAGGTTACGTCGTTCCAGCAGCTTGCGCACTGCCGGATGATCCAGAGGGAGTCGGTGTCTTCGTCGAGGATCACCTCGGCTTTTGACCTGATGTAGTCGAGTTCTTCGGGTGTGGTGTTGAGAAGGAATACCGAGTACTGGATGCGGTCACCGAAAGCCTGCAGGAGGGCGGCCAGCTGAGCGCGCCGCTGGTCTTCGGTTACGTCGTATGCCGCGAGGTGGGTCACCGCCATGCTAGGCCCGTCCATTTCTGTGTGGGGTCCATGATGGCGGCCCGGAGCCGCTGGGCCTGGCGGTAGAGGTGGTGGCGCCTGGTTGCCCGCAGATCGTCGAGGGCTCCGGCCACGTGGGTGAGCATGCGCTGTTCGAACGCGGCTATCATCACCTCCCGGCCAGCTGTCGTCAGGTGGATGCCCTCCTTGCCTTCGATGCGGCGACCATGTGATGGGGTGAGGGTGCCGCGGCGCGCGGCCGTCAGGACGACGTGGTCTACGACCAGCGGGCGAAACTCTTCCATTAGGTCGAGGGCCAGGCTGGGACGGGTGTCGTGATCCGCGTGGAGTACGCCGATGTCTGGGTCGAGACCGGTGGCGCGGATAGCCGTTACCGCTTCGCCGAGAAGCAGGGTGTAAAGGAATGACAGCGCAGCATTGATGACATTGCGAGGGGGCTGGCGAGAACGCTCGGTGAAAGACAGGGCTTCGGGCACGAGGGCTCCGAAGCGGGGCCAGTAAGCCTTGGCGGCCGCGCCTTCGAGGCCCATGAGTTCGTTGCGGGTATGAGCGTCCGGGATCATCCGGGCGAGCGCCTGGATGTGCCGGGTGACCTCGGAAGTCTTGTCGGCCTCGTTTCGCTTCGAGAACTTCCTCAGTAACGTCACCTGGTGGCGCAGTTTGGCGGCGACGATCTCTCTGGCGATTTCGGTCTCGCGGGAGGTGCCGTCGATGAGCAGCTGGGCGAGAATCCGGCTTCGCCGGGCGGGCCAGGAATCATTGACCAGGGCGCCCATGTAGCTGCCGCGACGCGAGGCGAGCAGCACATCGACGTTGTTGCGCAGCGCCCAGCTTCGTGCACCGGCAGACAGCCCGACGGAGCCGAAACAGACAATTCTCGCGATGTCGCTGATGGGCGCCGACAGCAGCTCGGTCTCGTTGCGAACGACCTCTAGGCGTCCCTTGGAAACCTGGATGCGGCTTCCCTGGCGGGCCACGTAGAGGACCTTCTTGTCTGGCTCGTTGACGCGGGTCTCGCCCACATCCGGCGGATAGCGGGGGCCGAACTCTTCGCCGAGGAAAGCGAATCCCTCGTCGAAACTCATGATGCCAGTCTTCTCGGCGCCCAGTTCCATGTCGATTCCTTTCAAAACGGTGGTGGCGATGCGCAGCGCCTCGGCCCCATCAGCGGGGTCTTCCAGGCCAATGACCAGATCGTCGGCGTACCGGATCACCGGGAACCCGGCGTCCAT
>JAUMYR010000173.1 GCA_030528545.1 Propionibacteriaceae bacterium
GATCTGGCGCTGGGAGACCCGGCGCGGTGCTGAGACCCGTACCTCGCCCTTGGGCGGGCGAACCGTGATCCGCAGGTGCTTGAGGTCTCCGCAGCGCACACTCACCGGGATCCCGTGGACGGTGATCTCGTAGCGTCTCGTGTTGGACACTCCCCGATGTTAGCGGTGCAGTACCCTCGTCGCCATGACCTCTGCTGCCTCTCCGCGCTCCGGACTGACGCTGACCTGGCGGTCAAGCGCGGTTCTGGCTTTCGGGTTCGTCGCCGGAAGCAGGGTGATCTTCTGGCTGGCCGCGTGGCTGCTCCAGACGATCGACAAGGTCGTTCCGGTCCCCGGTTTTGAGAAGGGCTGGCCCTGGCTGTTCGGGGTCTATGCCCGCTTTGACCATGGGCACTTCCAGCGCATCGCCCTCGGTGGGTATTTCCAGCTGGACCGGGGCAATATCGCCTATGACGAGGCGTTCTTCCCCGGATACCCCTTCCTGGCTAGGGGTATCGCGGCGCTGTTCGGCGGCGGAGAGTCGGCGACCACCACCGCGATGTCGCTGCTGACCTGGGCCGGTCTCCTGGTCGGGGCGACCTTGCTGATCCACCTGGCGCGCCGCAACGAACTCTTCGGAGCGGACTGGCGGCTGGTCGCCGTGGTGGTCTTCTTCAGCCCGTGGGCGGTGTTCTTCATGGCTCCGTACTCCGAAGGCCCGTTCCTGGCCTGTGCGGTCGGGACCTGGCTTCTGGCGCGCCGGCAGCGCTGGGGCTGGGCGGTGGTCGTGGCTTGCGGAGCCACGGTTTTGCGCATCAACGGTCTGTTCCTGCTGCCGATGCTCGCTGTGATGATGCTGGCAGGACGCTGGCGCGACCCTCGGGCCTGGGCGAGGCTGGCCTGGCTGGGGCTGCCTGCCCTGCCCCCGGCGCTGTACTTCACCTACCTGTGGAGCGTGACCGGAGATTGGTTCACGTGGTTCGAGACCCAAAAGCACTGGGGGCGGGAAGCTACCGCGCCCTGGGACGCCCTGGTGTTCAGCATCGAGCTCATCGGCGCGGATCCCCGCTTCGCCTTCCAGCGCTTGATGGAGGTCGTGGCCGTTGGGGTTTACCTCCTGGTGCTGATCCAGTTGGTGCGCTGGCGGCGCTGGGAGTGGGTGCTGCTCACCGCGCTGACGCTGTTCAGCCTCACCACGAGCCAGTACTTCCAATCCATCCCGCGTTCCATGCTGAGTTGCTTCCCCGCGCTCGTCGTGATCGCGGCGTGGCTGACCAAGGTTCCGTGGTGGGTGCGCTGGGCGGTTCTGGGGGCCAGCTCGGTGCTGCTGGGCCTCAACGTGATCACTATCTTGTCCAACCAGTGGACCGGCTGAGCTACACCCGGGCCCCACGAGCCCTGGCCTTGAGCCCCGGGCGGAGTCCAGGGCGCTGGAGGTCATGGGCTAGGTCCTGGTTTCGCTGCCCAGCCGGTTCCCGGAGGCTCTGATGGGCAGCGTCACGGGGCGTGCTCAGTTGAATCGGGGCGGTTGGGTATCCGGCTAGGCTGGTAGCGTGACTGATTCGCCTTGGCCGCTGGACCCGCGTCCCGGTGCGGGAGACGCGATCACTAGAACGACACCGGCTGGCCTGGCAAGGAACGCGCCATCGCCTAGTGCGGCGTACCAGAGTGCGCCAGCCCGGAGCACCGAAGTAATCACTCAGGTCCTGGTGCGCGGGGAGACGGTCCCATTGACCGCTGACGATCCACGTCAGATCGACGGCATCCGGCTACACGGACGCTTCCTCGGCGGCAATCCCTCGACCCTGAAATACTGTGGGCGCAGCGAGAACGGTTACCACTTCGTCAAAGTCCTAGTCGATGAGACCTTGTTTCCCGATTTCGACAACGAGGTGCGGATCGCGGCCAAACTCACCAATGTCGCCAACCTGCCTCAGTTCACGGGCTCGGGCTCGGTGCTGGTCAGGGGGCGGCTGCGTCCCTACTATGCCCAGCGCCTTCTCGACGGCCCGCTGCTGCTCACCCAGCTACATCCCAGGGGGTTGCCTCCCGAGCGGCTGCTGCAACTGGCCACCGACCTCGCCAACGCGATCAACGGACTCGCCGAGCGGGGTCTGGCACACGGCGATATCAAGCCCGAGCACATCATCGACCAGGGCGACTATGTGCTGGTCGATCTCGGCTCCGGACGCTCATCCGACCCAGCCGAGCACCCGACCAGTATTCTCAACACCGGCACGCTCGCCTATGCGGCACCGGAGCGGCGTGCGGGTGGCCCGCCGACGATCCCCGCCGACGTGTTCTCCTGGGGCGTCGTTGTGCTCTACGCCGCGACCGGTCAGCATCCGCTACGCGAGGGCGTCCCCGATTTGTCGGCCGAGCAACTGTCGGCGCGACTGCCAAGGCTTCCCGAGCCGCTGCGGGAACTGGTCAGGTCCGCGGTGCAGAGCAACCCGAATGAGCGTCCCTCGGCCGCGGGGCTGGCTAGGGCCGCAGCCGCGTTGCGGATCCCGGGGACGGCGGTGCTGGCCGACGACGTGGCTCGGGCTGCGTCCGGTCCGGCGGTAGCGCTGTCCCGGAGGGTCGAACCCATCGTGAAGGCGCTCGCCCGCCTCGGGGACCTCCATGTCGCCGCTTACCGGGCGATCCTGATCGGTGTGGCGTTGCTGTCCGCCTGGGTCACCTATGCCCTCGTCGTGGGAGGCTGATATGTCAGAGATCGTGCGCCGTAGTGCTCTGGAGCGGGGCCTAGCCCGGATCATCGGCTTTCTGCTGGCGATCCCGGCAGGGATCCTGATCGGCTGGATCGGAGGTCAGATTGTCAAAATTGCAGTTGGCTAGGCCGGGCAGCCGCTACATCTGTCCTCGTGACCTCGAAGAGTTCGATGTCAGTACCGCCCGGTGGGTCGCGCGTGGAGAGCTGACCACGGCGCCGCCGAGGATCCGGCGGATGCCCGGCTTTCAGCAGTGGCTGCGGGCCTGGTGGGACGGGGACCCGCGTCACTTGAGGGCGCCGGATCTCGCGGCCGCGAGGGAGCATATCGCTGGTGATTATCACCAGGTCTGTCCCAACGGCCACCCGATCCCAGAGGACGCCAAACGCCGCTCCACGCTGCCGATCGCCCTAGTCGGAGCTACCTCGACTGGAAAATCTCTCTACCTGGCTTCGGTCTACCACGAGGCGGTCGCGGCAGTACGGCTCGGCGACTACGGGTTGACTTTCCGGGCCGACACCTCGCCGGGGGCGAATGCTTTCTTCCAGCCGACCTACGACACGCTGTTCGGTGAACGGCGTCCGGTGCCCGCGACGCTGCCGTCCCAGGACGGTTTCTCTCGCCCACCGCTGCTACTGGCCCCCGCCGATCGCGTTGACGCTCCGAACCTGTTGCTCTTCGACGCCGATGGATCAAAGACCCGGCATGCTCAGGCTCACATCGAGAACAACCCGGCGCTGCTGCGGGCCCAGGTGTTCTTCATCTTCGTCCCGCCCGTCAACCTGGCCAGCGATGGCGCCTGGCCGGGCGCTCCGCGCCAGCCTGACCTAGACGATGTCAGCAACCTGGCCCGCACGATGGAGGCCATCAGCGGGGCTATTGACGCCCTCAGCCGGGCCCACGGAACCGGGCGGGAACTGATGGCCTGCGTCCTGGTGTCCAAGGCCGATAAACTTCGCGGCGTGGTGGAGCCGGAACTAGAAGAGATGCTGACTGATCTGGACTACCGGCGGTTCAGCTTCAATGAGGTCGTTGGTTACATCGATCAGGATTCGGCCAAGATCAGGTCTTGGATAGACCGGCATCAGCACGGTTTGATTACTCTGGTAGAGGGATTCTTTGGGCAGGTCAGTTACCACTTCGCGTCCGCGACGGGGTGTTCGGCCGCACAAGACCCAGACGGCGTCCGGCGTTTTCCGGCGATCAAGCCGCAACGGGTATTGGATCCCTTGATCGTCGCTCTAGATCGGGTTGGATACAAACATGGGTGAAGTTGAGTGCGAGCAATTGGTCTACACCTGGCATTCCGCGACGCTGCACGGCCCCGCCGGGCACGGGGTCGTGTTGCAGTCGCTCAACTGGCCGGGCAAACTCGGGCTGCCGGGAGGGTCCTATTCGTCCCTGACCAGCGGCGCATCGACGGCCAGCGAGAATCAGGTCTTTTGTATCCGCACCACTCAGGGAACCCTGTTCGGAGCCCGGACCGGGCTCGGGCTGGATGGTTCGGGGCGTCCGGGAAACTTCTTGTGCCATCTTATGTTCGATCCTTCGGGGCAGATAGGGATGCTGGACGCGCTGCTGGCCGCCGCCCGGGGACGCTTCGTCACCAAGCTGAGCGCGGGCATTCGTCCCGAAGGAGATTGGGAGCGGGCGAGTTTCTCGCTGACCGAAACCTGGCCACGGTCGCTGAGCATCCAGGAGGATTTCGCCGGGCGTCTCGATGACCCGCTGCGGTTCCTGGTGTCCTATGAAGCGGACTGGTTCGGTCTGCCGGAGGTGTATTCCCGGCTGGTCTCAACCGCGCCCGCGAGCCTGGTGAATGAGCTATCCCTGGTCAGCGACGCCGACGCCTCGATCGGCGTTCCCAGCGCTTTGGATAAGGCGGCGATCGCGGGGATTCTCGGCCCGGTCGCGGCGCCCGCGGCAGAGGCCTTCCGCGCTGGCGTCCCGCTGGAATGGTCGCGCTGGTGGCACCGCTGCGAGTGGTCACTTGAGGAATGGGCGCACCAGCTGCGCGCCGCTTCTTTAGCGTTGCGCTCACCGGGCGAGCTATCCGCCGAGGAATTGGTGGAGGTGGGACAGCGCAATCGTCATTCCTTCTCCCACTATGTCCAAGAACTGCTCCGGAGACTGGAAAGCCAGCACCCGCTGCGGGTCCCGGTCATGGAGGAATGGTTCGCAGAAGAGGTGTTGGTCGCTGCCGTGGCCCGCGGCTCTCGTGTCGCGATCCCGCTGGCCAATGACAGCCAGTTGGTGGATCTGGTGCAATCCGGCGCTCTCGGTGAACTCCCATCCGA
>JAUMYR010000010.1:0-3183 GCA_030528545.1 Propionibacteriaceae bacterium
GTGCTCACCGCAGAATCGGCACACCGCAATTTCATCGTTGAGGAGTGGCCGACCGTTTACCGGCGGGTATTCACCTTCAGCCAGTTCGCCGCCACCATCGCCGCCCTGCCAGCCACCCTGAACGGGACTAGCCTGGTCAACGAGGCCTACCGTCGGCGGGTGCGGGCGTCCCGCTCCGGCGATGTGCCAGACCCATACCGGCGCGGACGTGGCGCGGCGGCCGCTAGCTCGGCACTCATCGACCGTTACCTAGCTGAGATTCTTCCCCGCCTCGCTTGAGCGCCCCGGCGGGCTGTACAGCCTCCCGCGGCCGGCCGGGCAGCCACGCGTCACTCGCACCCTCTAAGCTGGGCTCATGGCATCGCGGCTTCCTCGGTCTTATCCCAGCGCACAGCGGGTTGCGGCTTCGGGCATCATGGCTTTCCTAGACGCTCTCGCTGAGATCGAATTGCACAGCCTGATGGTATTGCGACATGGCAAGGTGATCGCCGAGGGGTGGTGGGGTCCCTATCGTCCCGACGAGATCCAGCTCGGCTATTCACTCAGCAAGTCGGTGACCTCCATCGCGCTCGGCTATGCCCTCAGCGAGGGGCTGTTCGGGCTGGACGATGCCGTGACCGACCTGTTCGGCGCCGACGCCAGCAGCCTTGATCCCCGCTATGGGCGGCTCCGTGTCCGGGACCTGGCCCAGATGACCACGGGCCACCACACCGATCCGCTGGAAGACGTCGCCGAATGGCCGCCGCTGGACGCCGAACCCGGCGGGACGTGGATCTACAACAACTGGGCCACGTGGAAACTCGGCGAGCTGATCCAGCGGCGCACCGGCAAACCATTGTCGTCCTACCTGGAACCGAGGCTGTTCGAGCCCCTCGACATCGAAGACTGGGCCTGGCTGCGCCGCGGCGAATACGAGCAGGGTTTCTCCGGCCTGCACCTGGCCACCGAGTCCTGGGCGAAGATCGGGCACCTGCTGCTGCGTGGCGGCGAGCTGTGGGATCGCCAGGTCATCCCCGCCGCCTACCTAGAAGAAGCAACCAGCGTCCTGGTCGACACCGCCACCGAGCCCGATGGGAGGCTCCGGGACGTCGGGGCCGACAACAGGCGGGGCTACGGCTATCAGTTCTGGGCCTCCCGGCACGGCTATCGCGCGGAGGGGGCCCTCGGTCAGTTCCTGTGCGTCCTGCCCGAGGCCGACGCGGTCCTCGTGCTGACCGCCGCCAACAAGGACGGCCAGGCAGTCCTTGATGCCGTGTGGACCCACCTCCTCCCGGCCTTCGGTGAGGATGCGCGGGGGTCCGGCGCCGCGGAGGCTCCCACCGCAGACGACGAAGCCCTGACCGAGCGCCTAGGCGCGCTCACCTTGCCCCCACTGTCTAGCCGGGCGCCGGATCAGGCCGCTTCCTTCCGCAGCGGACCGGAGAACCGGGTGTTTACCGCGTTGCAGCAGCTCGCCGCCTCCGACGACGACCGGCACTGGGATCTGACGCTTTGGCTACCCTGCGGCACCTCGACGCTTCGGGCTGGGGACGGGTTCTGGGTCACTGGGGAGCTGTCCACCGGGGCCAGGGACGCGCTGCCGGTGGGCGCTTCTGCCGGGTGGAGCACTGAGGACACCTTCGAGATCGAGTTGCGCAGCCTCACCACGCCCCACGGTATCCGCATCGTGTGCGATTCCACCACCGGTCACTTCAGCACCCACTGGCTAGCCGAGCCGCTATGGAGCGCCGAGTTCACCGATCTGGCCTTCGCCACCGGGCTGCGCCACCGCGGCTGACCCGGCACCGCGCCTGCCCGGACCAGGCCGATCCGGTGGTTTCCGCACCCTCGCCGGGGCACCCGGTTAGGCTGGCGGCATGAGCAACGAAGCCCTTGTCCGCTGGTCCACCCTCGTCATCACGGCGATCGCCATCGTCGGCGCCTTCGTCGGAAGCGGTCTGTTGGGCGGAATCCCGGTCCAGGACGCGGCGGGCGGCTGGCTATCGTCCACCGCTACCCCGATCGCCCCGGCGGGCACCGCCTTTCGTATCTGGAGCCTGATCTACCTGGGCCTGGCCTGTTACGCGGTGTGGCAGCTCGGCGAATCCAGCCTCCGGCTCGACCGGGTCCGCTGGCTGATCGCCCTGTCCGCCCTCCTCAACGCGTTGTGGATCGGCGCGGTGCAGCTGGGTTGGCTCGCCGCCAGCCTCGTCATCATCGTGGTGTTACTCGCGGTGCTGCTGCTCATCATGAGCAGGCTCACCGATTCTCCCGATTCCGGGTGGGAACTCACCTTCGTCGACATCACCCTCGGGCTCTACCTGGGCTGGATCACCCTGGCTACCCTGGCGAACCTGTCGGCGTGGCTGTGGTCGCTCGGCTACCGCGGCGAGCCCCTCGGCGAATCGGGTTATGGCATCGCTATGGTGGTGATCGCCCTGCTGATCGGGATGGCTACGGTGTTCGCCTTCAGCCGCCTCACCCCGGCGCTGGCCAGTTCCTGGGGTCTGATCTGGGTGTGCGTCGCCCGCTGGGCCGAGCACCGGACGCTGGCCCTGGTCGCGCTCGCGGCCGCCGTCGTGCTGGTGGTGGGCGCGATCTGCTGGAAGCTGAGGGAGCCCCGCCCGGCCTGAGGCAACGGCACCACGCGCCGTGAAAGGATCGCCCATGGGACGGCCCCTGACCCCACGGGAACGGAGCGTCCTCATCGCTATGCTGACTCTCGGCGAGGCCGCCGAGCCGATACCGGAGGAACGCCGCCGGGAGTGGGTCTCGCGGGTGCCCGCGATCCAGGCCGGTCCCCGCTGCGGGTGCGGGACCTGCCCCTCGATCGCCCTGTTGCCCGAACCCCAGCGACCCAGCGACCCCATCCTGCTGCACGGTAGCACCGACGGTGCGGGGTTGCTGGTGTCCATCGACGACGACCAGCCGAGCTACCTTGAGCTGTATCCGACCGGCGGCCAGGCATTCAGCGAGTTCCCGCCCCCGGAGGCCCTCAGCTTCTGTTGAGCGGTCCCGGGCGCCTAGTCACAGCACCGCGCCCGGACGGTAACTGGCCGCCTCCGGGTGGCGAGCGATGACCTCGGCGACCCGGGAAGCGACGCGCTCCACCTGGGCCGGGGCGGTGCCCGCGAGGTCGAGGGGGTCTCCGGTCAGCGCGTCCAGTTCGGGGCGGGAGAGCCCGAGCCGCTCATCGGCGGCGAG
>JAUMYR010000010.1:3283-7761 GCA_030528545.1 Propionibacteriaceae bacterium
CGGTCAGCGCGTCCAGTTCGGGGCGGGAGAGCCCGAGCCGCTCATCGGCGGCGAGACGGGCGAAGAGGTCATTGCTGGGGTTGCCGCGGCGCATGTCAAGGGCGACCGCGACCGCATGTTCCTTGATCGCCTCGTGGGCGGCCTCGCGCCCGACTCCCTTACGCACCGCGGCCATGAGCACCTTGGTGGTGGTGAGGAAGGGCAGATAGCGGTTCAGTTCGGCCTCGATCACGGCGGGGAAGGCACCGAAGTCGGTCAGGATGGTCAGGAAGGTCTCAATCATGCCGTCGAAGGCGAAGAAGGCGTCCGGCAGCGCGACCCGGCGCACGACGGAACAGGACACGTCGCCCTCGTTCCACTGGTCACCGGCCAGCTCACCGACCATCGTGGCGTAGCCGCGCAGGATGACCGCGAACCCGTTGACCCGTTCGCAGCTGCGGGTGTTCATCTTGTGTGGCATCGCCGACGAGCCGACCTGGCCTTCCTTGAACCCCTCGGTGACCAGTTCGATCCCGGCCATGAGCCGGATGGTGGTGGCCAGATTCGCCGGGGCGGCGGCGGCCTGCACCAGCGCCGTCAGCGCGTCGTAGTCGAGGCTGCGCGGGTAGACCTGGCCGGTCGAGGTCAGCACCTGGGCGAAACCGAGTTCGGTGGCGATCCGGCCTTCCAGCTCGGCGAGCTTGGCCGCGTCCCCGCCGAGCAGGTCGAGCATGTCTTGGGCGGTGCCGACCGGACCCTTGATGCCGCGGGCGGGGTAGCCCGCGATGAGGTCCTCCAGGCGGGTATAGGCGATCAGCATCTCGTCGGCCGCGGTGGCGAACCGTTTGCCCAGCGTCGTGATCTGCGCGGCGACGTTGTGGCTGCGCCCGGTCAGGGGCTGGGTGGCGTATTCCCCGGCCAGGCGGGCCAGCTGGGCGAGCACCGCGACCACCCGGTCGCGGACCAGCCGCAGCGCGCTCAGGATCTGCCACTGTTCGATGTTCTCGGTGAGGTCTCGGCTGGTCATGCCCTTGTGGACGTGCTCGCAGCCAGCCAGGTCGTTGAACTCCTCGATGCGGGCCTTGACGTCGTGCCTGGTCACCCGCTCCCGCGCGGCGATCGAATCCAGGTCGACCCGGTCGATGACGGCCTCGTAGGACGCGATCACCTCGTCGGGATCGGCCCCTCCGAAGTCGACGCCGAGGTCCCGCTGTGCGCGCAGCACCGCTAGCCAGAGCCGCCGTTCGGCCACGATCTTCCCCTCGGGCGACCAGATCTGACGCATCTCGGGGGAGGCATAACGGGTGGCAAGGACATTCGGCACGCTCATGGACTCAGAGTCTACCGGCGCGCTGCCCCGCATCCGCTGTCTCCAGGACTCGCGGCCACCGGCCTGGGTTCATCGCACCGGTGCCGTGGGGAGCGCCGGTCTCCGGCCCTTCCTGGCCGCGGTCCTGGTAGCGTCGGGTCCGGAGGCATCATGGAAGAGCACGCACGGTTCAGCCGCCGCGCCGCCATCGCGGCCTGGACGGCGACGCTGGCGGCCTGCTCCGAGACCGGTGGGGAGAGCAGGCGGGTCAGCGAACTCCAGGCCGACCCGATGGCCGATCCCGGCCTGCTCGGGATGAAGCTGCTGTCTAGTTCGGTCACCGAACCCGCCACCACCCTCGGCAAACCGGTGTATGCCAGCGTCCGTAACGAGTTCCAGGTGGGCCCGGATGAGGGCCCCGACCTGCTGCAACGGGCACTCGACCTGGCTCTCAGTCACGGCTGGGCCGGCCCGCCCTCCTACGACACGGCTTTCCTGGCCTGGTCCGGTAGCCGCGACGATCCCCCATGCACCCTTTCGCTGAGCCTGCTGGAGGGGCGCCTGCTCGTCCGGCTCACCTCGCGCGAACCCTAGCCTGGATTTACCGCCACCGCGTCCATGTCTGAACCAAGAATTGGGTGCCCCAAAGCGGTCATTCTGCCCCCTTCATCCGATATATCTCTTTCAAGTTTTACCCTTTAACTCTTTGGAGCGAAGATGCCCAAACGCTGGCCCGCATTCATCGGGCTCTCAGCGGCAGCGCTCATGCTGCCGCTCACCGCACACGCCGAACCAGGCGATTTCCACGACCGGACCCTCAGCATCGTGCAGCTGGGGGACTCCTATTCCGCGGGTAACGGCGCCGGGGACTATTACGGCCCGGGGCAGTGCCTACGCAGCTCCAGTAACTGGGGCTCCCACTTCACCTCCTGGGCGAACTCCCTTGGGATCTCGGCCACCTACGATAACCGGGCCTGCTCCGGGGGAGTCACGGCCGACATCCTCAAACCCAGGGAGCTGCCGAAACAGGACAAGCGCTATATCTCGGCGGCCAGCAAAGCGGACGCCCTGCGCAAGCTGACCGAGCGCGACGCCTGCGGGGCGAAAACCTCCGACGATATCCATTCGGTGGAGTACCACATCGCCGCGAGCCCCTGGCTGTTCAACAAGAACCGGTTCTCTTATCAATGCCAGCTCCGGCTGAAGCCCCAGGCCGATTTCGTTGGCCCGCAAACCGATCTCGTCCTCATGACGATCGGTGGCAACGACGTGAACTTCGCCACCATCGTCAAGGCCTGCTTCTCGCCCTCAGTTCCGCTCGTGTTCGAGGGCGCCTCGCCCGCGGCCTGCCGGGCCGCCGTCGATGCCGCCCGGGACGAGTTCCCGGCAACCATGCAGCGCACCTCGGAGCTGATCGATCACCTCCTGAGCAAGAAGATGACCGGCAAGAAGAACTCCCAGGTCGTCCTGCTCGGCTACCCGCTGCTATCCACCGACATCGACCTGGCCCTGACCACGGAAACGGACGCCTACCCCGCGGCCCAGGAGGTCCGGCGGCTCGGCCGGGACGCGACCGAGCTTCAGGCCTCCCTGGTCAAGAAATTGCAGGGGAAGTGGGCAGGCCGGGTCCACTATGTCAGCGATGTCGCCGAGGCCTTCGCCGGGCACGAGCCCGACCCCAGGACCAGCGTATGGGGAGGCATCGCCAACCCGAAGCGTTGGCTGAACGAACTGATGGAGACCGAGGGTGACGCCCGGGATGGGGCCGATACCGACGCGAAGTTCAGCATCACACCGGAGTTCTTCTTCCACCCGAACCGGATCGGTCACCGCGAGCTTGGCAAACTCGTGCAGACCAAGGGACTGCTGCGCTCCGCCCCGCTGATCGGCGGGGCCTCCGACAACATCGATATCGTCTTCGCGATTGATGCCACCGGCTCCATGCGCGACGATATCGCCGCCGTGCGAAGGAACGTCCACAAGATCGTGGACGAGGTCGGCAAGCGGGCCAAGTCCGCCCGGTACGCGCTGGTCACCTACAAGGACCACCCGAGCGACGGCGGCCAGGACACGGACTACCCGTCCCGGGTCGAGCAGGACTTCACCACGGACGCCGCGGTGCTAGGCCAAGCCCTCGACCGGATCGAGGTCGATGGCGGCGGGGACTGGGAAGAGAGCGTGTATAGCGGCACCAACGCGGCCCTCAACCTGGGCTGGCGGGCTGGTGTCCGCAAGACTCTGCTGATCCTCGGCGACGCCCCGCCGAAGGATCCCGAGCCGGTCACCGGCCTGACCTGGAAGCAGATCGCTGACAAGGCCTACGCGATCGACCCGGTCCAGGTCTATCTCGTCGACACCAGGCGGGCCGCCGACGCCAACCTGACCAAGCTGGTGGAAACCTCCGGCGGCAAGGTGATCTCGGCTCACACCGGCACACAGGTCGCCGACGCGTTCGTAGAGGCCATCACGGAGGTCCTCGATAAACCGTTCGGCTGGCTCCAGGGCCCGCTGGTGGCCAAGGTTGGCACACCGGTGACCCTGGACGCCCGCGGCAGCTTCGCGGCCAAGGGCCTGAGCATCACCGGCTATGAGTGGGACTTCGACGGCGATGGCACCTACGACAAGGCCACCACCGAACCGGTCATCAGCCACACCTATGGCGCGCTGATCAGCGGCTATGCCGGGGTGCGCGTCACCGACTCCAAGGGACAGACCGCCGTGGGATCGACCCGGCTGGCGATTACCCGCGACGGCGACGAATACGCCGACGAGGTCGATAACTGTCCCGACGTAGCTAACCCGATGCAGCGGGACTCCGATTCCGATGGCGTCGGCGACGCCTGTGAGGACCCAAAGAAGTTCGCCCCGAGCCTGCCGCCCGGTGTGAGCCTCGCCCCGGGGTCCAGCCCGGCGCCGAGCCCAACGGCTGGCCCCACGACCAGCCCGACGACCAGCCCGGCACCCAGCACCACGCCGACGCTGGCGCCGTCCCCGTCCCACGGTAGCTCGCCCACGCCGTCGGTCTCCCCCTCGGCGGGAACGGGCACGAAGCCCAAGACCGGACGCCCGCTGCCCCGCACTGACGGTGCTGCCGCACTCCTGCCGCTGCTCACTGCGGCCGGGATCGCCGCCGCGGCCGTCGCGCTGAGGCGTCGGCGTTAGCAGTCGCACCCCGATGGGCCCTTGTCCG
>JAUMYR010000010.1:7861-14474 GCA_030528545.1 Propionibacteriaceae bacterium
GCCGTCGCGCTGAGGCGTCGGCGTTAGCAGTCGCACCCCGATGGGCCCTTGTCCGCGACCGATGGTGTCGTGGCCAAGGGCCCATCGCCCGGGTAGCTCAGCGCAGCCTCAGCCGGATGCCCTCGCCGGTGTCGGCCCAGGAGACCGCGTCCAGGTTCGGCACGAGGGCATCGGCCGGTAGGTCCTCCCTGGCGGTGGTGGTCAGCACCCCGAGCGTGGCGCACCCGGCGGCGCGGGCGGCCGCGACTCCCGCCGGTGCGTCCTCGACCACCAAGATATTGGCTGGGTCGACGCCCAATAGTTCGGCTGCCTTGAGGAAGGGATCGGGGGCGGGTTTGCCCCGCTCCACCATGTCGCGGTGCACCATGACCGCGGGGGCGGGCAACTGGGACATCGCGAACCTGACGCCCAACAGCGCCGCGGTGCACGATGTGGCGATGGCGACCCGGTCGAGCGGAAGCTCGGCGAAGGCCCTGAGTGCTCCCGGAAGCGGGACGATATCGGCGTAGTCGGAGACTTCGAGTTCCTCAATGCGCGCGGATGCCTCGGCGACGAGTTCGGCTGGCAGGATCGCCTCCACCACCTGACCGCTCGGCATCCCCTGACACCCTGCGAGTTGCTCGCGGGTGACTCCGTATTCGTCGGCCCAGCGTAGCCACGAGCGCAACGTCGCCTGGCCGGATGCGATCAGTGTCTCATCTAGGTCGAAGACCACCGCGCCGAAGGCTCGTCCGGCAAGTACCCCTAATTCACTCACCCATGCACCCTACCCGTTTGGTCCGCCCAGCCTCTCTCCGGAGGGAGACCACACCGGCCAGCCCTGTGCGCTCACTACGCCGATCGTTTCCTTGTCTAACCGCGATCCGAATGCGACACTGCTGGGCACCAGCCAACGGGACAATCATGACGACTGATTCTTTATACCTTCCCTATCACCCGGCACGGGGCCGGTCTCACCGGGCCTCGCTGATTCTGACTATCGTCGCTTCCTGGTGCGCACTGGCCTATTTCGTCCTGATTTCCCCATATGAGGCCCCGCCGCTCATCAATCTGTTCAGCGTTCCGTCATTCAGCGCCCTGATCCTCATCAGCTTCGCGGCCATATACGGAGTCTTCCGTGCCGAAACCTCGGCACCCCACCTCTTTCTCTTCGCGTGGATGACGCATATCTGCCTGGTGCGATTTGACCTGATCCGGCCCGTCACCGTTGGCCTGGACCCGCCCAATTTCCTATCCCCTGACAACGACTCCGATCTGATCGCCCTCGGCCACGTCTATGGGCTGACCCATGATGAAGTGCGGTGGCTGCTGCTCGGGGCGACTATCGTCTCGGCGGTCTCCTGGCTGGTCGCCCGCCAGGTCACGCGTTCGCCGATCACCCGCGATCTGGCGCTGACACTGGTGGCGTTCGGGACTCTTTTGTCGGCGAGCCACCTAACAGTGGCTGTCCTGGCCGGGCTGCTGGCACCGATCCTCCCTGAGGACGTGGCCCTAGCGGTCCTCAGTTTCCTAGCCGCGATCACCGCCACGGTGTCACTGTTCATCCGGGCACCGATCGGTAGAGCGGCGGTGTCGGCCGGCCTCGCGGCGTGCGCGCTGACGCTGTGCCTGTCCTTACCCGATGGCGTATCGCTCTATGGCAGGGCAGCCATGTATGCCATTCCGATCCTGGCCATCTGGCTTCCTGGGACCAGCGGCTGGTTCCGGGCCGGGAAAGGCCCACACGCCCCGCGGCGGCTTTTCCCTCCAGCCGAGGACCCGGACCTGACCGAGTTGCTGGAGCCCCGGATGCTGTTGTGGTGGGCCGTCCTGCTCGGCCCCTTCAGCTACGGCCTCTACCGCCGGTGCGCCCAGGTCACCGACCACGTGATGGGTATGTCCACCGAGCCCTATACCCGGGCTTGGACGAAGGGCTGGGCGATCAACGCCATCAGTCTCAGCGCCATCTACCTGCTACTTGGGCTGACCGCGGTGTGGGGCGAGGCTCAGCCATCTGCTGACCGGATGAGCCCAGCCCGCTTGTGAGTGAGCACTCACTCATTTATGCTTGGGCGGTGACCAGAGCCACCCCCATGAACCCCGATCAGCGGCGAGCGGCGATCGTCGCGGCGGCCCGGCCGTTACTCGCCACTCATGGCACGGCCTTCACCACCAAGCAGATCGCGGCGGCGGCCGGTGTCGCCGAGGGGACGATCTTCCGGGTGTTCTCCTCCATGAGCGAACTCCACGAAGCCATCGTCGATGATCTCCTCGACGCCGGAACGACCCGGCAGGCCCTGGCCTCCATCGATGCGGGCGCGCCTCTTCTCCGGCGCGTAGCCGCGGCGATCGAGGTGCTACAGCAGCACGCCCGCGACGCTCAGGCATTGTTCGCCTTCCTCCACCGGCCAGCCGCACGGGACGAGCAGGGCCGATGCCGCCTCGACCGCTACCAAACGGCCGCCGAGGCTCTCACCCGGACGCTGGAGACCGTGCTCGCCCGCGACGAGGCACGATTCAAATTGCCCCTCGCCCAGACCTCCGCGGCGCTACGAGCGATCGCCATCTCCTCGGTGCATCCGATGCTGGGTGGCGCACACCCGAGCGATCCAGAGGTCCTCGCCGGCCTCTTCCTCACCGGTTTCGCGCAGGAGAAACCATGATCGGCAGGCTGGCCCGGCTCATCAACCGCTACGTGAAGCCCTACTGGGGGTTACTGCTCGGGGTGGTCGTCCTGCAAACCGTCGCCACCATCACCAGCCTTTACCTGCCCACCCTCAACGCCCGGATCATCGACTCCGGCGTCGTCAAGGGCGATATCGGCTTCATCTGGGGCACCGGCTGGGTCATGCTCGGGCTGTCGGCGACCCAGGCTCTCGCCCAGGTCATGGCCGTCTATCTTGGGTCGATGCTCGCGATGCGGTTCGGACGCGACGTCCGCGCGGCCGTGTTCGCCCAGGGGCTATCCTTCTCCACCCGAGAGCTCAATTCCTTCGGGGCGCCGAGCCTCATCACCCGCACCACCAACGACGTGCAACAGGTGCAGATGCTGGTGTATACGACCTGCGCGATGCTGGTCAGCGCTCCCATCACGATGGCCGGCGGGGTCTACATGGCTCTCACCGAAGACCTAGGGTTGTCGTGGATCATCGCCGCCTCGGTCACCCTGCTCGGCATCGGGATAACTCTGCTCATCATGTTCTTGGGCCCGCTGTTCCAGGCCATGCAAAGCCGCATCGACGACCTCAACCGGGTGGTACGCGAGCAGATCACCGGCATCCGGGTGGTCCGGGCCTTCGTCCGTGAGCGCCACGAGTCTGCGCGGTTCGAGCGCACCAACTCGGATCTGACTGGATTGTCGCTGCGCGTCGGGCGTCTGATGGCCCTCCTGTTTCCCTTCGTCGGGCTGGTCATGAACCTGTCCAGCGTCGGCGTCATGTGGTTTGGCGCGGCGCGCATCTCCTCCGGGGACATCATGATCGGCCAGCTGACGGCCTTCCTGAGCTATCTGATGCAGATCCTCATCGCGGTCATGATGACCACCTTGTGGTTCGTGATGGCGCCTCGTGCGGCTGTCAGCGCCGACCGCATCCTTGAGGTTCTAGACACCCCCTCCTCCGTCGCGCCGCCCACCGACCCGATCACCCCGACGGAGTCGCGCCTCGTGGAGTTCCGCGATGTCGAGTTCACCTACCCCGGAGCCGAGGCCCCGGTCCTTCAAGGGATCAGCTTCGAGTTGCGTCCCGGGCGGGTCACGGCCCTGATCGGTTCGACGGGTTCGGGAAAGTCCACACTGGTGGGCCTCATCCCGCGACTGTTCGACGTGACCGGAGGGGCCGTGCTGGTCGATGGAGTTGACGTCCGGGACCTTGACCCCGATGTGCTGTGGTCCAAGATCGGCCTAGTCCCGCAACGTCCCTACCTGTTCAGCGGCACCGTCGCGTCCAACCTGCGCTACGGCAAAGCAGACGCCACCGAGGAGGAGCTGTGGGAGGCGCTGCGCATCGCCCAGGCGTCCGGCTTCGTGGCTAAGACCGATCTGGGCCTAGAAAGCCCGGTCGCCCAGGGCGGCACCAATGTCTCGGGAGGGCAGCGGCAGCGGCTATCGATCGCGCGGGCGCTAGTGCGCAAGCCGGAGGTCTACGTCTTCGACGACGCATTCTCTGCCCTCGATGTGGCCACCGACGCACGGTTGCGGGCGGCCCTGGTTCCCCAGACCGCGGACGCGGCTGTCCTGATCGTCGCCCAGCGCGTCTCGACTATCACCGAGGCCGACGAGATCCTGGTCCTCGAAGACGGCCGGATCGTCGGACGCGGCACTCACGAGGAATTGCTAGCCTCGTGCGACACCTACGCCGAGATCGTCTCCTCCCAGCTCAGCGCCCAGGAGGCGGCATGAGCACCAGGAAAGCCAACCAGCGCCCCCAGCATCAGCCCTCAGTTCGTGGCCCGCTCGGCCATGGCCCCACCGCCGGGGAGAAGGCAGTCAGTTTCGGGCCCTCCCTCAAGCGGTTGCTGAGCCAATTGGGCCCCGAGCTGCGGCAGATCTGCGTCGTGGTGTCGGTGGGCGTGATCGGGGTGGCCCTCGGGGTGCTGGGCCCGAAGATCCTGGGGACCGCCACCGACAAGATCCTGGCCGGGTACGTCGGCGCTCAGATGCCCCAGGGAGTGACCAAGGAGCAAGTGGTCGAACAGTTGCGGGCCTCCAACCCCGATCTGGCCGACCTGGCCGCCAACCTAGATTTCGTCCCCGGAGAGGGAATCGACTTCGGCGCGATCGGCTCAATCCTCGCTCTGTGCCTGGCGCTGTTCGCGACCTCCAGCCTCCTGATGTACGCACAGGGCTGGATATTGAGCGGTGTGGTGCAGCGTTCGGTATACCGGATGCGTCAGCGGGTCTCGGAAAAATTGGAGCGCCTGCCACTGTCATATTTCGATTCCCAGCCCCGCGGCGAATTACTGAGCCGGGTCACTAACGACATCGACAATGTCAGCCAGACCATGCAGCAGACGATGAGC
Organism: Propionibacteriaceae bacterium; assembly: GCA_030528545.1. The sequence continues at coordinate 12,860 of JAUMYR010000010.1, forward strand.
CAAGTGCTCAACGCCTTGCTGACCGTGGTCGGGGTGCTGGTGATGATGATGTGGATCTCACCGTTGCTGGCGATCATCACGCTGGGCGTCGTGCCCGTCTCCATGATCGTGGTCGCTCTGATCGGATCACGCAGCCAGAGACTATTCGCCCAGCAGTGGAAATCGACCGGGGAGGTGAATGCTCAGGTCGAGGAGGCCTACACCGGACATTCTCTGGTCAAGGTCTTCGGACGCCTCAACGAGGTCCAGGCCGAGTTCGCCGCTCGCAACGAAGCGTTATATCAGGCGTCCTTCAAGGCGCAGTTCCTGTCGGGAATCATCATGCCGGTCATGTTCTTCCTCGGGAACCTCAACTATGTCGCGATCGCGGTGCTGGGCGGTCTGCGCGTCGCATCGGGACAGATGAATATCGGCGACGTCCAGGCCTTCATCCAGTATTCCCGGCAATTCACCCAGCCCATGACCCAGCTGGCGTCGATGGCCAACCTGCTGCAATCGGGAGTGGCTTCGGCCGAGCGGGTATTCGAGGTGCTGGACGCCGCCGAACAGCCCGCCGACGCGACCGGAACCCTGCCAGCCAACCCTGCGCGGGTGGCCTTCGAGCATGTGAGTTTCGGCTATTCGCCCGATGCTGAACTCATCTCGGACCTGAACCTGAGCGTCGAACCCGGCTCGACCGTGGCGATCGTGGGGCCGACCGGGGCGGGCAAGACCACCCTGGTCAATTTGCTGATGCGGTTCTATGAGCTGGGCGGAGGCCGGATCACCCTCGACGGAGTAGATATCGCTTCGGTGCCGCGGCACGAGTTACGCGCCAATATCGGCATGGTGCTGCAAGACACCTGGCTGTTCGGTGGAACCATCCGCGACAACATCGCCTATGGGCGTCCCGGCGCGACAGAGCAGGAGATTCTCGCGGCGGCGAAGGCGACCTATGTGGACAGGTTCGTTCATTCCCTTCCCAACGGCTATGACACGCTCATCGACGAGGACGGGTCGAACGTCTCGGCGGGCGAGAAACAACTCATCACGATCGCACGGGCTTTCTTATCTCAGCCCGCTCTGCTGATCCTGGACGAGGCGACCTCATCGGTAGATACCCGCACCGAACTACTGCTGCAGCGGGCTATGGCCAACCTCCGAAAAGGCAGAACCTCCTTCGTGATCGCCCACCGCCTCTCGACCATCCGAGACGCTGACCTCATCCTGGTCATGGACTCCGGAAGAATCGTTGAACAGGGAACCCACCACGAACTCCTCGCCGCCAAGGGACGCTACTACGACCTCTACCAGGCCCAGTTCACCGGACCGGTAACCGAAGAGACCTCACCATAGGGCCCGCCCCGGGAGGTCACAGGCCGAGCTGTGAGCTCCCGGGGAACCGAGCCCTATGGGCGGCCCGATCCTGTCCCAGCCGCATCCTCCTGGGACTCCGCACTCCACGGCTACTGGCTATCCATGCCCTTCATCCCCAGAGGAACACGACCCTAGCCCCTGGCTCAGGCTCAAGGAACCAGGAAAACCGCGGCCTCAGACTGCCAGCCCGTACATGATCGATCGGGAGCAAGACGTGGCATAGCCACCTGGCGGTACCTCCTGGAAGTATCGTCTCCAT
>JAUMYR010000010.1:14574-39713 GCA_030528545.1 Propionibacteriaceae bacterium
TACCCGGCCAGTGGTGTCGCTACGGAGGTTTACCAGGGCCGGAGTTCTCTGATCTCAACTCCGCAGGCCGGTGCGATGCCTGTCGCGACCGTACTCCCGGCTCCGATGCGCTCTTGAACCAATCGCGGCAATCACCGGCAGCCTGGTCGGCTTCGAGGTTATCCGCATGATCGCAAACAAGCGCCCTCAGAGCGTGGTCAGCCAGTTCACCAGAATATGTACCGGCGCAATAAACCCGATGCAGACAAAGCCCCCAACGACTGCCACGATCACGGCGATGTCCAGAGGAACCGATTAGGATGACCCTCCCGATCCGCAGAAACGGCCAGTTCAAACGTCTCGTCGTCGCGACTTTTAGCAACGAGTTGGCTCAGGGCATGTCCTTTGTCGCCATTCCGGTCATTGTCCTCACCCACGGGGCCAGCGCCACCTCGGCGGGGATCGTCGTATCGCTGGTCACCTTGGCAGGGATCGTGTCACAGGTATTCTCGGGAGCTTTGGCGGACCACTATTCTCCGTCCGCACTGCTACGAGCAGGCTCAGCCGTGCAGTCTCTGGCCATGTTTGCCCTAGGTGTGGCGATGGTGACGGGATTCGGTTCGGTTCCTCTTATCGCCCTATTGTGCGTGACGGCAGCTGTCGCGGCGTCCGTCTCAGGCCCCGCCGAGCACTCCATCATCAATAAGATCCTACCGGCCGACGATTTCGCCGCCGCGAATGCCACCATTCAGGCACGAGAAGCGACGGCTGGGGTCATGGGCGGACCAGTCGCCGGGGCTGCCCTGGCCGTCGGCAGCGCCATCGTCGTTGTGGTGCAAGCCGTTCTCCACGCGCTGGCGACGGGGGTAGCCCCCGGCGGGGTGCCCGCCTCCAGGGAAGCCGATAGCCCCGAGGATCCCTTCCTGCAGCGCGTCCTGGCCGGATTCAGATATGTGTGGCGCCACCTCGGCCTGCGCGTCCTGGTGACGATCGCCTCGCTGATCAATCTCCCCTTCGCCATGATCCCGCTGCTGGTCATTTCCTATTACGCCAAGTCCGGGATGAGCACGCTTGCGATCGGGATCTATTCAAGCGCCATGGCCGTCGGAATCGTACTGGGATCAACCTTCGCCACCCGGATCACGGATCGTTATAGCATCGCGCGGATTGGCTTAGTTAGCTTGATCGTCTTAGTGCTTTCTTTCTTCGCAACCGCCCTGGCCTTCCAGAACATCGTTGCTACGTCCCTGATCTCACTCGCCGCCGGGGTATGCCTGCCAGCGTTCAATGCGTGCATCGGTTCTTACACGATGCTGGCTACGCCCGACGCCATGATCGGCCGGGTCGTGGCCGCCTCCGGCGTTCCCGGCATGATCCTGATGCCGCTGGGAGCGGCGCTCGCAGGCTTCTTGTTCGACCTGATAGGACCATTCAACGCTCTCGTCCTCGCCGCCCTGTTCGGCCTACCGCCGGTTCTGGCCGCACTGTCATCGACGGCTTTCCGCACACTACCCCGGCTTTCCGAAGTCGTCCCAGCCGACGGCGAAAAGTAACACCGCGAATGTAGAGAGCCCCAGCGGTCGCCCGCTCTGCCCCGCCAGACTTCTACCCATGGGCAAAGCAGCTACCCACATTCAAGCGGGCCGCCGCGCCTGGGCAATTGGTGATACCGAGCCCGGTTGGCGCCGTATCCCAAGATAGCGATTCGATGATGCTGGCCGTCGCGGTGTCGCGCACCAGTACTAACGCCAAGGTTGCCGTGTAAGCCCCTGGAGAGAGCCAGGCCTGGGACAAGCACCGCGGGCTCCGGCGCAGATGCGGATCGCACCGAGCCTGCCTGGCGGCGAGATCACCGGAGGGCTGCTGCCGATGGTGACTATCGTCATCGGCGATGGCAGACCCTTCCCATCGCCACACTTCGAACTGGTCATCGTGGGCCACCCGGGACTGCGCCACGTCCACATGAAGACCAGCCCACCCGGAACCTGATCCATGCCCAGCACACCACGAACCTCGCCGCACGGTCGCGCGGGCTTTCTTATCCCGGCCCCTTTGTTGAGCCTGGACGAGGCGGCCTCATCCTGGTCGTGGACACCGCAGGAAAGGGATAAGTCAGCTTGCCGCGTTTATCGAAAGTCGCAGCCTGCACTAAACGCCGATCGGAGCCAAGCCTTCTAAGCTCTCTGTACTTTAGCGGCGCGGGGTGCAAAAATTGCTCCCGATGAAGGGGGTCTGATGACTGCTGATGAGATTCTCACCGATAGCGCCACGGCGTTCTTCACTCGTGCGCTGCTCAATGCGGCAGACCCCAACTTCGTTGCCTCCGCGACGGATCTCACAAGCCGCGGCCTGCCGGGCATGAATAGGCTGACGGCAAAGGATGAGCGCACTTTTGGGCGGGCCATTCATAAATGCGTCCAGGCCCTCAAGAGCGTCCAGGCTGGCGATGAGGAGATCTCGTCAGCGCAGCGGTTGTGCGCTGCGCTGCTGGATCGGGTACCGGCCGATGTGGCCCTAGCTTGCCTTGCCTCGCCTTCGGCACCGCTGGCCACGTTGAACCGTTATGCTCCCCAGCGCAGCCAGCCCGAGCCTGACAGCCGGCTGGTCGCCCGAATCCTCACCGATATTTTCGCCGCGTTCGGGCAGCGCCAGCGAAAACATCCCGAGTTCTCGACCTATTCTCCCGTGCGGTTGCTGCGCGCCCCCAGCGCGGCCTGAGCCTCACTCATCAGGCCATCCCCGGCCCTCAGTAACCGCTTCCCCGGCACGGCCCGATCCCTTTTCGGCCGTCTGAGACCGGACACGCTCCCACAGGTGATGCCGCACGGGGGCTGACCCAGAGCCTTCTCTGTGTCCCGTCTGCACCGGTTGTCTGCTCTGGAATAATGGCTGTCGCGATAAGGGGGCCTTCATGACACCAGCCGAGCTAAACATGCTCGTGGCCGTGAGTGCCCTGGTGGTCATTGCTGGTGTCATCGCCGTCCGGGTCGCGGCCCGCAGCGGCATGCCAGGCCTGCTGTGGTACATCGGTTTCGGGCTGGTCCTGGGCGAATCCGGGTTCGGCATCCGCTTCGACGACCCCGACCTCACCTTCAACGTCGCCTCGGTGCTGCTCGCGATCCTGCTGATCGATGGAGGTTTTACCACCAGCTGGCGTTCCATCCGCCCGGTACTCGCCCCAGCCGGCCTCATGGCCAGCGCCGGGGTGCTCATCAGCGTCGCGGTGACCGCGTTGCTGACCTGGGCGGTCCTGGGCGTCGAACCGAGAGTGGCGATCCTCTTCGCCGCGATGGTCTCCTCAACCGACGCCGCGGCCACCTTCTCGATCTTGCGCCGGTTGCCCATCAAGTCCCGGTTGCGGACGCTGCTGGAGGCCGAATCCGGGTTCAACGACCCACTCGTCATCATCCTGGTCACGGTCGTCGCCTCGGACGCCTGGGACAACGCCTCAGTCCTCGGACTCGCTGGAGACGCCCTATATCAGCTAGTGATCGGAGCCATCTTCGGCCTGCTGATCGGACGCATCGGCCAGCTGGTACTCGTGGGCATCTCGCTGCCTTCGGCGGGGCTCTACCCGCTCGCCACCCTCGCGATCGCCCTCGGCGGATTCGCGGTCACCGGCCTGGCTGGCGGCTCCGGCCTGCTGGCCGCCTATGTCATCGGACTGTGGCTCGGCAACCAGGCCCTGCCCCACAAGCGCACTTCCGAGGGTTTCAACGAGGCCCTCGGTCATCTCAGCCAGATCGGGCTCTTCGTGATGCTGGGGCTGCTCGCCAGCCCCAGCAAACTGTGGGAGGCCACGCTCCCAGCGATCGTGATCGGTTCGGTGCTCACCTTCATCGCCCGGCCGTTCTCGGTGCTGGTGTGCCTGACACCGTTCCGCTTCAGTATCCGGGAACAGTCCTTCGTTTCCTGGGCGGGTCTGCGCGGCGCGGTGCCGATCGTGCTGGCAACGATCCCGTTGACCCTGGGGCTACCGGACGCCTGGCACATCTTCCACGTGATCTTCCTGCTCGTGGTGTTCTTCACCATCGTCCAGGGGCCGCTGTTGCCGCTAGTCGCGCGCTGGATGGGCGTCACGGAGGAACTCTGTAGCCACGACATCGCCGTGGAATCGGCCCCGCTTGAGGGGGTCAAGGCCTCCCTGGTCCAGTTCCAGGTGCCTCGCGGCTCTCAGCTCATCGGGATGCACGTGGACGAGCTGCGGATGCCCTCGGGTGCCGTGTTGACGATGCTGATCCGCGGTGGGGAGATCATCGTCCCCAAGCGGACGCAACGGCTCCGCGCAGACGACCAGTTGCTGTTCGCGGTGCGGAACTCCCTGGTCGAACGCACCCAGAACCGGCTCATCGCGCTCAGCCGGGACGGTAGGCTCGCCCGCTGGCGCATGTCCGCTGACCGCTGGCGCCAGATCTATGGTCCGCGACGCGCCGACTAGCCCTGGTCCACCGCGGCGTATTCAGCCGCCACCTTCGCCAGCTCGGCTGGCAGCTCCTCCAGGAATCGTCTCAGGGCCTGCCGCTGCACCTCCAGGGGGCAGGACTCCAGGGATTCCCGAAGCTCCCCCGCCACCAGTTCCTCCTGGCCGATCGCCGGGACGTATTCCCAGGCCCGTCCGACCAGTTCCCGGCCCACGAGCTGCTTCTTCGCCAGCCGGTCCAGCACGGTCATGACCGTGGTGTAGGCGAGGTCCCGCTCCTCCTGGAGCAAGCGGTGGACGGCAGCCACCGTCATCGGACCCGTTCCGGCCCACAACAGCTCCAACACCCGCTGTTCCAGCTCGCCCCGTGACGCCATGCACAGAGTCTATCCGGGGCTTTGCCTCTCCCGATACCGCGTAGTAATCTCCGCGCATGGACGCTGAAGCTATTGCCAGATGGCAATTCGGCATTACCACCGTGTACCATTACTTGTTCGTCCCGATCACCATCGCACTGTCCATGCTGGTCGCGGTCCTACAGACCATCTGGTACCGGTCCGGTAATGAACAATACCTGCGGCTGACCAAGTTCTTTGGCAAGTTGTTCCTCATCAACTTCGCCCTCGGCGTGGTCACCGGCATCGTGCAGGAGTTCCAGTTCGGCATGAACTGGTCGGAATACTCCCGCTTCGTGGGCGATGTGTTCGGGGCCCCGCTGGCCCTCGAAGCACTGTTGGCCTTCTTCCTCGAATCGACCTTCATCGGGCTGTGGATCTTCGGCTGGGACAAGCTGCCCAAGAAGCTGCATCTCACGGCCATCTACTGTGCCGCGATCGGCACCATGGTGTCGGCCATCTTCATCCTGGCGGCCAACTCCTGGATGCAGAACCCGGTCGGCGCGGTCTTCAACGCCACCACCGGACGCGCCGAGCTGGACGGTTTCTCCGGCTTCTTCGCCCTCCTGACCAACCCGGTCTTCCTCGCGACCTTCCTGCACACCATCGCCGGTGCCTACATGGTCGCGGGAGGCCTGATCGCGGGTATCTCCGGCTGGCACCTCGCGAAACTGAATGGCCGCATCGCCGAAGGACCGGCCGACGAGCAGATCGCCGCCGACGCGAAGACTCACCGCTGGTCGGCCCGTTTCGGTGCGATCGTGCTGCTAGTCTCGTCGATCTTCGTTCTCATCTCTGGCGACCTGCAGGCCAAGGTCATGACTCAGGTCCAGCCGATGAAGATGGCAGCCGCCGAGGCCATGTTCAACTCGGCCGACGATGCCCCCTTCTCGATCGTCACCATCGGCTCCCTGGACGGCAAAGAGGACCTGTTCTCGATCCGCGTCCCGGGCCTGCTCAGTTTCATCTCCGGGGAAAAACACGTTCAGGGCATGCGGGATCTAGAGGCCCAGTTCGCGACCCAGGGCTTCCTGCGCAACGACGGGTCCATGACCACCCTCCAGGAGGGCATCAAGCGGGCCATCGCCGAGGGCACGGTCTCCCCCCGGTTCGCCGAGAGCTTCAAGATCGTCAACATCACCCCGAATGTTCCCATCTCGTACTGGTCCTTCCGAATCATGATCGGGCTCGGTTTCCTGGGCATGGCGATCGCCGCCTACATCCTGTTCGCGACGAGGAAGAAGAACACGGTATTGCCCAGCAGGCTGTGGACCGCGCTCATGGTCACCCTGCCGTTCTATCCGCTGTTCGCCAACTCGGTGGGGTGGATCTTCACCGAAATGGGCCGCCAGCCGTGGCTGGTCGCGGGCGTCATGCCCACCGCCATGGGGGTCTCGCCGACGGTCACCGCCGGTGAGGTCCTGTTCTCCCTGATCGTCTACACACTGGTCTACGGCGCCCTGGCCGTGATCGAGGTGGGCCTTTTCCTCAAGTACGCCAAAGCTGGTTTGCCTGAGGTCGCGCCCGTCGAGATCCGCAAGGACGACGAGCCCATGTCGTTCGCCTACTAAAGCGGAGGAGCACCCATGTTGACACTGCTTGAAGTGGGCATGACCCCACTCCAGATCACCTGGTATCTACTGATCGTCGTGCTGTGGCTCGGCTACTTCTTCCTTGAGGGCTTCGACTACGGCGTCGCGATGCTGCTGCCTGTCCTCGGCAGGACCGAGAAGAAGCGGCGCGTCATGATCAACACCATCGGCCCGGTGTGGGATGGCAATGAGGTCTGGCTGCTGACCGCTGGTGGCGCCACCTTCGCGGCTTTCCCAGGCTGGTATGCCACATTGTTCTCGGGCCTGTACCTGCCGCTGCTGCTGGTCCTGGTCGGCCTGATCCTGAGGGGCGTCGCCTTCGAGTACCGGGGCAAGCGGGACAGCGACTCGTGGCGGGCGATGTTCGACTGGTTCGCGATCGTCGGTTCCTTCCTGCCAGCGCTGGTGCTCGGTGTCGGTTTCGCGAACTTCGTCATTGGGCTACCGACCGACGAGAACATGCTGTGGGCTGGCACCTTCCTCAGCCTGTTCAGTCCCTTCGCCCTGCTGGGCGGGGTGTTGCTGGTCTCGCTGTTCCTCACCCACGGCGCCATCTTCTTGTCTCTGAAGACCGACGGGGAGATCCGTGCGGAGTCCCGGGCATTCGCACTGAAGTCGGGGCTGGTGACCACGGTGCTGCTGGCCGCTTTCGTGGTCTGGCAGAACGTCGCCTACCCCGCCAGCAGCCAGTTCCTCAATGGCTCGGCCATCGCCTGGGTCTGCGCGATCCTCGCTGTGGTGACGCTGCTTGGGGCGATCTACATGACCCAGCAGGCCCGCGAAGGATGGGCGCTGATCCTGACTGGCTTGTCCATCGTGACCCTGTTCGTCGGCATCTTCGTCAAGATGTTCGGGAACCTGGGCTTCGTCCAGAACCCTGCCAAACCGCTGAATATCATGAGCGCCGCCGCGTCCGAGACCACGCTGACGCTCATGACCATCGCCGCCGCGGTATTCGTGCCGATCGTGCTCGCCTACCAGGCCTGGTCCTACTGGGTCTTCAGCAAGCGGATCTCGACCAAACACATTCCGCCCGCGATCAAGGAACCGACCTCGGCCTAGTGGCAGGCCCGGTTCACCCTCGCCTCTTTCGCCGGGCCCGCGCCACCAGGGTCTTCCTGGTGGCCGGGGTCGGCGTCGGCATCTCAACAGCCATCCTGGTGATCGTCCAGGCGTGGCTGTTGTCGCGTTCGGTGGTGAGCGTATTCACCACCGGTTCTATGTCCCAGGCCTGGGGGTTGCTGCCCTGGCTAGGCCTGGTCTTCGCCGGACGCGCCGCCTTGTCGTGGGCCCAGAACGTGCTGGCGGTGCACTCCGCCGCCGCGGTGAAGTCCCAGCTGCGGGCCGAGATCGCCCGGGCCCGGCTGGCCCGCCCGAAGACCGCCGGGGCGTCGACCTCGACGACCATCAACCTGGCCACGAAGGGCCTGGACGCCCTCGATGGCTACTTCTCCAAATACCTGCCCCAGCTGGGCCTGGCGGCGAGCGTCCCGTTCCTGGTCGGCGGGGTGATCTTGTGGGCCGACTGGGTATCGGCGGTCATCATCGTGGTGACCCTGCCGCTCATCCCGGTGTTCATGGCCCTGATCGGATGGACGACGGAAAAGGCGACCGCCCGGCGGTTCGCCGTGCAGACCCGGCTAGCCAATCACTTCGCTGACCTGGTGGAGGGGCTGCCGACCTTGCAGGCCTTCGGCCGGGCCCAGGCGCAGCGCCGAGGGGTCGAGATCACCGAGGAGGCGAACCGCCGCGAGACCATGCGGACGCTGTATGTGTCCTTCCTCTCTGCCCTGGCCCTGGAACTGCTGGCGACCTTGTCGGTCGCGGTCGTGGCCGTCACCATCGGCACCCGGGTGCTGTATGGGATGGTTGACTTCGAGACCGCGCTGTTCGTGCTGATCCTCGCCCCCGAAGCCTTCCTGCCGGTGCGCCAGGTCGGCGTCCATTTCCACGATTCCGCCGACGGGGTGGCGGCGGCCGATGCCGCCTTCGCCATCATCGACGAAGCCTCCCCGGGCGCCTCCCCCCGGGGAGGGGACGCCACCGATACGGCAGCCGCACGGTTCAGCGACGCAGGCTACCGCTACCCCGGGGCGGAGGAGGACGCGCTCAGCGGTTTCTCCCTGACCCTGGCCCCCGGCGAGGTCGTGGCCCTGTCCGGGGCCTCCGGCGGTGGCAAGTCGACCGCCTTGTCCCTGCTCATGGGCTTCATTGAACCCCAGCGGGGATCGGTCAGCGTAGGAGGCCTGGCCCCACGCGAAGCCCGGGAGCACCTGGCCTGGGTCGACCAGGACCCCGGCATGGTGACCGGCACCGTCGCCGACAACCTCCGCCTCGGCTTCCCCGGGGCCACCACCCCCGACCTCCTTGCCGCACTGGCCGATGCCGGTGCCGGCTTCGGACCAGACAAATCAGTCGGGGACGACGGCGAGGGCCTGTCGGCTGGCGAGCGGCGCCGGGTCGCCCTGGCCCGGGCGCTGCTGCGCATCCGCCACGGCGGGGCCCGGCTGCTGGTCCTCGACGAACCGACAGCGGGGCTGGACGCTGACACCGAGGCGCGAGCGTTGGCCTCGGTACGCGCCTCCGGGGCCGGGGCACTCATCGTGAGCCACCGCCCCGCGGTGCTGGCCGCCGCCGACCGTGTCGTCTGGCTCGGGGGTGAGACCGATGCGTGAACCGGTAACCCGCAGACTGCTGCGAGAGCTGATCCGCGATGTCCCTGGGGGGAGGTGGCGGCTCGCGGTCTCGGTGCTGCTGGCCAGCCTCGCGGCGGGGGCCTCCGTGGCCCTCATGGGAGTCTCGGCGTGGCTGTTGAGCCGTGCCGCCGAACGCCCGGTGTTCCACGCCCTCGCCGTCGCGGCGGTAGGCGTGCGTTTCTTCGGCGTTTCCCGTGGCGTTTTCCGCTATCTGGAACGGCTCCTAGGCCACGATGTCGCCCTGCGGCTACAGGCCGCGTTGCGGCTGCGCACCTATACCACGCTGGCCAAGACCACCCTGATCGGGCGCCGCCGCGGAGACCTGCTCGTGCGGGTCATCGCCGATGTCGAGGCGATCCTCGACCTGGTGGTGCGGGTCATCATCCCGTTCGCCTCGGCGCTGATCGTCGTGGTGGCGACCAGTGCCATCCTGGGTTTCTTCTCACCCGGGTCGGCGATGGTGCTGTTCCTGACAGCGATCGCCGCGGGCGTGGTGCTGCCCTGGTTCGCCCAGCGGCTCAGCCTCGCCGCGGACGCCGAGGCGGTCCCGGCCCGCGGGCGCCTGGCCGATGAGTTGCACCAGCTGAGCCGCGCCAGCTCCGATATCGCGGCTTACCAGGCCGAGGGGGACTACCTGAATCGGGTACTGGACGCCGACGAGCGGCTGCGGCGCATCGAGCTCCGTTCGGCGTGGGTGCGGGGGCTGGCGAGCGGCGGCCAGGTTCTGGCCGCCGGGGTGGCGGTGATCGCCGCGCTCGCGATCGGCGGTCCGGAGGTATCCTCGGGACGGCTGGCCCCGGTGATGCTCGCGGTGCTGGTACTGACCCCGCTGGCGATGCACGAGGTGCTGGCGACTTTCGCCCAGGCAGCGCAGACTCACACCCGGGCGAAGGCGGCCCTGGAACGCCTGGCCGCCGTGCTGGATGCGCCCCCCGTTGGCAGCGGGGACGCCGACCAGACCCCGGCCGTGCGTCCCGGGCTGGAGCTGACGAAGGTGACGGTCGGCTGGCCGGGCGGCGAGCCCGTGGTCCGGGACTTCTCCTTGTGCGTCCAGCCCGGGGAGAGGGTGGCCCTGGTGGGGGCCTCCGGGTCGGGGAAGACCACGATCGCCGCGACCATCATGGGACTCATCCCACCGCTGGCGGGCAGGATCGACACCTCGGGCCGGGTGGGCTATCTGGCCCAGGACGCCCACATCTTCGCGACTACCCTGGCGGAGAACGTCAAGGTCGGTAACCGGGAGGCTAGCGGCGATCAGATCGTTGCCGCGCTGGCGAAGGCCGGCCTGGACCTCGATCCCGAGCGTGTCGTGGGAGAATCCGGCAGCACGCTGTCCGGTGGGGAGGCGCGTCGGCTGGCGCTGGCCCGGGTCCTGGCCGGTGAACGTGACCTGTGGATCTTGGACGAACCGACCGAGCACCTCGACCACGAGACCGCTTCTGCGCTCATGTCCGATGTGTGGGCCAACGCGGGCGATCAGCCGGTTCTGGTCATCACGCATGACCCAGACGTCGTCGCCGCCTGTGACCGGGTGGTTCGGCTCACCTGAAGATCGGCAGGTCGAGGTCGAAGGCGTTGACCATCGCTTCCGCCAGGTACTCCTCCTGATCGGGTAGTAGGTATCCGATGCGGCGCCCCAGCTGCGAGGTGGGCACCGTCGTGATCTGGTCCAGGTTGACCACCGCGACCCTTTCCAGCCCGTTCTCGGGTCCTACCGGGACCTCCGAACACAGCCCGCGGATCGTGTCGCTGATGGGTGCCACGGTGACGCTCGGCAATGCTGCCCGAGTCGCCTCCCTCGTCAAGACGAGGACGGGGGTGAGGATCTCCAGTTGCGCGAGGTGGATGGCCCTGCGCATCAGCCCACCCACGCCCGGCGCGGGACCGGCGTCAGCGCCGACTCCGGCGCCTGCTCAGCGGGATCGGTGGGCTCGGATAACAGTTCGACATCTCGTTCTGCAGCGAGCCGACGGAACTCGCGTTCTAACGCACGAGCCACGACATCTGCGCGAGTCTCCGCGACCCCCTCGTCCACGGCCTCATCCAAGCGCTGCACCAGGGCCGCCGGGAGCCGAACACTGATCTGGATGGTCACGGGGCCAAGCCTACCCGGCGGCGAAACCGCCCGGGGGAAGACCCCGGAAAGTGGTCCCTGTTCTTCCCGCCTTCACTCGGTCAGCATCACCGAGACCCAATGCAGGCTGCGCTCGGCCGCCTGGGCTAGGAAGGCTGGGAAGTCGAGGTGGGCCTCGTCGTCCGCGGAGTCGGAGATGATTCTCACCACGACGAAGGGGATGCCCAATTTGGTCGCCGCCATCGCGGTCGCCGCGCCCTCCATCTCGGCGGCCAGGGCGCCGAAGCTGGAGCGCAGTTGCGCCACCCGATCGGCCGACGCGATGAACTGGTCCCCGCTGGCGATGCGCCCGACATGCACCTTCGCCCCGGTCGACGCGACGGCCCGGATCGCGCGTTCTCGCCACCTGGGGTCCGTCGGCCAGCTCAGCGGCTCCCCGAGCAGGACGCCGGGGGCGAAACCCAGCGCGGTCACATCCACGTCGTGTTGCACCAGATCGGAGGCGACGACCACGTCCCCGACCGCGATGCCGGGGGCGAGACCACCGGCCAGCCCGGTGAAAATGATGGCCTCCACCCCGAGGCTCGCCAGCGCCGCGGTCGCCAGCGCCGCGTTGACCTTCCCTACCCCGCTTTGGGCCAGGGCCACCGGTCTGGCGTGCAGCCATCCGCGCCAGACCGTGGTCCCGCCGACGGTCTCCTCGCGGCGGTCCCGCAATTCCTCGCGCAGCCGCGAAACTTCGGCGTCCATGGCCCCCAGCAGTCCGATCACAGGCCCAACCCTAGATCAGCCGTGCCGCTTCCGTGGGCCCACCAGGGCGGGAACTCCCGGCGATGACCCACACCGCGACCCCGGCGATGATGCGCGTCCTCGGCTCTGGGCGGTAGGCTCAGCGTTGTGGCCCGCCCTGATGGACGTCTGACGCACGAACTCGACCCCCACGACCGTGGACCCCAGGACGCCTGTGGGGTGTTCGGGGTGTGGGCACCGCACGAGGATGTCGCCAAGCTCACCTACTTCGGTCTCTATGCGCTACAGCACCGCGGCCAGGAGTCCGCCGGTATCGCTGTGAGCAATGGCCGCCGGATCATGGTCTTCAAGGACATGGGCCTGGTCAGCCAGGTCTTCGACGAGGCGGCCCTCAACTCGCTGCATGGGAGGCTGGCGATCGGCCACACCAGGTACGCCACTACGGGGGCCTCCGAGTGGAAGAACGCCCAGCCCACGTTCCGGGCGACCCCGGACGGCAGTGGGCTCGCTCTGGGGCACAACGGCAACCTGGTCAACACCGACGAGTTGGAGTCCTGGCTCGCCGAGAGGGATTCCGCCGCCGAGGTCCCCCACAAGGCCGCGATGGACTCCACCAACGACACCTCTCTCATCACCGCGCTGATGACGACTTTCCCGGGCCAGACGATCGAGGAGGCCGCCTGTGCCGTGCTGCCCCGGCTGCGGGGAGCGTTCTCGCTGGTGTTCATGACCGAGCAGACGCTGTACGCCGCCCGGGACCCTCAGGGCATCCGCCCACTGGTGTTGGGACGCCTGTCGAATGGCTGGGTGGTGGCCTCCGAGACCGCGGCTCTCGACATCGTCGGGGCGAGTTTCATCCGTGAGATCGAACCCGGGGAGTTCATCATCATCGACGCCGAGGGGCTTCGCTCGCGCAGGTTCGCCGACCCTGAGCCGAAGGGCTGCATCTTCGAGTATGTCTACCTCGCCCGCCCGGACACCACCATCGCCGGACGCAGCGTCTACGCTAGCCGTGTCGAGATCGGACGCACCCTGGCCCGGGAGCACCCGGTGGAGGCGGACCTGGTCATTCCGACCCCGGATTCGGGCACCCCGTCGGCGATCGGTTACGCCGAGGAGTCCGGCATCCCCTACGGCCAGGGGCTCATCAAGAACGCCTACGTGGGACGCACCTTCATCCAGCCGACCCAGACCATCCGCCAGTTGGGCATCCGGCTCAAGCTGAACCCGCTGCGGGAGGTCATCTCGGGTAAACGGCTCGTGGTGGTGGACGACTCGATCGTGCGCGGCAACACCCAGCGCGCGGTGGTCCGCATGTTGCGGGAGGCGGGGGCCCGCGAGGTGCATGTGCGGATCAGTTCTCCCCCGGTGCTGTGGCCGTGTTTCTACGGCATTGACTTCGCCACCCGGGCCGAGCTGATCGCACCCGGGCTCAGCTCCGACGACATTTGCCGCTCCATTGGCGCCGATTCGCTGGGCTTTGTCTCCCAGGAGGGCCTAGTCGCCGCGACCACCCTTCCCGAAGACCGGCTGTGCCGGGCCTGTTTCGACGGTATTTACCCCGTTCCGACTGAACAGAGGATCTCATGACCAACCAATCCGCATACGCCGCCGCTGGCGTCGACATTGAGGCAGGCGACCGCGCCGTCGAGCTGATGAAGCAATGGGTGGCTAAGACTCAGCGCCCCGAGGTGATCGGAGGCCTGGGTGGCTTCGCCGGGCTGTTCGACGCATCGGCGCTGAAGGGTTACCGCCATCCGGTCCTGGCCTCCTCGACTGACGGGGTGGGGACGAAGGTCGCGATCGCCCAGGCCATGGACATCCACGACACCATCGGCTTCGACCTGATCGGCATGCTGGTCGACGACCTAGTGGTCTGCGGGGCCGAGCCGCTGTTCGTCACCGACTACATCGCTTGCGGGCGCGTGGTGCCGGAACGGATCGCGGCCATCGTCAAGGGCATCGCCGAGGCCTGCGTCGAGGCCGGGTGCGCGCTGCTGGGCGGAGAGACCGCCGAACATCCCGGGCTGCTGGGCCCCGACGAGTACGACATCGCGGGAGCCACCACCGGCGTCGTGGAGAAGGACAAGATCATCGATGGGTCGGCGATCCGCACCGGGGACACCGTGCTGGCGATCGCCTCCTCAGGGTTGCACTCCAATGGCTACTCGCTGGTCCGCGAGATCTTCCTCAACCGCCACAAGTGGTCTTTGACCAGGCACGTCGACGAGTTTGGCCGCACCCTCGGGGAGGAACTGCTGACCCCAACCGAGGTCTACGCCAACGACGTCATGGCGCTGTTGCGCGAGGTGGAGGTGCACGGGCTCAGCCACATCACCGGAGGCGGGCTCGCCAGTAACCTGGCTCGGGTGGTGCCAGACGGGCTCCGGGTGACTATCGAGCGGGGCACCTGGACCCCCGCCCCGGTGTTCCAGCTGACGCAGCAGCTAGGCGCGGTGTCCCAGCCAGACATCGAAGCGACCCTGAACATGGGGGTTGGCATGGTCGCGGTGCTGCCCCAGGAGGCCGCCGAGCGCGGACGCGACCTGCTGACCGCGCGTGGGCTGGCGTCCTGGATCGCCGGGGTGGTCGGGCCGGGCGACGGCCCGGGGAGAGTCGAGCTCGTCGGGACTCACCCCGCCTGACACTCCCCGCCTCCTGACCGGGAGTCCGCGTCCGGGGGAATTGGCCGCTCGGCGGCCCGCGTGGGGATGGGAGGATGCCTCGGCTGTTCCCGGGCTGGCGAAGTCCCCCTAGCAGGGTCTTTCCCGGTGCCCTCGTGGCCGGTCCTGTTTGCCGTGGCCTTGGTTCTCTTTCACACCTTCCGGTATTCCGCGTTCCGGCAACAGCGCTGGTCGGCTCCTCGTCATCCCCTCCGAGGCCTCTATCCCGGGCGCCGCACGGGACCAGCGCGGGGTTTCTCGAAGCCGGTAGCCGCCACGATGCGGATAGGGCCCCTCCCCTTTGGTTTATCGGCTCCTCATTGGGTACCCTGTATCCACGAGTAACTGACAGATCATTCCGCGGCCATGCCGCGATGGACACAGCGAGGGGGTCGACCCAAGATGGGGCGCGGCCGTGCAAAGGCAAAACAGACCAGGGTTGCCAGGGACCTGAAGTACCGTCCGGTGGACACCGATTTCGCCTCTTTGGAGCGCGAGCTACGCGGGCAGTCCGCCGAGGATTACGACGAGGCCCCTGATCGCTACGCCGAACTCGCTGCCCAGTACGAGGTCGATGACTACGACGACTACGAGGACGAGGAGCGCCGCTAATGGCCTGGCGGCCTGACCCCATGCTGCCGGGTTACGAGTGCCGCGAGATTCCGCTTCCGCAAGAGCCAACGGTCACCGGTGAGACCCCGGGTTCCTTGCGTGCGACGCTGGTGCGGCGCAATGAACCGAGCCAGCCCAGGGCCGTGCTCTATGTGCACGGGTGGAATGACTATTTCTTCCACACCCACGTGGCCGATTTCTTCGCTTCCTGCGGCGTCGACTTCTACGCGATCGACCTGCGGCGCTACGGCCGCAGCCTGGTCGAGGGACAGAAGGCGGGCTACATCTCCGCGCTGAGCGAGTACTACGCCGAGCTGGACGCGGCCCTCGCCCTGGTGCGGGCCGATCACGACCGGATCGCGGTGCTCGGCCACTCGACCGGTGCGCTCACCTCGGCCCTGTGGGTCGCGGACCGTCCCGGGCAGTTCGCAGCGTTGCTGCTCAACGCGCCATGGGTCGCGAGGCATCCGTCCGAGCCCCGGCATGGGCTCATGCGGATGGTTCTGGCCGGTCTATCCAGCCTGGATCCGCTGCGCCCGGTCCCCTCCGCCGAAGGGTTCTACGCCCGGACGCTGCACGTCAGCCAGGACGGCGAGTGGGATTACAACCTCGACTACAAGGGCCACCCCGCGTTCAAGCCGCGGCTGGGATGGTGCCAGGCGGTCCTCGAAGGCCACTCCCGGGTGGCCAAGGGGCTCAACATCGACTGTCCGGTGTTCGCGATGCTGAGCAAGCGCTACGACCCCTCCACGACGTGGAGCGAGGCCCTGACCAGGGCCGACGTGGTCTTCGACGTGGGGCGGAACGCGAACCGGGTGCCCTCCCTCGGCGACCAGGTGACCGTGGTGCGGATCGATGGGGCCAAGCACGACGTGTTCCTGTCTCTGCCGCAGGCCCGGCAGGCCGCCTTCGCGGAGCTGTCCCGCTGGATGTCGTGCTATTTCCCAGCGGAGGAACCCGGCCAGGCCTAGCCGGTCTACCTAGCCGCTATCCGGCCGTCAGCGGCGGCGGCGGGCCGTGCCGAATAGGCCGCGCACGATCTCCCTGGTGGCGGAGTTCAGCAGCTGCTTGAACACCCGCGACCCGGCCACCTGTTCCACCAGCCCCGGTTCGGGACGCGGGGCCCGGGCCCGCGGGGCCGAGGCCTCAGCTTTGGCTTCGGCTTTCGCCCTGGCCGCCGCCTCCGCTTCGGCCTTCTTCGCGGCTTCGGCCTCGGCCGCGGCCTGGGCACCGGCTTCGAGTTTGCGGGTGAGCATCTCGTAGGCCGAGTCCCGGTCGATCTGGGCACCATATTTGCCCATCAGGGCCGACTGGGCGACTCCGGGACGCAAGGATTCTTCGGGGATCGGGCCCATCTGTGAGTGCGGGGCGAACATCCTCGTCCAGGCCACCGGGGTCGGGGCGCCCTTGGGGTTCATCACGGTCACGACCGCCTCGCCGATGCCGAGCTGTTGCAGCACCTCGCCGAGGTCGTAGCCGCTCATCGGATAGGTCGACACGGTCGCTTTGAGGGCTTTGGCGTCGTTCGGGGTGTGCGCCCGCAACTGGTGCTGGACCCGGCTGCCGAGTTGGGCCAGCACCTCCTCGGGCACGTCCTTGGGGGTCTGGGTGACGAAGAAGACGCCAACGCCTTTGCTTCGGATCAGCCGTACCGTCTGGGCGATCGCGTCCAGGAAAGCCTTGGAGGCATCCTTGAACAGCAGGTGCGCCTCGTCGAAGAAGAACACCAGCTTCGGTTTGTCGGCGTCCCCGACCTCGGGCAGGGTCTGGAACAGCTCGGCCAGCAGCCACATCAGGAAGGTCGAGAACAGCGCCGGGCGGTCCTGGAGGTTCGGCAGTTCGAGCAGCGAGACGATGCCGCGCCCGTCGGGCATGACGCGCAGCAGGTCATCGGGGTCGAACTCCGGCTCACCGAAGAACACGTCGGCGCCTTGTTCCTCGAGCGAGATCAGGCTGCGCAGGATCACCCCTACGGTCGCCGCGGACAGCCCGCCGATGCCCTTCAGCTCGGGCTTGCCCTCGTCCGAGACCAGGAATTGCAGCAGCATCCGCAGGTCTTTGAGGTCCAGCAGCGGCAGCCCGGCCCGGTCGGCGTAGTAGAAGACTAGGCCCAGGGAGGATTCCTGCACCGAGTTGAGGCCGAGCACCTTGCTCAACAGGATCGGCCCGAAACTCGTCATGGTCGCCCGGACCGGCACGCCGACGCCCTGCCCGCCGAGCGCGAAGAACTCCACGGGGCAGGCCTGCGGGGTCCACTCCTGCCCGATCTTGTCGGTGCGGGCCTGAAGCTTCTCGCTCGGTGTTCCCGGGGCCGCGATTCCCGACAGGTCTCCCTTGATATCGGCGGCGAACACCGGGACCCCGGCCCGGCTCAGTTGTTCGGCCATCACCTGCAGCGTGATGGTTTTACCGGTGCCGGTGGCACCTGCGACCAGACCGTGCCGGTTGAACATCTGCACCGGCATGCGCACGGGGATGTCCTTGACCGGCTGGTCCTGCTCCATCAGCACACCGAGCTGGATAGCTGGCGCGTCGAAGGTGTATCCCTGGCGGATGGCGTCGAGCTGTGCTTGGTCCATGGTCGCCATACTCGCACAGCTTGGGCGTCGCCGCAGCGTTGAAGCCGGCCTTCTCCCCAGTCACGTTAGAATGGTCGGGTGATCTTCAAACGCGTGGGTGATTCTCGGCCATACCCCGAGCACGGCTACCAGCAGTGGGCTGCCATCCCCCCACAGCAGGTTCGCTTGGACGAACTCGTGACGACCAAGCGGATGCTCGACCTGGAGGCCCTGCTGGAAGAGGATTCGACGTTCTTCGGCGATCTGTTTGCCCACGTGGTGCTGTGGCGCGGAGAGTTGTATCTGGAGGATGGCTTGCACCGCGCGCTGAGAGCCGCGTTGCAGCAGCGACAGACCCTGCACGCCCGGGTCCTTGAGCTGAAGTAGGCAGGGATATCAGGGTGCAGCGAATCGATATGCGTCTGATCTTGACGCCCGTCACACTCATCGCGCTGTGCGGTTTTCTTGCCTTCGGGGCGTGGTGGGGCTATCAGCAGATCAGCGCTCCGCTGCCGGGCAAGCTTCCCACGCCGTGCGTGAGCACGTCGGTGACGGAGTTGTCCAGTTCCCAGGTGGTCGTGCGCGTCCTCAACGGCGGTTATACCACCGGGCTAGGAACCAAGGTCAGCAAGGAACTGTCCGGCTATGGGTTCATCATCTCGGGCACCGGGAACACCCAGGAACGGGTGAAGAAGACCATCATCGTCGCCGGTTCGGAAACCGCCCCCGAGGCCCAGCTGGTGCTGGGTTTCTTCAAGGAGGCCACGATCCGCGTCGACAAGGACCGCGCCATCGACGCCCACGTCGATGTCCTCGTCGGTTCCGAATACGCCGGAACCAACCCCGAGGCGCCCAAAGCCATCGCGGTCAGCGGCCAGGTGTGCATCGCGGTTCCCCCCGCCGGGGCGAATACCGCCACGCCGAACCCGACCCCCTCCGGCTGAGCCTCCTCCCAGCGTCATGAACGGGCTCGCGTCCCAACACACCACTGGTCAGCGCTGCGGTGCACCAGAGCATCTGTGCTACCCAAAATCTCCTTCAAAGCCTGCTCGCAGGGGTACTATCAGCGAAGCTAGAGCCCACGGGATCCGACCGTAGATTCCGGATGCGTATGTCTGGTTGAGCAGTCAGCTCACCGGCATACGAAAGGGGCCCACAATGTGGATCTACTTCTAACCAGCACACCGAGTTCTCAACAGTAACCGGGAATCCAAGGGGTCGGCGCCTCACCGCGCCGGCCCCTAATTCCTGTCACGACTCACTTCCCATTCCCAGCGCGAACTAGGTCACCACGACACGTATCGCGCGATCCCACAGGCATACGCTCAACAGCCCCACAGACAACCCCGAAACCCCAAAACACTCACCCAAAGCCACACCACGAAACTCCCCCGGCACGAAGCTTTAGCCTGCATCGGGCTCGATCCCTGACAACTCACCGGACTGCCGGAACACCTCACCGCCTGGGCCACACTCACCGAGCCAGGTCACGGCTCACCCACCGATTCCGGATGCGTATGTCCGGTTGAGCAGTCAGCTCACCGGCATACGAAAGGAGCCCACAATGTGGATCTACTTCTAACCAGCACACCGAGTTCTCAACAGTAACCGGGAATCCAAGGGGTCGGCGCCTCACCGCGCCGGCCCCTAATTCCTGTCATGAACCGTCATGGCGCTGGGCCACCAGGATCGTCTCGGCAACGGTCACCCCTTCGGTCCAGTTCCCCAGCTCGGACTGGGAGAGCTCGAGCAGGTCGCGGGTGGCGGCCAGCTCCGCCCGGCGACCGGCCATCCTCCACAGGTCCAGCGCCCGCTCCAGGCAGTCCTGGACGCTGTCGAGCAGTTCTCCGCCGGTTGGGAGGTTACGCAACCGCAGAGCGCACACGGCGCGTGCGCACCACCGCTCAGCCGCCGCCACCCGGGGGTCCATCATCGGCTCGGGGATGGCCCCGCGGACCCTCACGTCGAGGCGGGCACCGTCCTCGCTCAGCCGACGCAGCAGTTCCACCTGCTCCGGGACCATCGCCGCTTTGCCGCTCCATTCCTGGCACTCGGCGTCGGGGGTGAGTTCTCCCGTCGCCAGCGGCATCGACCATCCCGTGCTGATCACGTCGAAGAACATGCCATCTGGAGAGGTTGGGGCCTCCCCCAGAAGCCGGAAGGCCCCAGCGGTTCCCTCCACCTTCGTCGTCACCGCACCCTCGGTGTCTTCCAGCGATACTCGCCAGCGGACATTGCCCTCGCGGCGAGACATGAGGCCCAAGGGGACGTCGCGCCAGCTCACCGTCGAGCTTCCGCTTAGATGAGAGAAGCCCGCGGCAAGCGCCAGGTCAGGACGCAACTGGCTCATCCAGTCGAAGGAACTCACCGGGACAGCGGAGCGCCCGCCTTCACCTTCCAGGCAGCGCAACCACCCGGTGGCCGTATCCCTCTCCTCGCTGGCCCACGCGGATTCGGTTGCCAAGACGTCGAGAGCCTTGACGATCAGGGCCTCGATCGCGGGCTGTTCCATAGCCGCGCGCACGGCACCGGGCCGGGCCATGAGCGCACCGAGCAGTCCATGGAGTTCTTCGGTCCAGTCCTCATCGGTCTCGATGATTCCTCGGAGCTCGGCCAGCAGGGTCAGTTCCTCCAGGAGCAGCAGCGATGGGTCTAGGGGGAATGCCGTGTTCTGCTGGCACCACCGGACCTCGGCAAGCCGGATCAGCGTCGCCAGCGACGGCTCTTTCACGGCCGTGCAGGAGACCACGTCGAGGCCTTCCTGGAGGCTGCGATTCAGCACCTCGTCGGCCACTGCCTTGCCATATAGCTGCTCCACGACGGGAACGGCGATACCGGGGTCGGCGACCAGGCAGGATGGCAGGAGGTCGGGACGAGAGGGATCGAAGTCGAGGACCGCACCCAAGATGTTGAGCGTTATGGCGCCGGCCGGGGCCACCGGCTCTTCTCCGATCATGACGGCACCGAATCCGATGTTGCGGATCGGGACCTCGAGAGGCTTGTCGGTCGTCATGATTCTTCCTTTGGAATGAGTTTCAATATTAAATCTAGTTCTGGGAGCTGGAGCTCATCGGCTGCTTGGCGATATTTCTCCAAGGACTCGGGATCGCCGTTGACCAGACCGGTCACAACCTCCCGGTGTTTGCTGAACCAGGCCCACGCGCGGTTCAAGACATCGGGTGCGAGTGCGGGGGGCGGGGGTTTCGGGGCGGCCTTGCGAGTGAGATTCGGCAGTTTCAAGCGGCTTTCCCGCTTGCGGTGTTCCTCTCCGGAAGGGATTCCTTTGAATACCGCTAAGGTGACGATCTTGGCTCCCTCTGCCGCGCCGATGGGTCGGCTCCTGCGGTCATGTTTGAAACAGTCCATCCAGGCCCGCCTCATCGCGTGCTGGTGGGCGTAGTCCATCATGTCGTTGGCCAGCAGATACCTTCCCTGGTTCTGGTGGCAAAAGGTCCGGATCATGGCCTCGGCCATGGCGACCAGATTCTGATTCACAGGAAGGCCCCGCCATGATTCGGTGTCATAGTCTCCAGAGAGGGGGCCTTGTGCTTGCCGCCAGGAACGGTCCTCGTCGAGGAAAGGGTGTTGTCCGCGTTGAGTCAATGAGGTCGGCCCCTGTTGCAATCCGCATAGGAGGCTGTACAGCAGCACCAGAGCGGAATCTTCTATCAGCCCTAGACGGCCACAGGCACGAAGCACCTCAGCGCGAGCGATATCGTCGCCTTCCCCGGGCACGGATACGTCTCTGGCGGCGATACGGAATCGGGAATAGATGGACCGGGACAGTGCCTCCCAGGTGTTCTCGCGTTGGGTTCTCAGCAGGGGTGGGCGTTCGTCGGCCCCTAGCAGGACCCGGCTGTAGGGGTGAGCCTCTAGATGGGCCTCTCCCTGATTCGCCCAGGATTCGTCGTAGAGATCCTGGAATTGGCCGAATTGCTCCCGGCTGAGCAGCCTGTCCCGCGACGGGGAATTGGCGACATAGGTGCTCGCGACCGCCTCAAGTTCCATCTCGGTGAGTGGCTGTTCGTCGAGTCTGCCTTTGGCCACCGCGCGTAGGAGACGATCGGCGAGGTCCCCGGCGGTGACCGAAGCCCGGAGTTGCCGGGCCTTGTTCCCGGCGCGGTCGGTGACCTTGCGCACGAGCCTGAGGTCGTCGAGGATCTGCTCCTCGTATTCGACCAGCCACGCTCGGAGGCGGCGTTCATCGCGTTCCTTGGCCAGGGTTTCGGGAAAAGCGTTCCGGTACAGCGGCGCGAGCAGCCTTCTCGTCGCTAGCTGAGCGCTAACCCCGCCTCCCCGGGGCGCGAGCTCACGCCAGTCCTCAAGCTGCTCCAGCCATGCGTGATACACCTGAGACAGTCTCGTGGTCATGGGTGTCACCTCCTACTCATCTACTTGACGGACAGCCTGGCTGCTCATTTCACATCCATCATCACCTCGGTTTAGTGACAGGGGATTATCCAACAGTTATGATCCACTACGTCGAGGTGGGGGGGCTGAATCTCTATGGCAGGGCACTCAACAACTCCAGATGTGACGGCTTCCTTGGTGGCTGAGGTAGTGGCGCTGTGCCGCCGGGGGCTGAGACACGCCGACCCGCCGGAGAGCCCCGGATTGCGTCGGTTGCTGGGCATTCCGGAGGAGTTCAGCAGCGCGCAGGCCCTTCCGCTGCTCCGCGAGAGCATCATGGCCGCGACCATTACCCTGGCGGAGGAGGTGCGTCGAGTCTTCCAGATCTCGTCTGGGGCAGACCTGGGCTCCCCTCTGCCGCGCGAGAAGCGCCTGGAAACGGCGGCTCGGGCGGAGCGCATCTCCACTCGCACCGCGCGGCGCTGGAGCGAGGAGAAGGCGCCCCCGCAGATCGTGGCTCACCTGCTCAGGTCCCAGGACCGTGGCGCCCATCACCCCAGCTTCGATATCACCCGGCTCCACGCTCGCCTGAATCTGAGTAGCTCCACCCCGATCTTGTGTCTAGAGCGCACCATCAGAGTCAGGACTCCGTGGATGGACCAGTTCTATGAGGAGATCTCTATACGCGACCCTAGGGAGGGGACACCGGTCTGGAGGGAACTGGATGGATGCGCCCTGGAAAAGGTCACCGATCTGGGCTCGGGCATGTGGGGCGCGAGCTTCACTTTTCCGCATCCCCTGCCGGTGGGGGCCACCCACACCTTCTCCACCTCGCTGAGATTCCCCAGCAGGAAGTGCCTTCTGCCCGAGTTCGCCTTCCGCCCTCACAGCACCACCCTGAATGCCCGCATCGACATTTACTTCGGGAACCGGTTGCCTTCTCTCATTGAGATCTTCGAAACCACCGGCAGCCCCGGACAGGTGCCTTCGCCCCACGTCACCGGGGCGTTGATTCCTCGCTGCCCAATGCAGCATTTCGAGTTCCCGGAGATTCAGCGAGGCTTAGGCGTCGGCGTGCGCTGGCTCTTCGAGGATCAGCGCCGGGCGAGGATACCGGCTGGCGTGGCACCGTAACTCTGACAGATCCGTGACAGTCTTCGTCAGAACCTTCACTTTTGGGAGCCGCCTGCCTCAAGCTTAGATCCATACCTGGGGATTGGGAGAGGGTCAGGAGGGGTCGTAGATGATGAGCTTTTCTGAGATCGCGGAGATTATATGGAAGGTCACCGCTTCGGAGCGTTCCATCCATTGCCACAAAAGTTCTTGCTGCCCGACCTTCCACGCCCCCTATGGTCACGATGACCCGGAGGGAAAGAGGATCAGCGAGGAATGTGTCCGGGTTGGTTGCCTCGACCTCGTCCACGAACTGTGGGAATACCTCGAAACGAAGCTGGAAAAGGAGTCGGTGCGCCGAAGCCTGGAGCAGGCGTCCAATCCCAGCGCCTATGTCTGGCAGATGGTTGCCACTCACCTGAAGGACCGGCGGCGTCAGGACCGGGTCCGCCGCGGTTTTCCCGCTAGGCCCAGCCGCACCGACGGGTCCGCGGGGCGGGTGGTCAAAGCGTTGGAGGCCCAGGGCGGGGCCCGCGGCGACTGGCTAGTGCGTCTCTTCCGGATCTTGCGCTCATACCCCTTCGGGCCGAGATACGTGGCTGGATACTGGCCCATTACCGGGCTCATTCAGGAATATGCTGCCACCGGCGACGGCGCGATAGACGAGTCTCAGGTGTTGAGCGACATCAATGAGGTGCTCGGTGTCGCCAAAGAAACCCTGGGCCCGGCCTGGGTCCACGACAATCTCACTCTCCCCGCCCTATGCAACGGCCCTACGGCGGAACTCTGCGATGCCGACCACGCCGTCGATGGCCCGAGCGTGGACCGCGCCCTCAGCACGATGCTGCTGGCCGCCTACCAGAGGCGGCAGCTGCCGGAGAAGAGCAGTGATATCGCGCTGCGCGAGGCCATCAAGGAGGTGTGCGGCGTCGATGTCAGGATCACCCAGGAACTGCGCAACGCCCTTGATGAGTTCGGGCAGTCCGAGTGAGCGTTCCGGAGGAACTGTCCGTCAGACTGCGGTGAGACTACGCGACGAGGGGGTTATCGATGTCTGTCCCGTTAAATTACAACGTGTTCGTGAGCTATTCCCGCCGGGATGACGAGGGCTGCTGGGTGAGCCTGATCGTTGAGGAGTTGAGCAATGAACTCACCCGCACCGAGGGCACTCAGATCCGGCTGTTCTTCGATAAGCGGGACATCCCCATCGAGTCCGACTGGCGTTCGGAGCTGGCCTGGGCGGTGCGGCAGGCCGAGGTGTTGCTGGCCTTCTCTTCGCCCCACTATTTCGATAGCCAGATGTGTTTGTGGGAGTTCCAGGAGTATAAGGATAAGAGCAGCCCGTCCACGGCGGGTGCCCCGTCCTCGCTGGTTCCGGTGTTCGTGGGCCCGGTCGACCCGGAGCAGCTCCCCAGCAAGAAGCACCGCCGCTGGTACAAGCAGGTGCACCGGCAGGAATGCAAGCTGGACATCACCAGCCATTTCGTTCAGGTCCCGGTCCATGCCCTCCCCCGGGAGGTCGCGGCGCAGGTCCGCGCGCTGGCGAATGCCTTGCACGAGCGCCGCCAGCAGCGCCTCCGCTCGCAGGGGGTGCCCACGAACCTGGGTCGCGGTACCGCCCATTTCGTGGGCCGCGTTGACGAGCTGGACGACCTGCAACAGGCCCTGTGGTCCCCGGGCAGCATCGGGGTGGTGACGTCGGTGCATGGTCTCGGCGGCCTGGGGAAGACCGAGCTGGTCCGCCAGCACGCGCACCGCCACAAGGACCATTACACCGGTGGCATCTGGCAGCTCAACGCCGAGAAGGCCGGTGAGCTGTTGCCGCTCATCGCCCAGCTGGCAGCGGAGCTGCCCGAGCTGCACCTGCCCGAGGAGGCCCGCGGCAACCCCGAGGCGGTCGGCCGCCTGGTCCTGAATCATCTCATCGCCCGGACCGC
>JAUMYR010000174.1 GCA_030528545.1 Propionibacteriaceae bacterium
CCGATGGCCGAGGCGCTGGCGGGGGTCGTCGCCAGCTATGAGGACCACGAACAGCGGCTACTATCGGAGTTCCTGGACCGGGTGACCGCTGTGGTGCGAGATTTCACGGCCGGACCCGCCGAAGCGAAGGAGACATGATGGCGAAGGGCGCTCTCATCAGGAAGGTGATCCCCCGGTTCACGGCCTGGGGGCCGATCGTGAGCGCCGCGTTCGCGATCATCAAGGCCGCCCAGGAGACCCCCGCGGTGCGCGAGGGCATCGCCTCGGTCAGTTCCAAGGCCAAGTCCGCGTGGGAATCCAGGAGCGCTTACGGTCGGCTCAGCCAGAAGCTGGACGCGGTCGAGCAGTGTGCCCAGCTGGTGGAAAGCGGCTTCCCGGAGGCCGACGTGTCCGGCTGGCGCTCCGCGTCGCTGGGATTGCGCACCCGGGCCGAACTGCTGCGCCACGGTCACGTCGGGCGCAACCGCAACCGGGCGCTGAAGAAGCTGCTCGCCGAGGCCGAGGCCTTGCTGGAGAAGGTCAACCAGGAACTCGTCCGGCTCACCGAGCAGGCCGCGGGCAGGGCACCCGAAATCCCCTGAACCGGCTGGCGCCGCGGGCGGTCTCAGGAGCGGTAGTGGGGTCTGGGCGGCAGGTTCATCTCGTGACGCAATCCGTTCTCGGTCAGGACGAATGGGTGGAGTGGGTCAACGATCTCGGGCGTGCTCGGGTCGCTGTCGTGGTCGATGGGAAGGCCGACGGCCTGGCGCTCCATCAGCGGCGTCTCGCCTGAATCGACCGGGTCCACCCCCTGATAGATGCCCGTGAGGGCGGTCCCGGCGGAGAAGTCGAGGACGTGGGCGAGTTCGTGCTGTAGCACCACCACCGGGGGCGCTCCCAGGAAGTCGTCGATCGTCGGAAGATATTCCACGGTGTAGTCCCGGGCGTGGTCCCAGAGAGCAAAGCTGTTTTGGTAATAGGGATTCACGGGCCGGTACTCCGTGATCGTGAGGGTGTTCATACCGCTTGGGTAAGAGACCGGGTCGTCGTGGGTCTTCTGGAGGGACGCGAGCATCTCCTGCCCGGTCGGGGAGGAACGCAACAGGTCGAGATCGGCCTCGACACGGCGGACGAAGTCCAAGCCGCCCACGATCCTGATGGCCGGGGTGTCGGCTGGGATCTCGATGGTGATGGCCACCTCGTTTGAGGCGCTGGCCAGGTGGGTGTCGTCGTGGTGAGTATCGATGCCGGCACCACCGTTGACGCTGTCGGTGCCCAGCCCGCCATAGGAGACATCGTCTCCTGTGCCGCCGAGGATGGTGTCCTCGCCTCTGCCCCCAGAAGAGATGTCGTCGCCGTCGCCGCCGTCGAGGGTGTCGTTCCCGGTCCCTCCCTCCAGGTAATCGGCGCCGCTGCCACCGCTCAGCCGGTCGGTGCCGTCGAGACCGTAGAGGGTGTCGTTGCCCATGCCCCCGGACAGGACGTCGGAGCCGTCCTGTCCGTCGACATAGTCGTTGCCTTCACCGCCGGAGACGTAGTCGCTGCCGCCTCCCGCCTTGATCTCGTCCGGTCCCTCGCCACCGAACAGGCGATCCTTGCCGTCGCCTCCCTGGATCTTGTCCAGGCCACGGCCCCCGACCACCGTGAAACCGCTGGGTGTAGCGGCGGCCGGGAGGGAACTGAACGCCGGGGTGCGGGTCAACGCGTTGGGTATCGTGAAACAGAGGGCAGCGCTACGGGGAAGACAGATGATGTCATCGCCGTCCCCGGCCCTGATCGTCAGGTGATGCCCGGCGGGGATGAGATAGGAGGCGGAGCCGATCTCGGACAACCTCGTCTCCGAAGCGGTCACTGGATCGATCCCCGGGTAGGCTTCCTCGGGTTTCAAGAAGTCGGTCACGATCACCTGGTAGCCTCCGGTGAGTGGGTCCAAGAGGACCTGCACGTGCTGATGTCCGGGCCCGGTGCTGAGGATCGCCTGGCCGTCGGCCAGCACGATACCCACGCCATCGGGCTGTTCCGGCAGGGCCCCGACAAAACACTCCGGGGCCGCGCCCCGCTCTCGCCAGCGGCCGCCGATCCGCGTCCACGAGTCCGTGGCCCGCCGCAGGCTGGCCGCATAGCTGCCCAGCTCCTGGCCGAGGTGGGCACGGATCCGGGCGGCGGCGGTGCTCTCGGCGGCGATCCGGCCCGCCTCGGTGGCGTCCCGGGGTTCGAAGGAGACCCCGTTCCAGGTGATCCCGGCGAGCCTCGCCCAGGAATCGTGCAGCCTGCCCTGCGCCCGCGTGACCGCATAGAAGGCGTTAAGCAGGGCGTTGGAGGCCTCGCCGGCGGATCGGATGGCCTCCAGCAGGTCCGCCGATAACGCCGCCCGGGCGGAATCGAAGGATTCGGCGGCCTGCCCATCCCAGGCGTCCAAAGCCGCCTTGGCCGCCGCGGCGGTGTCATCGGCGGTGATGCTCACAGCCCCCTCGATCATGCTCCAGGCGTAACAGGCGTCGGCCAGCGCGGCCACATCCGACTTGAGATCCCACAGGGGCGCGCTCATCGCTGCCTCAACCGCTCGGCGGTCTCGTCGTCGAGCGTGGAGAACCGCCGGACGCATTCGTGCATCGCCTCGGAGGCCGATTCCAGCGCCGCGACCATGGCCTCACAGGCCCGGGCCGCGGCGTCCGCGCACGCGCTCTGTTGCGCGGCTAGGTCCCAAGCCTGCTCGACCTCGCCCGCTGCGTTGCGTGGCATCCGCAGCAGCGGCTCCGCGGCGCCCTGCCACCCTTCTGTGAGCACGACGGAGGCGTCCAATAGCCGGACTGCCGCCGGGCTGACCACACTGGCATCAATGCGCATCGCCATACCTCCCTGGGTCTTTTCCTCATGGTAAGCCGGAATTGAGACCCTCCCGTGCCGCCTGTGGATAACTTGCCCCGCGGCTGGTTTGGCCGCTGCCGGTGCGGACCGCAGACCGCCGCGACCCCAAAGATCCGGTGCGGACCGGGCCCGACAACGCTTGTTGAGCGGCCAAAGGTGACGCGCAAGGCTAAATTACAGGCGCGAGTCCGATAGATTGGGCCCGTGGCTGACACTGTTGAGAACGCCCTGGAGACCCCCGATATCGCCCAGCCATGGGCCGAACTCGGGTTGAAGGAAGACGAGTACCACCGGATTCGCGAGATCCTTCAGCGCCGACCCACCAGCGCGGAGCTGGCGATGTATTCGGTGATGTGGAGCGAGCACTGCTCCTACAAGTCCTCCAAGGTGCACCTGAAGAACTTCGGGACGCTGGACCAGAACACCCCGCGCGGCCCGTTGCTGGCCGGGATCGGGGAGAACGCCGGTGTGGTGGACATCGGCCAGGGCTACGCCGTCACGTTCAAGGCCGAGTCCCACAACCACCCGTCCTATGTCGAGCCCTACCAGGGCGCCGCGACCGGCGTCGGCGGCATCGTCCGCGACATCCTGGCCATGGGGGCGCGGCCCATCGGAGTCATGGATTCGCTGAGGTTCGGCCCCCTGGACGCCCCCGACACCGCCCGGGTGCTGCCCGGCGTCGTCGCGGGCGTCGGCGGATACGGCAACTGCCTCGGGCTGCCCAATATCGGCGGTGAGGTCTGTTTCGACGCGACCTATGCGGGCAATCCCCTAGTCAACGCGCTGTGCGTCGGCGTCCTCCGGCACGAGGACCTGCACCGCGCCCACGCCTCTGGGGTCGGCAACAAGGTGATCCTCTACGGCGCGGCCACCGGAGGTGACGGCATCGGCGGGGCCTCCATCCTGGCCTCGGAGACCTTCACCGAGGACGGCCCGGTCAAGCGTCCCAGCGTGCAGGTCGGCGACCCCTTCATGGAGAAGCTGCTCATCGAATGCACCCTGGAGTTGTTCGCGGCGGGCATCATCAACGGCATCCAGGATTTCGGTGCCGCCGGGATTTCCTGTGCGACCAGCGAACTGGCCAGCGCCGGGGACGGCGGCATGAGGGTCGAACTGGACGTGGTTCCGCTGCGCGACCCGAACCTCGCTCCCGAGGAGATCCTCATGAGCGAGTCCCAGGAACGCATGATGGCGGTGGTCGAACCCGCCAACGTCGAGCGTTTCATGGAGATCTGCGCCAAGTGGGACGTGCAGGCCACGGTGGTCGGTGAGGTCACCGACGGCGACCGGCTCGTCATCACCTGGCACGGCGAGACCATCGTCGACGTCGATCCCAAGACGGTCGCCCACGAAGGCCCGGTCTACGAGCGTCCCTACGCCCGCCCCGGCTGGCTGGACGCGGTCAACGCCGACACCGCCGAGGCCCTGCCCCGGGACAACACCCCCGAGGGGATCAAGGACGCCTACCTCAAGGTCGCCGCGCATCCGAACGTGGCCGACAAGAGCTGGATCACCGACCAGTATGACCGTTACGTGCGCGGCAACAGCGTCCTCGCCCAGCCTGAGGACGCGGGCATGTTGCGCATCGATGAGCAGACCGGGCTAGGCATCGCCTTGTCGCTGGACGCTAACGGCCGGTTCGGCTACCTGAACCCCTACCTCGGTGCCCAGCTGAGCCTCGCGGAGGCCTACCGCAATGTCGCCGCTACCGGAGCCGAACCGGTCGCGATCACCGACTGCCTGAACTTCGGCAGCCCGGAGAACCCCGATGCCATGTGGCAATTCGTGGAGGCGATCCTCGGCCTGGTCGATGGCTGCCGGGAACTCGGCACCCCGGTCACCGGGGGCAACGTCAGCTTCTACAACCAGACCGGGGAGGTGCCGATCCTGCCGACGCCGACGGTCGGCGTCCTGGGCGTCATCGACAACGTGGCCAAACGGGTCCGCAGCGGTTTCCGTCAGGCCGGGGACGAGGTATTCCTCCTGGGCGAGACCCGGGAGGAGCTGTCCGGTTCGATCTGGTCGGACGCGGTGCACTCCCACCTGGGCGGGCTGCCGCCGAAGGTGGACCTGGCGGCCGAGAAAGCGCTCGCCACTCTGCTGGTGGCGTGCGCCCGGGAATCGCTGG
>JAUMYR010000175.1 GCA_030528545.1 Propionibacteriaceae bacterium
TGGCGTCCCGGCGTCTGTGGTCTCTCGGAGCGCGGATGCTCCAGCCGGGGGGCACGGGGGTCGGGAACGTGCGGGCCGGTGCCCGGCACGTCTTCCCAACGTGGGGCAGGAGGCGGGTCCCCAATCATGCCGACGCGGCGCTCCAACCGGTCGATCCGGGCGTGGAGGCCGCGTTCGTCCACATCGGTCCCCGGGAGCAGGACGCGGGCACACATCAGTTCGAGGTGGAGCCGGGGGGCCGTGGTCCCGCGCATCTCGGCCAGGCCGGAGGCCAGCACCTCGGCCGCGCGGGTCAGCTCGCCTCGGCCCATGCCCGAGACCTGGGTGGCGAGACGGTCGGCCTGGTCGGCCGCCACCTCGATCAGGCCGATAGCGGCGGCGTTCGGCACCGCGGCGATGATGATGAGGTCCCGGAGCCGCCGCAGCAGGTCCTCGGCGAACCGGCGCGGGTCCTGGCCGACTTCAATGACCTTGTCGATGGTGCTGAAGACGGCCGAGGCGTCCCCGGCGGCGAAGGCATCGATGATGTCGTCCAGCAGCGCGTCGGGGGTATATCCGAGCAGTGCCGCCGCCTGGCCGTAGGCCACACCGTCTGGCCCGGCGCCGCCGAGCAGCTGATCCAGGACGCTGAGGGAATCGCGCACCGACCCGGCCCCAGCCCGCACGACGAGAGGCAGCACCGCCGGGTCGACGCTGACCCCCTCGGCCTCGCAGAGCTTCCCGAGGTAGTCGCTGAGCAAGCGCGGAGGCACCAGCCGGAACGGGTAGTGGTGGGTGCGGGAGCGGATCGTCCCGATGACCTTCTCGGGATCGGTCGTGGCGAAGATGAACTTGACGTGGGGTGGGGGCTCCTCGACCAGTTTCAGCAGCGCGTTGAAACCGGCCGTGGTCACCATGTGGGCCTCGTCCACGATGTAGATCTTGTAGCGGCTGGCCACCGGTGCGAAGAAGGCCCGCTCGCGCAGGTCTCGGGCATCATCGACCCCACCGTGGGAAGCGGCGTCGATCTCGATGACGTCGATGCTGCCGGGGCCGCCGCGGGCCAGATCGCGGCAGGAGGGGCACTCGCCGCAGGGGGTCGGGGTCGGGCCCTGGACGCAGTTGAGGCAGCGGGCCAGGATGCGAGCCGAGGTGGTCTTGCCGCAGCCACGAGGTCCGCTGAACAGATAAGCGTGGTTGACCCGGTTGTTGACCAGGGCCCGCTGCAGGGGCTCGGTGACGTGTTCCTGGCCGATCACGTCGGCGAAGGTGTCGGGACGGTAGCGCCGGTAGAGCGCGAGCGGGGCATCGGGTAGTTCGCCCGGATCGGCCTGGGACGGGGATTCGTCGCCTTGAGCCGGTGGTTGTGCCACGGCGTCCTGGGGCTCCTCATCGCGCTGGTCCTTGCGGGCCGAGGGGCGGGCCGCAGACGCCTTCGCCCGCGGCGCCGTCTCCTCGGGGAGAGCCTCGCCGGTGGGCGGATCGATCAGGGATCCGGGCTCGTCCTCACGGGAGGGACGCATAGCGGCCGCGACTACCCGGGCCCGGGTCAGATCGGGTTCGCTGCCAAACAGGTCCGGGCCGTCCTGGGTGAAGTCGGGTTCCGGCTGGGGCGCTGGGGTCTCGTCGAAGTCGAACAGCCCAGGGGCGTCCTGGGGGTCGGCGAATGGCGGCTCCTCGTCGTAGGAGTCGCCGCTGATGTCGTCGAGCGGGGCGTACTCGTCGTAGTCGTCGTCCACGGTCCAACCCTACGGCAGGCACCAGACAGTTTTCACCGCTCACCCCCATGGGCGACCCGCCGGGGCGGGCGTGGGGTCAGGCGTCCGGGGAGTAATCGTCGCCGGGATAGCTGAGGTCTTGGAAACAGACTGGTTCCCCCGATAGTTCGCCGTCCAACCAGTGCTCGAACCATGACAGGAACGAGAACGGCTTGCCGTCCCGCGGGTGGAGCAGCGGCAGGATCCCGACATCGTTGGCGAGGTCGTAGTACCACACGGTGCCGTTGAGGCGGGTATCGGCCGCGTTCACCACCAGGATGGTGTTCATACCGCAGCCCTCGGTGCACAGGGGCACGAAGCCGCGCTCGCACTCGCCCCTGGCGATGGCCTCGTCGAAGGCGTCCTGCCCGAGGGTCAGGCTGAACAGCGGACGGGAGAGCGTGAAGGGGAACGGCGCTCCGGGGTGAAGGCGGTCGAAACCATATTCGGGATTCGGGTCCACCAGGGACCACAGCCCATAAAAGGGACGAGTGCCGCTGCGAGCCACCCTGGTGATGAAGGCCCGGTAGTCCGGGGGCAAGGCGACGCCGTGTTCCCGTTCGTAGGCGGCGACCGCCGACTCATCCAGAGGGGGAGCCCAGGAGACGGGCTCGTGGAAGTGCTCGCGTCCCGCTGAGGCGGGCAACCGGCGCAGTTTGCCCACCACCCGCCTCAGGCCGTCCTCGATGCTCATGGGCGTAGTTTAGGCGGCGGGACCGTCCCGGCATGACCCGCCCGGGTGGGGTGCCTTCCGGGCATGACTTAGGCGAAGAATTCCCAAGTCCCGGGCATCCACGAGCCGCGATGCCACGGCACCCGGACTCGGGTGGGAAAGCACGAGGGGCCACCTTTCTCACCGCACGACGAGGAACCCGCCCGGCCGGACGCGGCGGCTGACCACTCCTCGGGCCGCCGGACCGTGGATCCATGCCGCGCGATGGGGGCCATCCACCCTCGGCCGGGCCGGGTTTCGGTTGTCGAAGGAGGGTGCCGGGTGGGGTAGAATCAAGTGGTAAGAGCTCGCTTACGGCGGGCTTCGTCTGTGTAAGGGGGCAGAGATGCCAGGGATCGTTGTAGTCGGTGCCCAGTGGGGCGATGAGGGTAAGGGCAAAGCCACGGACCAGCTCGGCGAGCGGGTGGACGTGTGCGTCCGCTATTCCGGGGGCAACAACGCTGGCCACACCATCGTCGTCAATGGTGAGAAGTTCGTGCTGCACCTGCTGCCCAGCGGCATCCTCAACCCCAACACCACCACTGTGATCGGCAACGGCGTGGTCATCGACCCGGAGGTGCTGTACGCCGAACTCGACCTGCTGTGGCAGCGCGTCGATGTGCCGCACCCGCTCATCAGCGCCAACGCCCACATCATCACCCCGTACCATCAGGTGATCGACAAGGTGACCGAGAGGTTCCTCGGGAAGCGCCGCATCGGCACCACCGGACGCGGCGTCGGCCCGGCCTATTCCGACAAGGTCAACCGCATGGGTATCCGCGTCCAGGACCTGTTCGACGAGTCGATCCTGCGGCAGAAGGTCGAGGCGGCCCTCGACCAGAAGAACCACCTGCTGGTCAAGGTCTACAACCGCCGCGAGATCGACCCGGTCGCCATCGCCGACGGGCTGCTGGCCTACGCCGAGCGGCTGCGTCCCCACGTCATCGACGCCGCGCGTTACGTCAACGACGCGCTGGATGCGGGCCAGGTCGTGCTGTTCGAGGGGGCCCAGGCCCACCACCTGGACGTGGACCACGGCACCTATCCCTACGTCACCTCCTCCAACCCGATCGCCGCCGGGGCCTGCACCGGGGCTGGGGTCGGCCCGACCCGCATCGACCGGACGATCGGGATCGCCAAGGCCTATACCACCCGCGTTGGCGAGGGCCCGTTCCCGACCGAACTGTTCGACGCCGACGGGGAGAAACTGCGCGCCGAGGGGGCCGAGTTCGGTGCGACGACCGGGCGTCCCCGCCGCTGCGGCTGGTTCGATGCGCTGCTGGTCGAACAGTCCTGCAAGGTCAACGGATTCACCGATGTCTTCCTCACCAAACTCGACATCCTGAGTCACTGGGACGAGATCCCGGTCTGCGTCGCCTACGAGGTCAACGGCACCCGCCATGAGGTGTTCCCGATGACCCAGTCCGACCTGCACCACGCGAAGCCGGTCTATGAGGTGCTGCCCGGGTGGAAACAGGACATCTCCGGCGCCCGCAGCTTCGACGACCTGCCCGCCAACTGCCAGGCCTACGTGCGGCGCCTGGAGGAACTCATCGGCACCCGGATCTCGGGAATCGGTGTCGGCCCGGGACGCGACCAGGCCGTCGCGATCCGCTCCCTGATCGACTGACCCAGCGCCGGGCTCAGCGGTACCTGGCGAGGCGGCGCCGCAGCGGGCTGAGCAGGCACAGCTCGAAGGCCAGCGTCAGGGCCGCCATGACCAGCGACAGCGCGAACACATCGGCGGTCTCCAGGTTGGTGCGGGCCTGCTGCACCTCCGCGCCGAGCCCGGTGGTCGTGCTCAGCAGCTCGGCCATGACCGTGAGGCGGATCGACTGGCCCAGCGCCACCGTGATCGCCGACAGCACCGGGGGCACCACCGCCGGGACGATGACCCGGCGCAGGGTGCCCCAGGTGCCGAACCGGAACAGCCGGGCCATCTCCAGCAGGTCCGGGTCGACGTGGCCCACGGCGTCCCGGACGGTGGTCACCAGCAGCGGCATCGTCACCAGGCTGACCACGAGCAGCACCACCTCGGCGGTCGGCCCGAGCCACAGCATGCCCACCACCACGACCACGATGGGTGGGATCGCCATCAGCAGCTGCGTCCAGGACGCGGTGAACTCCGCGACCGCCCGCCAGGTCCCGGCGGCCCACCCCCACGGCAGGCCGATCAGGCAGGCGATCCCGAGCCCGAGCAGCGCCCGCTGCAGCGTCAGCCACAGCCCGCTCAGCAGTTCCTCGTCGCGGATCAGCCCGCCGAGGGCCTCAACGGTCGCGGCCGGGCTGGGCAGGGCGTAGCTGGGTTGGGTCCACGACGCCGCCTCCCACACGGCCACCACCGCGGCCAG
>JAUMYR010000011.1:0-4659 GCA_030528545.1 Propionibacteriaceae bacterium
GCATGGTGCCGCCCGATGGGCATCACCAATGGCGCACCAGATACTGGGTCGGGGACGACCTGGCTGTCGATGCCGAAGACCTGTTGGACATGCTCCCGGGTTACGACCTCCGCGGGAGTCCCGGACGCATGTATCCTGCCTGCGCGCATCGCGACCAGAACGTCGGAATAGCGCGCGGCAAGCCCGAGGTCGTGCAGCACCATGACGATCGTGGTGTTCCGGCTACGGTTGAGGTCGGTTAGGAGGTCCAATACCTCAAGCTGATGTGCCACATCGAGGAAAGTTGTGGGTTCATCCAGCAGCAAAATGTCGGATTGCTGGGCAAGGGCCATCGCGATCCAGACTCGTTGCCGTTGACCCCCCGAAAGCTCATCTACCGGACGATCTGCCAGTTCGCTGGTATTGGTCATCTCCAGGGATTCGGCGACAATCTCATAGTCTTGTTCCGACCATCGTCCTAGCCTGCCCTGATGGGGGTGACGACCGCGCCCAACTAGATCAGCGACGATGATGCCCTCTGGCGCCTGGGGAGACTGAGGCAACAACCCCAGAACCTTCGCGATCTCTTTAGTCGATTGGGTGTGTAACTCGCGTCCGTCCAGGATAACGCTGCCGCTCCGCGGTGCGATCAGCCGCGAGAAGGCCCGCAATAGCGTGGACTTGCCGCAACCATTCGGACCTACGATAGACGTGATCTTGCCGGGAGCGATGGCTAGGTCAAGGTTGTCAATGACATGCCGGTCACCGTAGGCGAGCCCGAGTTTTCGGGCGGAGAGAGAATGAGCTGACGTCATGGGACTCCTAAGCGCGTCGCTGACGATTCGAACGAATGAGCAGGTAGATCAAGAATGGTGCGCCGAGGGCTCCCGTGATGATGCCGACCGGATAGCGCGTCCCGAATGCGTTCTGGCCAGCCAGGTCGGATAGCAGCATCAGCCCCGCGCCGACCAGGGACGCTGGCACTAGCAGTGATGCGGCCGGTCCAACGACCCTGGCCGCGATCGGCCCGGACATGAACGCGACGAAGGCAACCGGCCCACACGCCGCGGTCGCGACCGCGACCAGCGAAACCGCGCCGACGATCGCTAAGACTCGGGCGAGCCTCACCCGGACACCAAGCCCGGTGGCGGTGTCATCACCGAAGCGCAGCGCGCCAAAAGAATGCGAGTTGGCGACCATCAGCGGGAGCACCAAGAGACACACCAAAGCTACCGGGGCGACCTGCTCCCAGGTGGCCCCGTTCAAGGAACCGGTGAGCCAGCGCGTCGCGGTTTGCAGGTCCCACGCGGCGGCTTGAGACAGCACATAGGCGACGACAGAGCCCAGCATCGATGACACGCCGATGCCGATGAGGATCAACCGGGTTCCGGCGAACCCATTGCGGTAGGACAACAGATAGATAACCATCGCGGTCGTTATCGCTGCGGCCAGCGCCGCCCCAGAAACCGCTACCTGGGACGCGCCGAACATGACGATGCCGATGACCCCGGCCACGCTAGCCCCAGAGGAGATCCCGATGATGTCTGGAGAGGCCAGCTGGTTGCGTAACAGCGTCTGAAAAGTCACCCCAGCCACGCCGAACGCCAACCCAGATAGCAGGCCTAAACTTGCCCTTGGCAGCCTGAGCTCTCCAACGGCGAAGGAGGCTCCCGGAACCGTCTCCCCAGCGATGACCCGGATGACTTCGCTGGGGCCATAGAACGTGTCCCCGGCCATGAGGCTCGTGGCATACAGCAGCAGTACCAGTAATCCCAGAAAACCAACCCGTGAGCCCTGGACGCGCAGCCGCCTACGTCTCGCTTCACGCAGCAGCTCGGCCGGTGAACCGGCTGTCGCAACACCCTTCACAGCTCACGCACCTTCTGCCTCCGCACAATCCAGATGAAGAACGGGGCAC
The DNA here is from genome assembly GCA_030528545.1 of Propionibacteriaceae bacterium. The sequence goes on from JAUMYR010000011.1 coordinate 1,898, forward strand.
CGATCAGCGGGGTGATGATGCCCACTGCGATCTCGCTCGGCCGAGCCACGACCCGCCCCACCGTGTCCGCGGCGAGAAGCAGGCATCCACCAGCCAAAGCCGAGAACGGGATGAGCCAGCGGTGATCCGTGCCGACCAGCAGACGACACACATGAGGGACGACCAGCCCGACGAAAGCGATCGGACCGGCCGCCGCGGTCGCGACTCCACACAAGACTATGGCGCCCGTGGAAGCAATCAGCCGGGTCCGGCGAACGTTTTCGCCGAGCCCGGTCGCGATGTCGTCCCCGAGCGCTAAGGAGTTCAATCCCCGCGCCCACCCCAGACAGATCAGGACGCCGATCCCAAGGAATGGACCCACGATCGCCAGACGTTCCCATGTCGCTCCGCCGATACCGCCAATCTGCCAGAACCGGAACGTGTCCATGACGTTCACCCTGGGCAGCAAGATCGCGCTGACCAGGGAGGACGCGGCGGCCGAGGTGGCGGCACCCGCCAGCGCTAACTTGAGCGGCGTCGCCCCGCTGCGCCCCAGCGAACCGATCGCGTAGACGAACGCCGCTGCCAGGCCCGCACCCAGGACGGCCACCGCCAGCTCGGCTACCGGGTGCGACAGCCCGAAGAAGGCCAATCCGATGACCACCGCCAAAGCAGCCCCAGACAAGACGCCAAAGATTCCCGGGTCGGCGAGCGGATTCCGAGTCACCGCCTGCATTGTCGTTCCCGCGATCGCCAGAGAACCACCAATCAGGACGCCCAGGACGGTGCGGGGTAGCCGCACTGCCGCGGCGGCCTGGTCCGTGGTCCCGGTGTGGCCGCTCAGCGCGGCGGCCGCGTCCGCGAATGAGATATCGCGGACTCCGAAGGCCACAGAACAGGCCGCGAGGACGACCAACAGCACCGCGAGGAAGCACAGCCACGCCAGTCGGCGTCCCGTCGAGCGCCGCAGTTGCCTCACGCTCGACGGGGCCGCATCAGTCGACGGTGCCACACTCAGCTGACGGCTTCGTTCAGTTTCGCGAAGTACTTGTCGATGCCCCATGTGATCGAAAGCGGGGAGGGATTGGCCGCGGCCGCGAGCGGGCTATTGCCGAGGAATACGATGCGGCCATCCTTGACCGCCGGGATCTTCGCCAGCAGCGGGTTATCCTGCATCGCCTTGAGCAGAGGCGCCGGGTCCTCTGGCCCATAGGTCACGATGAAATCGACATCGCTGAACAGTTCCGGTTTCTCGGCCGAGACCGTGATGTAGAACTTGTCGCTCTTGGCCGACTCCTGTTCCACGACGGCGGGCATGCTGAAGCCGTTGTCCTTGAGGAACCCGGTACGCGGATCCTTGGTCGAGTAGAAACCGACCTGAGACAGGTCATCAGCACTATGGGACGAGAACAGCACCTTCTTGTCCTTGAGGTTCGGGTACTTCTTCAAAGCTTCAGCGGTGTGCTTGCCGAGATCTGCGATCAGCTGATCTCCCTCAGCCACCATGCCCATGGCCTTGGCATTGAGCCGGATCATGTCCTCATAAGAAGTGCCCCAAGCCACCCCCGGGTAAGCGATCGTCGGGGCGATCTTGGACAGGGTCTCGTAATCCTGCTTGGTGATTCCGGAGTAGGCCGCAAGGATCACATCGGGCTTGGTGCCAGCAACCTGTTCGAAGGGAATCGAATCGGTCTCGTCGAACAGCACAGGGGTTTGGGCGCCGAGGGCATCAAGCTTCTCCTTGACCCAGGGCAGCAGTCCGTCTTTGTAATCGTCGCCCCATGTCGCCTTGCTCATACCAACCGGAACGACGCCCAGCGCGAGCGGCACCTCATGGTTTGCCCATGCGACTGTCGCGACGCGCGTCGGCTTCTTCTCGATGGTCGTGGAACCGAATGCATGGTCGACGGTAACGGGGAAGGCACTTCCGGCCGTCCCCAGTGCGGTGCCCGGTGAAGCCGACTGGGTTGGCTGCGCTGCAGGCGAGCAGGCGGCCAAGGCCGTAGCAGTCATCGCTGCGACGAGGGTCGCCAGGATCCGATAGAGGCGCACGAGTGCTCCGTTCATCGTCGAGGGTCAGAAACTATGAGAAGCCTAACCTCTTTGCTTTACGCAAGCACCTCGTTGCATATATTGGACGGCTCGTCCTGGCGGCCACCAGCCAGATACTCGCCCAGGTGGTCATCAGGCTTCGGCGGTGAGCACCTCGCAGCACAAATCTACCGGTGACCTGGAGCCCACCCAGGTACCCACCCATGGTCTCGCCTTGGGCCCAGATTCGCGTAGCCGCGTTCCAGCAGCTCGGGCAGCACAGCCCAACATCGGAGAAGACCCCCAGACCCGCCGCACTCCCAGCTGCCCCCTGGAAGACTTCCAGATCCCACGTGGGACGCGGGGACGTGCCGTAACGCTGATACACATACAACCGAGCCGCCTCGTTAGCGGCACGGTCAGGATGGTTGCCCGGGTCGGCTGAGACCGTCGGCCCATCGCCGGAGCCTACGGCAACCCCTTGGTCTGTGGTGCCGCGTCCTGGAGCAGGGGTGATCGCAGGTCCCACGACCACTGAGCCCACGCGACGGTCTCCCGCGATGCCGGCTATCGGCGCGCCCCCATTAGATGCCCACCGCTTCACGAATAGGAGTCTGCCGACACTCGTCCATGATCTCCAGGTTCGAGGAAGCAGCCAGCCGGATCGGCAACGAAAAGATCGTGCGGAAGCCACCCGATGACATGGCAGCGAGCAGCTGACTGAAAGGACGCCAGGCCAGCGCTCGCCACCC
>JAUMYR010000011.1:4759-6011 GCA_030528545.1 Propionibacteriaceae bacterium
AGCCCCGGGACTCGACGCAGGTCACCCGCCAGACCGATCTCTCCCATGGCGACGACCCGCTGCGGATAGTTACGGTCGACTGCCGCGGACGCGATCGCGACGGCCGAAGCCAGATCTGCTGAAGGATCGCTCACCCGTGACCCCCCAACGGTCGAGACATACACATCCGATTGGGACAGCCTCAGCCTGGCCTTGCGTTCCAGAACCGCCAGGATGAGACCGATCCTGGACTGGTCGATGCCGTGTGTAATGCGCTTCGGCGACGTTTGATAGGGGGAGGGGGCCACGAGTGCCTGCACTTCGGTCAGCAGCGGCCGCCTCCCCTCCAGCGTCACCGTGACGCAAGTGCCGGGCACCGGCTCCACGTGCCGCGATAGGAACAGTCCCGATGGATCAGGCACCTCAACGATGCCGGACTCCCCCATCTCGAAGCAGCCAACCTCGTCGGCTGGGCCATAGCGGTTCTTAGTCGCCCGTACCATGCGGAAACCGGAATGACGGTCTCCCTCGAAGGTCAGCACGACATCGACGAGGTGTTCCAACAGACGCGGGCCCGCGATCCCACCGTCCTTGGTCACATGGCCAACGATCAGCACCGGCAGCTGCCGCTGCTTCGCCACCCGGACGAGTGCCCCCGTCACCTCCCGCACCTGGGTGACCCCGCCCGGCGACCCGTCGGCCTCGGCCGTACCGACCGTCTGCACCGAGTCCAACACCATGAGTGTCGGGTCCAGCTGCTCAATATGGCCCAAGACGGTGCCTAGATCGGTTTCCGATGCGAGGTAGAGCTCGTCTACCAGCGCGTTGGTCCGCTGGGCCCGGAGTTTCACCTGCGCCGCGGATTCCTCACCGCTGACGTAGAGCGTCCGGCGGCCCGCGGACGCCCACTTCGCCGCGACCTCCAGCAGCAATGTCGACTTACCGACTCCTGGCTCACCGGCCAGGAGCACGACCGCGCCCGGCACCACGCCCCCGCCCAAGACGCGATCCAACTCGGCGATGCCGGTCAGCCGCCGATCGCTCGCCTCGGACGGAACCTCCCCGATCGGCATCGCCCGAGAGCTCGGAGCCACAGCGCTCACCTGCTTCAGCTTCGGCGCTCCCCGTTCCGCGACGCTGCCCCAAGCCTGGCATTCCCCGCATCGCCCAACCCACCGCAGTGTGGTCCAGCCGCACTCGCTGCACTGGTATCCGTCGCTCGTTTTCGCCATGGCAGGACGATAGAAGATGCCACTGACGTTTTTTGTCCATG
>JAUMYR010000011.1:6111-9068 GCA_030528545.1 Propionibacteriaceae bacterium
GCAACCGCCCGCTACCGGGAACCGGTCCGTTCTGGTTTCGGGAGCACCGCCTCGTCGCGCCTCCCGGGGCCACCTTGCATGACTCTACGGCCCGGGCCTGAGCCCTCGCCTGACCAACCGCACCCGCTGCATGGCCAGCTCACCGGTCGGGAGGCTCGGCTGGCGGCTACCGCGGCAGTCCCTGATAGCGGATGCCTCGGAACCCCGGGCGCTCATGCGGAGGGTGCCGCCGGAGTGGTTTCACCATCGACTAGGTCGGTGATGGAGCCCCCAGCGAAACCGACAACGGCCAGCGCGGTCAGTGTTGCAATACCAATGGTGGCGATCGCGTCATATAGGAAAGTCGTCATGTGACCACACTGCCTGAGCGGGCCCGGTTTACGCATTGGCCAGGCGTCTTGGGTGTGGTCAACCGCAGGCTGAACCCGCACCTAGCCGGGTCCTCCCTGGGCCTACCTACCATCCGACTGCAGACGATGCCGGGTAGGCGGCACGAGGCTGGCGGCAGGCCCGGCGACCCCTCGTCCCCTCTTCGTGTCGGTGTTGCCGAGTACAGTTAGCACGCATAACCGAGGGGGTCCCATGTATACGCCAGTCTGTTACCGACACCAAGGACGAGAGGCAACGATCCAGTGTCAGCGTTGCGGGCGACCTATCTGTGTCGACTGCATGATCGAGGCCTCGGTGGGTTTTCAGTGTCCGGATTGTGTGGCCGCCGGACGCCGCCAGACCCGAAGCCACCTGGGCCCTTATGGCGGGCGACGCTCCCAAGATCCCTCTCTCAGTTCCAAGGCGATCATCGCTGTCAACGTGATCGTCTGGTTGCTGGCGCTGGCCACCAACGGGGTGGCCGGTCCGGTCGTGTCTCTGCTCGCGCTCACTCCCCTTGGCACCTGCGTCGATGCGAATAATCCGGCCCAGATCGTCGGGTTGTTCGGTGAGGCGTCATGCAATTCCTTCGGTTCGACCTTCTGGGTGGACGGCGTCGCCTCTGGGGCTTTCTGGCAGATCATCACGAAGAGCTTCACCCATGTGGACCTATGGCACATCGGCTTCAACATGCTCGCCTTGTGGATTCTGGGACCGCAGCTGGAGGCGATCCTAGGGCGCGCACGATTCCTGGCGCTGTACTTCGTCTCGGCGCTCACCGCGGCCTGCTTCGTGATGTGGTTGTCGGCCTTCTACCTGCCGACTCTCGGTGCCTCGGGTGCGATCTTCGGGATGATGGGTGCGATCTTGGTGCTGTCCTGGAAACACAACGGCGATGTCCGTTCCATCCTTATCTGGCTCGGCGCCAATGCTGCCATCACCTTCGTCGGCGGGGCGGCCATCTCCTGGCAAGGCCATCTCGGCGGTTTCGTGGGCGGGACACTGGTCGTCTTGGCCTTCGCTTACGCTCCCCGCTACCGACGCAGCATCGCCTGGTACGGCGTTGCCGCGATCACGGTTGCCGGCCTCGCGCTGATCGCGGCTAGGGCCTTCCAGTTGAGCGCCCTCAGCTGAGCCGGAATACCCCCAGGGGGTACCGGCGTTATGTCATCCATGATGGACACCACCTGGCTGACTTTCGAACTCGGCGTGCAGGCATTTGAGGCCCGCGACTACAACGGGGCCGTGGAGCGATTCGGCCGTGTGCTGGACGCCGATCCCGGAAACATGCAGGTGCGGGAATACCTAGCCCGCGCCTACTTCCACCGTGCTTCGCTGCCGCTCGCCGAGCGCGAGCTGCGCGTCCTGCTGGAGCACAATCCGACCGATGACTACGCCACACTCCTGCTCGCGCGAACGCTCGAACGTCAGTCTCGCCATGAGGAGGCGGCGGCGCTACGCCGGCGCCTAGCGGCCCTGACCGGCGACCCGAGCCATCTCGCTGGCCACCGCGCAGGGGTTTAGCCCCGCAGCAGGTGGGGCAACTCCTCCTGGATCTCACCCCGGATCACCCGATGCGCGAGGTGGTCATAAGCCGTGGCTTCCCCGTTGACGATCACGCCCAGCGCACCGTGGCCGATCGCATAGGGGAACAATCCGGCGACCGGGTGGACTCCAAGGCCCGTCCCAACCGCGACGATCGCGTCACAGTTCTCCGCGCAGGAGACCGCAGCGTCAAGGACGTCGGGGTCGAGGATCTCTTCGAACAAGATGGTGGTTGCGCGGGTGATACCGCCACAGCCACAGCGGGGATCCTCCTCCCCGGCGCGGACCCTCTCGACCATCTCGACCATGGGACCAGTGGCACCGCAGTTCTCGCACCTCCAGGTCCGTGCCGAACCGTGTACTTCGTGCACCAGTTCGGGACTCGATCCGGCGAGCTGATGCAGCCCGTCGGTGTTCTGGGTCACGATGCCGAGCAGCCTGCCCTGCTGTTCCAGTTCAACGATCGCGTGGTGCGCCTGGGTTGGCTTGGCCTCCCAGATCGGAGACCCGGCACGGTACTGCCAGGCTTTCTTCCGCACTTCGGTATCATTGAGATACCATGAAAGCGTGGAGATCCGCTCGGCCAGCGGGTCCTTGGTCCACAATCCCTGAGGCCCACGGAAGTCTGGGATTCCGGCCCCTGTAGACAGCCCAGCACCGCTCAGGATCAGGATGCGTTTCGCATCGCATAGCTCAGTCAGACCTGTCATAGACCTAGCTTCGCAGAGCCCCGCTCGGAGCGCCGCCAGTAGCCCTTAGTCGTGCAAATTCGACAGCTTGCTCGGGGCGCTAGAGGCCAGATCGACGACCTCCGCCGCCCCCTCCTCAATGAGGCGACGGGCCACCAGCCGACCGAGGGCCTCCGGGGCGGAATCGAGACCGGCCGTCCCCGTGGCCGTGACGCTTTGTGCACCGTCAAGGCTCGCGACAAGGGCGTCGAGCCTAACCTGGTCGCCCTGGACGAGGGTGCGGACGCCCACCGGAGCGGCACAGCCCGCCCCCAAAGCGGCCAGGACCGCACGCTCGGCCTCGGCCGCGAACCG
>JAUMYR010000011.1:9168-32254 GCA_030528545.1 Propionibacteriaceae bacterium
CCTCCGGGGCGAACCCGTCCCGACTCTGGCCCCCTCCGGCAGTTCCTCAAGGCCTCCGTAGCGGCTGACCAGGACATCGCAGGGGTCCTCACGAGCCGGGATCGCCGCTATGACGAGCCCCTCCACCGCTGCGGTCGGGAGATCCTTGAGGGAATGGACCGCGATGTCGATCTCTTCTTCCAGGATTGCCAGGCGCAACGCGGCCGCGAAGACCCCGACACCACCCAGCTGAGAAAGTGGTGCCATGTTGGTATCGCCTTCGGTGCGGATGACCACCACGTCCACGTCGTGTCCGCGAGACCGCAGCGCCTCAGCCACGGATTCGGATTGGGTCCTGGCCAGCTGGGAACCGCGGGTGCCTAAGCGTATGAACACACCGCGATCCTACCCCGAAGCCTTCACACGAGCGGCGATGGGAAGACCGTGCGATGGCCCGGTTCCGGCATCAGGTGGAGCACATTTCAGGGATGGGTTAGATCCAGCACCGCCGGATAAGGGTGCCAGCGACACGACTCCTGCCCAAGGGGCCCCTCCCGGGGCCCAAGGCCTAGTGTGACCAGCGGCAAGATCGCCGCCAGACCGGACCTGGAGCAACCAACCGGCATGGGCCACGGCCATCTCGGCCGCCGTGCCCAGCAAAACCTATCGGCGCGGTCGCAGGCCATGGCGACCGCCTCCATCCCCCAGCCAGGCCCGGAAATCCCTGGAAACCGATACGGGAACGTGTCCGCGCCAAGAAATGTCGGTGCCGGGCACTATCGTCATGCCCAGATCAGAAAAGGGGGTTCCCGATGCGCACGCTCTGCCTGGCAATTCTGCTCGGATGCCTGTTCGTGGCCTCGGGCTGCACTCCAGGAGGCGGGGAGCCCACCGGCCCCCCGGACAACCTTCCCTCCGCCCAGCCGGCCCTCGAAGTCCTAGTCTCGGGCCTGAATAAGCTGGATGTCTCCGAAGTCCCCTTCCTCAATTCGGCCGCGGACGCCCAGGCTGACCTGGAGGCAGTGACCTCTGGGCTGGGCGAGGTCCGGCCCATGGTGTCGGCCGGTGAGATCACCTATTCCGCCGAACAGCTCGCGGCTAGCGCGATTCTGCGCTATCACTACCCCTTCCGGGACGATGGATGGCGCTATGTGGCACAGGTCTCCCTGCACCTCGTCGACGGATCGTGGCGTTTCCGCTGGTCCCCGGCCGTGATCCATCCCAAGCTGGATGGAAATACCCGGCTCAAATACACCCGGACCCGTGCCACCCGCGCCCCGATCAACGGAGCGGATGGGTTAGCCATCATCGAGGAGGCTCCGGCGGTGAGGGTCGGCCTCGACAAGGCCAACTTAGCGCTGGAGGAACATGAGGCCTCCGCCCGCGGCCTCGCCGCGGCGGTCGGTATTGATCCCGAGAGTTACGCCGCCAAGGTCAAGGCGTCCGGGCCTAAGGCATTCGTCGTGGCCAAGACCGTTCGCGAGGGGCAGGTGCCGCCGGGGGTTACCGAGGTCCCCGGGTTCTATCTGCAAGAGGCCACCGCCATGATGGGGCCGAGCGACAACTTCGCGCTGGGGCTGCTGGGGTCGACTGGGGAGGCGACCGCCGAACTCATCCAGAAGAGCGAGGGGACCATCAAGCAGGGCGATCTCGTCGGGCTGACCGGAATCCAGCAGCGTCACGACGAACAGCTACGGGGCCTGCCGGGACACACCATCGAATTGGTTTCCCGCCCGGCCCGATCGACGCCATCCCCGTCACCGGCAGCCACGGCGTCTCCGGCCGCGATTCTGCCCAGCATCTTGTTCGAGCAGCCACCGGTGCAGGGAAAACCCCTTGAGCTGACGCTGAATGTCGACCTGCAGGAGAAGGCTGAGGCCGTGCTGGCGAGCCAGGAAGGGGTCGCCGCGATCGTGGCGCTCAAGGCGAGTACCGGTGAGATCCTCGCGGCCGCGAACTCGCCCGCGGCCGGGGCCAACCCGTTCGCGACTACTGGACAGTACCCGCCCGGTTCCACCTTCAAGGTGGTCAGCGCCCTAGCGCTGTTGCGCCGGGGGCTGAGCCCAGACAGCGTCGTCGAGTGCACCCCGCGCTACACCGTAGCTGGCCAGAGTTTCGTCAACTATGACGGGTATCCCTCCAGCGGCCTTGGGAAGGTTCCCCTGTCGAAAGCGTTCGCCCAGTCATGCAATACGTCCTTCATGCATGCGGGGGAACAGGTCACCGCCGCCGACCAGGCGGCCGCCGCTTCGAGCCTCGGCTTCGGGATCGACCACAAACCAGGATTCCCCAGCTTCTACGGCTCGATCCCGATCGACGATAACGCCATCGCGAAGTCCGCGAGTTTCATCGGACAGGGCCAGGTGAGCGCCTCACCCATGTCGATGGCCGCGGTCGTGGCCTCGGTGGCGAGCGGGAAGACCATCATCCCCTGGGTCATCAAGGGCGTGACTCCCGAGCCCACGGCACCGCCGCTCACCGCGGACGAGGCGGCTGCGTTGCGCACCCTGATGGCGGGCGTCGTCGACGAAGGCACCGGGAGCGCGCTGCGCGGCGTCGTCGATGGGGCCAAGACCGGCACTGCCCAGTTCGGTTCCACCCCGCCCTATAAACACCATGCCTGGATCGTCGCCTGGCGAGGGGACCTGGCGATCGCTGCCTTCGTTTATGAGGGGGTCTCTGGCTCCGCCTCGGCCGCTCCCCTGGTCAAGGAACTGCTAGCCAGCTGACTCCCCGGACTGGTTCGGTCTGATTCAAGCCGCCGGGCGGAAGTCATGGGTGTTGTTCGCCAGTTGAGCCCTCCGGCGTCTCGGGTTGGGGCGGCCTGGAGCCGGGAAGCCCATCACCCACGATGACCCGGACGCCGAGGAGGCAGCGGCACTGTCGGCCGGGATCAGAACCGATCCCGGCCGCGGCCACGGCAAAGCCGCATGGAGGAGTCTCGGTGGCCTCTCCCCATTCTCGGAAACCCCGGCAGCCTGTGGGCCCCCTGCTCCCCCGGGCCGGGGCGATACTTTGGGGACTCCTCGCCTGCCCACGACCTAGCGACGGCCTTCGTCGTCTCTCTGTTGGCGGCTCGCCCACCGCCTCACGTTCCTTGGAGGACCTGGATCGCTGGGTCCTTCCACATCCTCGCCCGGGCAGTCTCATCGGGGAAAGCTAAGCCGGGAGCCTGCCACGACGGCCAACGAGGGGTTTCGCTGCCCGGTTCAGGACTTCCAGGACTCCTTTTCGGCAGCCTCGGCGGCGATAGTCGTCGCGTCCCCGTGTCCGGGCAGCACCGCGGTATCTCCGGGTAATACCAGGAGCTTGGTGGCGATGGAGGAAAGGATGACTTCGAGGCAGGAATAGTCCCAGCGAGTAGCACCAGGGCCACCGGGGAACAGCGTGTCCCCACTGAACACCGCTCCCAGCGCGGGGGCATAAAGACAGACCGAGCCCGGGGTATGGCCAGGGGTGTGCAAGACGTGCAGATCCACGCCAGCGACTGTCAGCTTCCCGTGATCGCTGAGCCGGAAACCAAGCGAGAAAGGGACGACTTCGTCCCAGAGGAACTCGTCACCCGGATGCAGGTACACCGGCGCGCCAAGGGCATCGGCGAGGTCAGCGACCGCATTGACGTGGTCCCAATGCCCGTGGGTGCAGACGATCGCCGTGACCTGACGGCCAGCGACAGCGTCAATGATCGGGCGGGCCTGGTGTGAGGCGTCCACCACGAGCACTTCGTTGTCGTCGCCTATCAGCCACACGTTATTGGTGAAGGCGGGGTCGTGGGCCGGGAAGGTGACCACCCGCTCCACCCTGACCCCCGAGGGCACACGCGGCGTTCTATACAACATGAGCCATGTCTACCGCGTTCTGCCCCGGTGAGCGAAACTCGGGTCCCAGCCGCGCCGGAGGCGATGCCCCACTCCTGGCACTGAGAAGGGCCGGGGCTCACAGCCGAGGTCGGTAGCGGACGAAGCCGCTGTCGAGCGCCGCGGACGGATTAGCGGGACCCAGAAAACGAGTGGTGGCCCCTCCCCCAACGGGACGGAGCCACCACTCGTGCGATAGCCAAACACCGGCGGATACGCGCTCCCCCAATCCGCGCACCGGCAGTGCTGTGCCTGACCTAGCGGGTGCCGGTTCGGCCCTTCAGGAGGGCCGCGAAACCGACCGGAGAACGCAGTTCCCCGCTGGACTGGTCAGCCTCGTTCGCCTTGAACCCGCCGACCGCTCCCCGCTCGGCCACGACTCGTACCACCAATTCGTCGGCGGCCCGGCGGATGCGTCCCGCCAGATCGTCGGATCCGGCGAAATCGTCGGTGGCCGCGAACACTCCGGTGGGGACGATGTCGGCCCGCAGGTAGGCGAACAGCGGACGCATGGCGTGATCGATTACCAAGGAATGGCGAGCAGTGCCAGCGGTCGCCGCGAGCAGCATCGGCTTGCCTTCCAGCAAGTCCTTATCGATGGCGTCGAAGAAGAGCTTGAACACCCCCGAATAGCTGGCGGTAAAGACCGGGGTGACCGCGACGATACCGTCCGCCGCCCTCAGGGTCTCGAAAGCCGCTTCCAGATCAGCCGAGGAGATGCCGGTCGTCATCATCGCGGCGAGATCGTTAATCAGGTGGCGCAGCTCAAGGTGGGTGACCTCCGCGCCCTCGCCGCGGGCGCTGATCTGCACCCGGACGGCGTCGGCTAGCCGGTCGGCGAGCAGCTTGGTTGTTGATGGCGTCCCCAGACCAGCGCTGACGACGACGATACGACGGCTCATGTCATCTTCCTTCTGTCGATTGCGGATACGCTTCTCGTGCCTGGATCAGGCGCTTTCACGGCTGCTGGCAGGATCAACCAGGCGGTGCGGGCTGTCGGGGCCCTGAGCCGAGAGGGAGGCGTGGGTCGGCGGGTCACTCGGCACGTGGGCGGGGCGACGCCGCTCGAACTCGGTCCGCAGCACCGGAACGACCTCGCGTCCGAGCACCTCGATCTGCTCCAGCACCACCGGGAGCGGGAGACCCGCGTGGTCAATCAGGAACAGCTGACGCTGGTAGTCACCCGCGTAGTCGGCGAAGCTGAGGGTCTTCTCGATGACCTGCTCAACCGTTCCGACGGTCAGCGGGGTGGTCGCCTCGAACTCCTCGAGAGAGGGGCCGTGGCCATATACCGGGGCATTGTCGAAATAGGGCCGGAAACGACGCTTGGCTTCGGCCTCGGTCTCGCCGATGAAGATCTGTCCACCCAGCCCGACGATCGCCTGGTCGGCGGCGCCGTGACCGTAGGCCTCATAGCGGCGACGATACAGCCGGATCATCTGGGCGGTGTGGTGCTTGCCCCAGAAGATGTTGTTATGGAAGAAACCGTCGCCATAGTAGGCGGCCTGCTCGGCGATCTCCGGGGAACGGATCGACCCGTGCCACACGAAGGGCGGGGTGTCATCGAGCGGCCACGGGGTCGAGGTGTAGCCACGAAGGGGGGTGCGGAACTCACCCTCCCAATCGACGACCCGCTCTCGCCACAGCCGCCGCAGCAGGTGGTAGTTCTCGACCGCCAGCTCGATGCCCTTGTGGATGTCCTTGCCGAACCATGGGTAGACCGGGCCGGTGTTGCCGCGTCCCATCATGAGGTCGACGCGCCCACCCGACAGGTGCTGGAGCATGGCGTAGTCTTCGGCGATCTTGACCGGATCATTGGTCGTGATAAGGGTGGTCGCCGTGCTGAGCAGCAGCTTTTCGGTCTTGGCCGCGACATAGGCCAGCTGCGTCGTCGGGGACGAGGGCACGAAGGGCGGGTTGTGGTGCTCGCCCTGGGCGAAGACATCCAGACCCACTTCCTCGGCCTTGAGCGCGATCTGCACCATCGCGTCGATGCGTTCCCCCTCCGATGGGGTGATGTTGTTGGTTGGATCGGTGGTGACGTCACCAACGCTAAAGATGCCAAACTGCATGTCGCCCTCCATGAGCCGCTGTAGTTGCTGTTTCAACTACTTCAACGATAGGCGCTGCCGATCTATTCCGTCCACTTTCACTCACCGGCACATCGCGCACCGGACTGTGCCCGCGCCCTCCTGAGCCAGCGATCCGGGCCGCCGCGGGCGGACGCCGGAGGGCGAGGGCCGGGTCCACAACACGAGAACCCCAGGCGGAGGAACTCCACGCCTGGGCCCAGCGGCCCGGTCTTCCGGGGCGAGCTGTGCGGCACCAAGCCTGGCGCCTCCGGCCATCGCCCGGACCCGGTGTCGTCTCACGCGGTCCCGCCGACGGCACCGTGGGCTTCCACCCGGCGGCCTCCTACCGGCCAGCTCCGATGCCCCCGTTGACAACGCCAGGATCAGGCACTCAGCCGCAATCGATGAGTTCCACCTCGGATTTGAGTTCCAGGACCCGTGCGGCGCTGCGGGTTACCTGGGCGGCGAAACGGGGATCTTGCTCCGCCTTGGCCAGCGTGTGTTCCATCATGGACGAGAGCGCTCCGGTATCCGCGGTGATCACCAGGTCTCCACCGGCGAGCAGGAAACGGGTGCCCCGCTCGGCCTTCGGCACCTCCTCAAGGGCCTTGGCCGCGCCCACGTCGTCAGAGATCAGCACCTTGTCGAAACCCATCTTCTCGCGCAGGATGCCGGTCACGATCGCCGTGGAGTACATCGCCTCCGTCTCAGCGTCGAGCTTGGCGTAGATCGCGCTGGATACCATGATCGAGGAGACCCCGGCGTCCACGGCGGCCTGGAACGGCACCCACAGCGGAGAATCCGGCCCGGTCTGAGAGTCGGTGGCCGCCTCGTGGTCGGTGTTTCCAACGACCTGGCCGAGCCCGGGGAAGTGTTTGGCACTCGTGGCGACTTTCGCCGAGGCCATGCCCCGGACGAAGGCAGCCACCTTCCGCCCGACCTGAGCCGGATCAGAGCCATAGCCGCGCCGCAACTGGGCTATGGGACGGTTGCGCGTCGTGTTGTCCTCGGGAACCACATCGGCCACGGGGGCCAGGTTGTATCTGATCCCCACCGAACGTAATTCGGCGCCCCATTCGGCCGCGCTGGCCTCCAGTTGCGCCTCGGGCAGCTTCGCCTGGGCCACCGCGTCCGGAATCCGGGTGAACCCCGGCCCCGACATCCGCTGCACGGTGCCTCCCTCCTGGTCCACCGCGATGAGGAGGGGCAGCGAGGCGTCGCTGAGCCCCATGAGGGAGGAGCTCAGTTCCCGCACCTTTTCGGCGGCCACCTTGGACTCCCCGAGATACAAGAGGCTACCCACCCCGGTCTCGCGGATCGTCGTCCTCTCGGCCTCGCTGATCCCGGCCGGTGAGACCGCGGCCATGTAGAGCTGTCCGACCTGCTGGCGCAGCGGCAGCGCCTCGGCGCGCAGGTAGCAGGCGGGAGGCTGGGGGGTGGGACTCGGTGCCGCGCTGGTCGCGCCGTTTGAGGCGCTGGCCTCGGGCTGCGTGGCCGGTGCCGACGGTGGCCCCGGCGCGCAAGATGTCAGCGCCAGCGCCATGACGGGCAGGGCCAGCCAGGCCCTCACGATTCGATCTCCGCTGGCCGTTCGGCGTTCAGCAGCGACAGCAGGGCGTTCTCCACGACCTCGGTCAGCGCGGGATGGATCCAGTACTGGCCCCTAGCCATCTGCTTGACGTCCAGTCCGAAGCTCATGGCTTGGATCAGCGGCTGGATCAGGGTCGCGGCGTTCGGACCAATGATGTGTGCCCCGAGGAGGTGCCAGGTCAGCGGGTCCGCGAGCAGTTTGACGAAATGCCTATCGTCTTCCAGCGCCCAGCCGTAGGCGACCGAGCTGTAGGGCTGCACGGCTTTGACATAGGGGCGTCCCCATTCCCGCAGCTGCGCCTCGGTCGCCCCGACCGAGGCCACCTGAGGCTCGCTGAACACCGCGTGCGGGACATAGCGGTGATCGGCCTTGATCGGTTCCCCTGGATGCAGCAGGTTGTGCTGCACCACCCGAGCTTCGTGGTTGGCGACGTGTTTCAGCGCCCATGGGCTGCTCACATCGCCGAGCGCCCAGATATGGGGGACGCTGGTCAGCTGGGTCGAGTCGACGCGGATGAGGCCGTTGGCGTCCACACCGACACCGGCCGCCTCCAGGTTCAAGGTGTCGCTATTGGGCACCCGCCCCACCGCCATCAGAACGCACTCTGTTTCGTAGAGATACTCGATGTTGTTGCGGTCGTTGGTGACCACGATGACCTCTCCCTCACGGTCCCCGGGCTCAATGGCCACCACCCGCTGGTTGAGCCGCAGCGGGACCCGTTCCCCCATCAGTTCGGTGAACCGGGCCGAGATATCGGAATCCTCGGCACGCAGGATGCGTTCGGACCGGTTGATGATTGTCACATCCACCCCGTAGGACGAGAACACGTGCGCGAACTCGGAGGCGATATAGCCGCCGCCCAGGATCACCATGGACCCCGGCAGTTTCTCCAGCCTCATGATGGTGTCGGAGGTGTGGACGAAGGACGCGACGGACTCGTCCTCCAGCCCGGGGATGTCGAGCCGTGAGGGCCTGGAGCCGGTGGCGATGACGAACCGGTCGGCGGTGATGGTCTGATCCCCGGCCTGCAGGGTGTGGGCGTCCACGAACTGACCGTGGGCGCGGAAGACCGTCACGTTGCGCGACTGTTCCCGCCACTCCAGGCCAGCCTCAGCGATGGGGTCGATCCTCCCGAAGACCCGGTCACGCACCCGGGGCCAGTTGACCCGCCCGCCGCGCAGCGCGACGCCAAGAGCATTGGCATGTTCGATGGATGCGGCGTAGTCGGCAGGCACCACGAACATCTTGGTGGGGATGCAGCCACGGTTGAGGCAGGTCCCACCGAAGCCCGGGTTCTCATCGACGAGCGCGACCCGCCACTGCGAGAACCGTTCGTCAATCAGATAGTTGCCAGAACCGCTGCCGATCACACACAAGTCGAAATGCTGCATGAATCCAATCATGACTTATCGCGCAGCCGTGGTGCGCCCCAGGCGATACCTGGCTTGGCCGCGGTTTGTTCCGGGATGCCCGAAGCGGGGTCCATGGGGATCGGTATAGTCAAGGAACCACGACTGCAAAGGAGCTGCTCATGCCCACTCGCGAAGTACGTATCGGGTCCAAGGTTGGCCTGCACGCGCGCCCGGCGTCACTGTTCGTCGCCGCGGTCGCCAAGACCGGCCTTCCGGTCATGATTGCCAAGGAGGGCCGCCACCCTGTGGATGCCCGTAGCATCCTCGGGGTCATGACGCTCGGTGCGAAGCACGATGAACTCGTCACCCTGTCCGCCGAGGGAGAGGGCGCCGATGCGGCGCTTGACTCTCTCGTCGAGCTCCTTGCCCGCGATTTGGACGCCGAGTAGTCCCCGGCTGCGCCGCGTCGGAACCCGAGAGGATCACCATGCATAGCACCCTCACTGGCATCGGCGTGAGCGCCGGAACCGCCACCGGGCCGCTCGTTCGGCTGAGCGCCGCGCCCGGCCCCCTCGCCAACGAGGCCACCGATGATGTCCGAGCCGCCAGCGTGCGTATCCGTGAGGCGCTGACACAGGTCGCGGCGGGCCTCGCGGCGCGAGCGGCGATAGCGGACGAACACGCCCGCCCCATTCTGGAGGCCTCGGTCATGATGACCGAGGATCCGGGGCTGGCCGCGGCCATCGACGCCCATCTTGAGTCGAAGGGTCCCACCAACGCCGTGGCAGCGGCGGTCGAAGACTACTGTGCGCTGCTGGAATCTATGGGCGGCTACATGGCCGAGCGGGTGACGGATCTGCGCGACGTCGGGGCGCGCACCATCGCGCGGCTGCTGGGCCTGCCTGAGCCGGGCGTCCCCGACCTGCACGAGCCGAGCGTGCTGACCGCGGTGGACCTGGCCCCCGCCGAGACCGCCACCCTCGACCGGGCGATGGTGCTGGGCATCGTCATCGAGGAGGGGGGACCGACGAGCCACACCGCGATTCTCGCCGCCCAGCTGGGCATTCCGGCCGTGGTGCGCGCCGTAGGCATCTCCGAGGTGGACGCCGCCACCCTGGTCGCGCTGGACGGCGGCACCGGTGAGGTGTTCGTCGACCCGGATGAGGCCAAGCTCTCCGAGCTGACGGCCCGCCGGGAGCGCCGGGAGGCCGCGTTGCGCGGTTCTGGCCCGGGGCTGACCGCGGATGGCCGCCCGGTCGCGTTGCTGGCCAACATCGGCACCGTCGCGGACGCCGAATCCGCGGCTTCCGCCGATGTTGAGGGTGTCGGGTTGTTCCGCACCGAGTTCATGTTCCTGGGCAGGGAGGTAGCTCCTTGTCTGGCGGAGCAGACCGAGGCCTATACCGCGGTGTTGCGCGCTTTCGGCACCCGCCGGGTCGTCGTGCGGACCCTGGACGCGGGAGCCGACAAGCCGCTGGCGTTCGCCGACCTCGGGCCCGAAGAGAACCCGGCCCTCGGGCAGCGTGGCATCCGGTTGAACCGGGTGCGGGAGGACTTGCTGGACGATCAGCTGGCCGCGCTCGCGGCCGCCGACGCGGCGACCGAGGCCGAGCTGTGGGTCATGGCTCCGATGATCTCGACCGTGGCAGAGACCCGGTGGTTCGTGGAGCGGGCCCGCGCAGCGGGGCTGCGGCAGGTCGGCGTCATGATCGAGGTCCCGGCGGCGGCGCTCCGTGCTGCCGACATCCTCGGCGTCGCTGATTTTGCCTCCCTCGGAACCAATGACCTGGGGCAGTACACCATGGCGGCCGATCGGACCCAGGGCGCGCTCGCCGATCTGTTAGACCCGTGGCAACCGGCCCTCCTGGACGTCATCGCGGCGGCCTGTGAGGGAGGGGCCGCGACCGGTAAGAAGGTCGGGGTATGCGGAGAGGCCGGCGGCGATCCGGCCCTGGCTCTCGTCCTGGTCGGTTTCGGCGTGACTAGCCTGTCGATGGCTCCGGGTAAGGTCGCTGCGGTACGCACGGCCCTAGCCGCACACAGTCTCGCCGAATGCCAGCGCCTCGCCGACATCGCCCGCGAAGCCACCTCCCCGGAGGAGGCGCGCCAGGCCGTGCTGGCCGCCGCCAACCCCGTGCTGGGCGATCTGGTCTGACGATTCGGAGCCTCGGAGAGTCCAACCGGTCGCTCCCGGCGGCGCCAGCGAACAGGTCCCCTGCCCGGGCCCAGACTCACTCCGGGCCCGGGCAGGGGTCCTTCGTCCGAGTCGAGGTTTACGCCCCTGACCGCACGCGATAACGTCTGGGCATGACTTGGGCTGTGGTGACCGGGGCCTCCGGCGGGCTGGGAAGGGCCTATGCACGCTATCTCGCCAGCTGTGGGCTCAGCGTGGTGCTGACCGGCAGGCGGGAAGCGGAACTGCGTGGCCTGGCCTCCGAACTGAGGCAGCTGTGGGCAGCGACGACGCTGGTGCGACGCTGCGACCTCGCCGATCCCTGCGACCGGGCCGCTCTCCTGGGTGAGCTGGACGATCTTGAGGTGGACACCCTGGTCAACAACGCCGGGTTCGGCATGATCGGGGCGGTCGCCGATTCGGATGCCAAGAAGCTGTCCGACATGGTGACGCTCAACTGCGTGGCGCTGACCGATCTGACCAGGGCGGTGCTGCCTGGCATGGTGCGGCGCGGGCAGGGCAGCATCGTCAACGTGGCCTCGACGGCTGCCTTCCAGCCGATCCCCACCATGGCTGCCTACGCGGCCTCCAAGGCCTACGTCCTGAGGTTCACCGAAGGGCTGTGGGCCGAGGTCGCCGGCACCGGGGTACGGACGGTTGCGATCTGTCCCGGCCCAACCGACACGGCCTTCTTCGAAGCGGCGGGCAACGACGCGGTCATGTCGAAAAGGCGCACTCCCGAACAGGTGGTGCAGACCACCTTCTCGGCGCTGCGGGCGAATCGTCCGGCGGTGATCGATGGGCCAGCCAATGCCCTGCTCGCGGTCGCGTCCCGGTTCGTCCCGACGCGGATGGCGCTGCGGGTAGCCCGGCTCGTGGTGAGCGAACGTTAGGGGCGGCCCTCGCCCCGGTCACTGGCCGGTGGCCGCGACCTTGACCAGTTTGGTATCGACCAGGCCGCCAGAGATCTGCGCCCTGATCTCGTAGGTTCCCGGCCCGAGTCGCAGCATGACCTGCCAGTTGTCCCAGCCCTGGTTTGGGTCGTGGGAGCGCTCCGGGACCAGAAGCCTCGGCTCGGACTCGGTGCCTGTGGCCTGGACGCTCACCCGGATGTCGGTGACCGCCGGTTTGACGAAGCCCTGCACCGCGACCGCGCCATCGGTGACAGTGGCACCGTTTCCTGGGCTCGTGATCCACACGTCGGCGAAGGGCTCCAGCCGATCCCGGTAGAACACCTCGCCGGCTGGGAACACGCTCGGCAGCGACGGTTGCGAATCGCGGAGCAGCCGGACCCCGCCAACCTCGGTATGCATCGCATCGGTCACGGTATAGACGAGTGCGTCGATGGCGTGTTTGGCCTGTTCGGCGGTGGTGATCTTCCCGAAGGCCGCGGCGGGTAGGTCGACCGTGATGAGGTCACCGGCAGATTCGACCCGGACCCCGGAGACCGGGGACCACACCGAGGTGTAGTCCGGGTCTAGCGGGGCGGCGCCCAGCAGAGCCGCGACAGCGGTCTCGGCGACCGAGCCCTGGGGGGTCAGCGTCCGGTACTCGCGGTAAAGCAGCCCATCGGTGCGCCCGACGTAGTAGATCGCGATTTCTGGGTAGTGCTGTTCCCCGCTGCTCGGGGTCAGCGCATCGCGGGGGCTGTGGACCATCGACCCGGGAGCCCACTCCGTTGGGGGCGGACGCAGGATCGCGGCGACGACGAAACCGAT
Organism: Propionibacteriaceae bacterium; assembly: GCA_030528545.1. The sequence goes on from JAUMYR010000011.1 coordinate 21,911, forward strand.
AGCGGCCGCGAGGATCGCGAATAAGACGATCCCGATCCGCCACCCCCGGTCGTTGCGGCTGTGCCCCGCCATCTCAGATCCCCGCGTAGGAGTGCATCCCCTTGAACAACAGGTTGACACCCACGAAGTTGAACCAGAACGAGGCCAGCCCGATGAGCGCGATATAGGCCGCGGGACGGCCGCGCCAACCGGCGGTGGAGCGTGCGTGCAGATATCCGGCATAAATCACCCAGGTGACGAAGGACCAGGTCTCCTTCGGGTCCCAGTTCCAGTAACGGCCCCAGGCGTATTCCGCCCAGACCGCACCGGCGGCGATCGTGAAGGTCCAGACCGGGAAAGCGAAAGCGGTCATCCGGTAGGCGATGAGGTCGACCCGGTCGAGGTCGAAGCGGGCGAGGTAGCCGGTCACCGGGACACCGCTCTTGGCGGCCCTCTCGTCGGCGCGCAGCCGCAGCAGGTACAGCACCGAGGCCGCTCCACCGATATTGAACGCGGCCGCGGCGATGCAGGCCGTGACGATGTGCACGATGAACCACACCGAGTGCAGGGCCGGGACCAGTGGGGCCACCGCCACCCAGAACACAGTCACCGCCAGGCCCTGCCCGACGGCGAGCAGCAGCGTCACGAACAGTCCTAGCCACGACATGCCGAACCGCCACACCAGGATCAGGTAGATCGCCACGGCCATCAGCAGAGCCGAGGTGACGAACTCGTACATGTTGCCCCAGGGCAACCGTTCGGCGGCGACGCCCCTGGTCACCACACCCACCGCGTGGGCCAGGAAGGCCAGCACGGTCGCCGCGACCCCCATGCGGGTGAACCCGTCGACCCTCACCCGGGCGGCGTCCTCGCCCCCGTCGGCGGCCCGGGTGGCGCCCAGTCCCTTCGCGCTCGCCCACTCGCAGGCGTGCAGAACCATGGCGACCAGGTACAACACGGCGGAGATCACCATCGCCAGAGCTGAGACATCTGCGGCATTCATCGTGCCGATTCTGCCGCGTCGACCGCTCATATTCCAGCCGTCCCGGCAGACCGTTCCGAAGCCGTGATGTTCCAGCGTCGGCTCCAGCTCGCTTGGCGCGGGCCGAGTCCCCAGAGGGCCACCGCGCGGCGCTCCGGGAGGCGGTCCCTCGTGGCCAGTTACCGTCCGGGAGCGCGCCGGATGCCTAGCCGCTGGGACGCCCGCGCTCCCCCTCGGGCTGGAAGAGACCGGCCAGGGCAGCCACGTCTTCGTCTAGGCCGACGCTAGCGTCCGCCCGGTCGAGGCCACCGGCTTCGACGCCGGATTCCGTGAGCCGCACCCACAGCCGCCGGGGCCGGATGAACAGGCTGAGGCAGATCCCGGTAATCGCGATGGCCAGCGCCGCCAGCGCGAGCGGGATGCCGGGGGTATCGGAGATCTGGAGCTTGATCCAGCGCGACCAGCCGTCGAAGCTGACCGAGCCCAGCCCGTTGGGGAGGTCGAAACCCTGGCCAGGTTTGAGCTGGACACGCAGCGCAGTGCCGTCGGGCTGGGTCACCTGGGTCAGTCCGGCGGTGTCCAGGGTGTAGACATTCTCGGGACGCCCGGTCTCGGTCTTCGGGTCGCCATGCCAGGCGTTGACGAACAGTTCGACGGCGTAGGCATCCGGGAACAATGAGTGGGGACCCCTCATGTCGATGGTCGCCGTCGGCAGGAAAAGCCCCTCGAAGGCGAGGCGCTGCGGCCTGGCGTCCGGCACCTTGATGACCCCGCTGGAGGTGAAGTTGCCGTCCTGGGGCAGGAACACCACGGGTCCAGAGAAGGCGACCTCTCCGGCGCCGTCCTTGACCGTCACGTGGGCTGCGTAGCCATGGCCGATGAGGTGCACCTTGGTCCCGCCCAACTCCAGGGGGTGATTGACCTCGATCACCTCGTTCCTAGCCGGAGCGCCGGTTCCGGTGACCTCGACGTGGGCCTCAAAGCGCCGGGCAGCCCCGCGCTGCACTTCTCCGGTCTCGAACTCGGCGACGAAACGAGTGAGCTTCACGGTGAATGGGTCTAGGTGTTCGGTGTCCACCAGCCCGCCCGCTGAGAAGTCGTCGTACTGGGTGATGTTGTTGGAGAATCCCTGACCCTCGACGATCACCGCCGAGCCCCGGAACCCGGCCAGGTTGGACCAGGCGACGCCCACCAGGATGAACACCAGACCGAGGTGGAACACGATGTTGCCCGCCTCCCGGAGGTAGCCGCGCTCGGCCGCGAGGCCCTCCTCGGTGCGCAAGACGCGGAACCGCCGCGCCCGCAACCAGCGTTCGGCCTCCCCCAGGTCGGGGCTGGCGGCCTGGACCGAGGCGAAGGAGGGCAACCGGTCGAGGCGCTTGGGGATCTTGGGCGGGGGCGTCCGCAGGGCGCGGACGTAGACCCCGATGCGGGGCAGGATGCAGCCGATGAGGGAGACGAACAGCAACAGATAGGTCGCCGAGAACCACGGCGAGTGATACACGTCATAGAGGCCGAGAGGCTCATAGAGCCGGTCGAGTTCCGGGTGGGATTCCTTGAAATCGAGAACATTGATCGGCGACACCGAGCGTTGCGGGATCATCGACCCGGGGATCGCGGCCAATGCCAGCAAGAACAGCAGGAACAGCGCGGTGCGCATGCTGGTCAGCTGCCCCCAGGACCAGCGCGCGATCTCGACGACGACCCTCATCAGATCGGGGCCTCGAAACTAGCCAGCCACTGCCTGACTAGGGCCGAGAAGGAGTCCCACAGCCCGCTCATCAGGGCCAGGCCCACCGCCATCAGCAATAGTCCTCCAGCCAGCTGCACCCCTCGCTGGTGAGCGCCGAGCCAGGAGAGCAGCCTCTTCATCCGGGCGAAGGCGAGGCCCGCCGCGATGAAAGGCAGGCCTAGGCCCAGCGCGTAGGCGAAGGCCAGCAGCGCCCCCTTGGCGACGGACCCCTCATTCACCGAGAGGCTGAGCACCGTCGCCAGAGCCGGACCGACGCAGGGGGTCCAGCCGAGAGCGAACACGGCCCCGAGAAGGGGGGACGCGGCGACCGAGAAGGCCGGTATCGCCCGGATGCGGAACTCCGGGCCGAAGGGGATGAAGCCAGCGAACATGGCCCCCAGCACCACCGCGAGGCCGCCCACGACGATGCTGATGGGACGCTGATAGGCCACCAGCAGCGCCCCCACTCCGCCGATGACGGCGCCGGTCACGACGAAGACCACCGCGAAACCGAAGACGAAACCCAGCGTGCCCAACAGCAGGGTCCGGCGGCGTCCTGAGCCATCGGAGAGCTGGGCCACGCCGAGTCCGGTGGCATAGGACAGGTAGGCGGGCAGCAGGGGCAGCACGCAGGGGGAGGCGAAGCTCACCAGTCCCGCGAGCACGGCGACCGGGAGCGCCACGATGAGGGAGGAGCCGAGGGCCTCCTGTACCCAGGAGTCGAGCAGGATCATGGCTGCCCCGCGATGTCGTTCACTGCGCCGACGACGGTCGATGCGCTCACCTCACCGAGCATCCGGGCGGCGACCCTCCCCTGCGCGTCGATGATGAGCGTGCTCGGGATCGCTTTTGGTGGCAACTGGCCGAACCCGAGCAGCAGCGCCCCATCCGGGTCGAAGAGGTTCGGGTAGGGGACGCCGAATGCCCTCACGAAAGCCTGCGCCGGTGCGGTGTCGAGGTCGCGGGTGTTGATGCCGATGAACTGGGCGCGTCCCTCAAGGGTGGTGGCCGCCTGCACCAGGGCCGGGGCCTCGTGGCGGCACGGCGCACACCATGAGCCCCAGACGTTGAGCACGACGATGGTGCCGGGATAGTCGCTGAGCGCCAGCTGCTTGCCGTCCAGGGTGGTGCCCGACAGCGGGGGCGCGGCGGTGCGTTCCCCCGGCGGGATGAGGGAGAATGATCCGTCTCCGCCGGTGAACCCGTTCACGGCCGTGTTCGTGCTCCCGCATCCGGCCAGTCCCAGCGGGGCGAGGGCAAGCATCGTCCGTCGGCTCAGTCTCACGCGGGGAAGCCTACCCTCTCGTCCGGTGCCACATTCACCGGTCGCGTTCTCGATCCCGGAGCATCTCAGGGCTATGGCCCGGTGCGCCGCTCTCCCTGAGCGTGGGCGCGGCGCGGAGTTCCTTTCCTTCCCAATCAGCTGTGAGCAGGCGTTTCGCCTGCGGCTGACAGGTGCCAGGCCGTACCCGGGGACGGCTGTTCAGGTGCCGACCCGGAACCGGCGCCCCGATTTGGCTGGCAGCAGGTCGAGGCAGGGTTCGGCGTAGTCGACTTGGATGACCCGGCCCCGCAGCAGGGTCAGTGTCGTTACCGAGGCTAGGGTGCACTGCCGCCTGCGCGGGTCGTGGGCGAGCGTGCGTCCCTCATAGTGGCGGCGGGTGATCCAGATCGGCAGCTGGTGGCTAAGGATCAGGGCTTGTCCCCCTGGACCGGCAGCGTCGGCGGCATCGGCGACCGCGCTGCGCATCCGGGCGAGAATATCGACGTAGGCTTCCCCCCAACTGGGACGCAGCGGGTTGCGCATGTGCCAGAACATGCGTGGATCGCGCAGCGCGGCGTTGTCCTTACCGAAGATCATGCCCTCGAACCGGTTGGCTGCCTCGATCACCCTTTCGTCCGTGACCACCCGCATCTCGGGACGCATCCCCGCTAGTGGGGCGATGGTCTGCTGGGCTCGTAACAGCGGCGAACAGCGCAGGTGGCTCAGCGGGGTATCGGCGAAGTATTCGGCCAGCCGGATCGCCATGCGGTGTCCCAGCTCCGACAGCCCAAACCCGGGCAGGCGGCCGTACAGCACCCCCTGGGGGTTCTCGACCTGGCCGTGGCGCACAAGATGGACCCTGCTCGTCTCCGTCACCCCCCGAGCATACCGGCCTGACCAGGCCGTGTGCGTTCACGGCCTCCCACCCGGCACCCAGGCTAAGACCCGCGGCCCGCGGCTCAGCGGGCCGGGGAAGCGGATGGGTGTTCAGAGGGTAGCCGGCATCGATCTAGGCCAAGGCTGGAACCCGGCGAGCGGCCCCTTCCTCCCTGCTCCCGGGGTTGGGAGAGCCGGGGCGGCCTGACCGTGCTGGGTCAGGGACGACGGGCTCTCCCCGGACGGCCCCGCCGGTGCTGGGAAGGGCTCACTCGGGCGCGGCAGCGGTGTTCTTGCGGCGCCTGCGGCGGCGCTGTGAGGGTTTGGTGAGGGGTTCTCCGCGTTCCAGCTGCCCGGCCCTGCGCTCGGCGGCGAACTTCGCCAGCGCGTCCGCCAAGGCCTTCGCGGTCGGTTCGGAGGCGATGGCGTCCACCCGCAACCCGTGCTGCTCGCAGGTGGTGGCGGTCGCCGACCCGATGGCCACGACGATCATGTTGGCGTGAGGCTTACCGGCGATGCCTATGAGGTTGCGCACCGTAGAGCTGGACGCGAACACCACCGCGTCGAACAGGCCGGTCTTGATCGCCTCCCTGGTCTCGGCCGGTGGCGGGGCGGCCCGCACGGCACGGTATGCCGTCACGTCCTCGACCTCCCAGCCGAGTCCAGCCAGCCCGGCTAGGAGCAGGTCGGTGGAAATCTCGGCCCGCGGCACCAGCACCCGGTTGATCGGGTCGAGCAGGTCGTCGAAGGCGGGGAATATCGCCGCCAGCCCAGCCGAGGTCTGCTGTCCGGTCGGCATCAGGTCGGGACGCAGCCCCCACTCGGCCAGCGCGCGGGCGGTCTGGCTACCAACAGCGGCGATCTCGATCCCCGACATCGCGCGGGCGTCCAGCCCATACTCGATGAACCGTGCGCGCACCCCCTCCACCGCGTGTGGGGAGGTGAACACGATCCACTTGTAGCGGCCGTCCACGAGGCCACGGATCGCCTTCTCCATCTGCTGTTCGGTGCGCGGGGGCTCGATCGACATCGTCGGGACCTCGTGCGGCAAGGCCCCGTAGGACGCCAACCGGGCGCTGACCACCCCGCCCTGGTCCTTGGCGACCGGCACCAGAACCCGCCAGTCAAACAGCGGTTTGGACTCGAACCAGTCCAGTTCCGAGCGTTTGGTCAGGGTCTGGCCCGCCAGCAAGACGACCGGCCCTTCCACCTCAAGGGCGGCTAATCCTGCCCAGGTCGTCACCTGGCTTCGCTGGGAGCGGCTCGCCAGCTTCGACACCACGGCCACCGGCTCGTCGGCTGGACGGCCACAGGCCGCCGCGACAGCACCCAGAAGCTCACCAGCGGTCCGCACCACCACGGACTCACACGCGGGCCAGGAGACTGGCGCTTCCCTGCTGGCGTCCACGAAAGCCCAGGCGGAGGCGCGCACACCCACGAAGGACGCCGCGGCGGTGAGCAGGCTCACACCGGGAACCACGTGCACCCGGATCGCCGGGTCGAGCAAAGCCACGCTCAGCGCGTCCAGCCGTCCGTCGAGGAAGAGGTCCCCGGTGACCAGCCTGACCACGTCCCGGCCCTCTCGGGCGGCCCCCAGCAAGACCCCGATCTCGTCCTCGCCAGCCACGACCACCTCGGGCTCGTGGGGCAGAGCCAACTGATCCACGAGACAGCACTGGGAGTCCTCGTCAACGACCACCATGCTGGCCGCGCGCAGCGCTTTCGCGCCGGCGAGGGTGAGCAACTCGGGGTCGCAAGGACCCCCGCCGACGAAGGTGAGCGAACCTTCCGGCGGGCTGCCTACAGGGTCGATATCTGGCGACGGTGGCGAACTCGCACGTCCGTCAGTCATCTGCCCTCCCCCGATCGGCGCGAAGCTGAAGCGTCTTTCTCAACTGATCCGCGTCCACGAACCAGTAGCTGACCACATCCCCGTCGATGACAATAACAGGTACGTGGTCGCAGTAGCGTGCCGCTAGCTCAGGGTCGGTGTCAACGTCGCGGGTCTGCCAAGACACGCCAAGCTCCCCGCAGACCGCCGCCACCACTCCGTGCGCCTCGTCACAGAGGTGACATCCGGCACGGGTGATGAACTCGACCCGAGCCAACCGCGCTACTTACCAGCGCGGCGACGCTGGATACGGGTCTTCTTCAGCAGCTTGCGGTGCTTCTTCTTCGCCATCCGCTTGCGGCGCTTCTTGATGACAGAACCCACGTTATGCCTCTCCAAATAAGTGATGACCGCACAGCCAGCGGCCAAGCACGGGATCTTAGCGCGGTTTGGCGGCCGAGGCCATTTCAGCGCCTCGATCCCGACAAGCCCGCATGGCAGCATTGAACGCCGCGCGTACCGCCCGCTCGTCCAACACCCCCAATGCCGCCGCGGTCGTGCCAGCGGGTGAGGTCACCCGCTCGCGCAACGCCGTGGCGGTCTCGCCGGATTCGGCCAGCATCGCGGCCGAACCGACGAAAGTCTGATTGACCAGCATTGTCGCATCAGCCCGGGTGAGGCCGAGGTGGACCCCGGCCTCGACCATAGCCTCCGCGACGTAGAACAGATAGGCCGGACCCGAACCGCTGATAGCGGTCAGCGCATCCACCTGGCCCTCCCCGATGACGACCGTCTTGCCGACGGCGCTCATGAGCCCGACGACGGCGTCCACATCGGCCGGTGAGGCGCTGGTACCGGCAATGACGCCGGACATGCCCTGACCGACCAGCGCCGGAGTGTTCGGCATCACCCGGACGCAGGGCACCCCGGGGCAGGCGGCCTCCAAGCTCGCGAGGGGGACCCCGGCCGCTATCGAGACGACGACGGAGTCCCGCGTCGGGCTGATCGCGGTGAGCGCGTCAATGACCTGGTGAGGTTTGACGGCCAGCACGATCAGCTGGGCGGCCGCCGCATCGGCCAGTTCGATGCGGCGCACCCCGTAGCGTTGCGTGACCTGCCTCGCCCTAGCGTCGTCGACCTCGACGATGCCGACCTGGCCGGGGTCCATCCCGGAGGCGATCCATCCTGCCAGGAGCGCCTCGCCCATGGCTCCGGTTCCGCATACCGCTACCTTCATCGGCATCCCACACCCCGCTCAGACGAGAAGCTCGGCGACCTGGATGGCGTTCAGGGCCGCGCCCTTACGTAGGTTGTCGTTGCTGATGAACATCACCAGCCCGCGCTTGCCCGCCACCGACTGGTCCTGGCGGATGCGGCCCACGAAGCTCGGATCAGCACCAGCCGCCCGCAGCGGAGTCGGGATGTCGTCGAGTTGCACACCCGGGGCCGAGGCGAGGATCTCGCGCGCCTGGCCGGGGGTGATGTCGCTGCTGAACTCGGCGTGCACGCTCAGGGAGTGCCCCGTGAACACCGGCACCCGGACGCAGGTGCCCGACACCAGCAGGTCTGGCAGGTGCAAGATCTTGCGGGATTCGTAGCGCAGCTTCTGCTCCTCGTCGGTCTCGCCCGAACCGTCGTCCACGATCGCCCCGGCGAGCGGCAGCGCGTTGAAGGCGATCGGCTTCGCATAGGGTGCGGTGTCGGTGACCTGGACGAGCGAACCGTCATAGGTGAGCCGCTGGGGCTCTGCCAGTTTCAGTTGGGACGCGAGCGCGGCGACCCCTGCGAGCCCCGAACCCGAGACCGCCTGAAAGGTGGTGACCCTCAGCGCGGCCAGACCCGCGGCCTCCGACAAGGGTTTGAGAACGGGCATCGCCGCCATGGTGGTGCAGTTCGGGTTGGCGATGATCCCGAGCTTCGGGTCCCGCGCATCATCGGGGTTCACCTCGCTGACGACCAGTGGCACGTCGGGGTGCATCCGCCAGGCCGAGGAGTTGTCGATCACTGTCGCGCCAGCCGCGGCCACCTTGGGGGCCAGTTCCAGCGATGTGGTTTTGCCCGCGGAGAACAGGGCGATGTCGAGTCCGCTGAAGTCGGCCTTGGCCGCGTCCTCGACCGTGATCTCGGTCCCCTTCCAGGGGAGTTTCGAGCCCGCCGAACGCGCCGAGGCGAAGAAACGCATCTCGGCTACCGGAAAATCCCGTTCGTCGAGCAACCGCCGCATGACCCCGCCGACCTGACCGGTTGCCCCAAAGACACCTACACGCATAGGCCGGATTCTAGCCTGCGGGTACCTCCCGGACGCGGGCGTCCCACACTCTAGAGCCAGCTCACGTGGGGCGCGATGAGGGAGTAGCCGACGAAGGCGAACAGATCGAGCAAGAAGTGCGCCACGACCAGCGGGCCGACCCTTTTGAATCGCAGATACAGCAGGCCGAAGATCACGCCCATGATGGTGTTTCCGATGAACCCGCCGAAGCCCTGGTACAAGTGATATGACCCCCGCACCAACGCGCTGACGAGGACGATCGCCCACACCCTGGCACCAGCCTGGGACCATCGGGTGAACAGATAGCCGAGCATCAGCACCTCTTCCAGGACCGCGTTCATCCCGGCCGCTCCGACCAGCACCGGAATCGTCCACCAGTTCTCGGCCAGGTTGGCCGGCTGGACGATGGTGTTGATGCCCAACGCCCGGGCGCCGAGGTAAAGCCCGATCCCGGGGACGCCGATTCCCACCAGGATCGCCCCGCCCCAAGCCCAGTCGAAACCGGGCCGCCGCAGGTCGAAACCCATCGCCGCGAATCCTCCGCCGGAGGGGCGCACGAACACGGTCAGGAGGTATAGCGCCAGCGCCACCGGCACCAGCGGCAGGATCAGCCCAGCCAGCTGATAGGACAGATCCAGCCACGGCCGGTCGGGGGTGACCGAGCTGTTCATCTGGGTGACCTGCTGGTTCAGCGGAGCCTGCGGACGAGTCAGCTTCTCGGCGATCGACAGGATCGAGTAGACCGCTGAGCGGCCAAGCGACACCCCGAGGACGATGACTGTCTCCCAGTAGAGCAGCCGCGCTACCCGCGCCCCCAGCCCGTGCCCCGGTGCGCTGAGGAGGGCCTGGTCTGTACCGCTCACCGCTGCCCCCGCCAGAGGGCACGCAGCCAACGGCCCGGGTGGGTGGCGAAACGGCGGGCGACGTAGTCGTACCAGTCGGGGCCGAAGGGGATATAGACGCGGCAGCGGCGTCCGGTGTCGACGAGGCGGCGCTGTTCGATCGCGCGGACCCCGTAGAGCATCTGGAACTCATAGTCTTGTGCACGGCGCCCAGATCGTGCGATGAGGTCCTCAGCGATCGGGATCAGCCTGCGGTCGTGTGTGGCGATCATGGCATAGGCCGGGGAGTCCATGAGAGCCCGCAGGCAGCGCACGTAGGCGAGGTCGGCTTGCTGTCCGCGCCGGTGCATCGCCCCGGGACCGCCATAGGCGCCCGCACACAACCGCACCCTGGCACCGCTCAGCGCGATCCGGCTCAGGTCGCCCGGGGTGCGTTTCAGGGTGGCCTGCAGTGTGATCCCCAGGCCGGGGTGATCACCCAACAGTTCCCGGTAGAGCTGCACGGTGGCGTCCACCACCTCCCCTGGGCCCATGTCCAGGATCACCGGCAGGCCTTTGTCCGCAGCCGC
>JAUMYR010000011.1:32354-38552 GCA_030528545.1 Propionibacteriaceae bacterium
CCACCTCCCCTGGGCCCATGTCCAGGATCACCGGCAGGCCTTTGTCCGCAGCCGCCCGCACTACCTCCCGTACTAGGACCCGGGCCCCGGCCAGGCCGTGGCCCAGACCGAAAAGGAGCGGGGTCAGCGCGATCCCCTGGTGCGCTCGCGCGGCGGCGACGGTCTCGTGGCACAGGTCGACGTGCTGGTGGATCTGCTCCCGGCTGGGGCTTTCCGAACCGATTGGGGCGAGCAGCACGTCCAGACCATGCTCTTCCAGCGTGGCAGCGACACCGAGAGCCGAGGACGCCGTCTCACCGGCGACGTAGCGTGCGACCAGTTCGGTGGCGGCGGCGTTGGAGAGGAAGGCCTCCCGCACCTCGGGGCGCTGAGACAGCCGCAACATCAGGTCGCTGATCACAAGACAGCCCTGCTCTCGGCCCCGCGCCACAGATGTGTGCGGATGTTGTCCAGGCATTCCGCGAGCATGGTTTCGCGGTTACCGCGAGAGCCTGCCTTGCGCGAGTTCACCTCTAGGGTGATCTGACCGCCGAAACCCGTCCGGGCGAGTTCCTGGACGACATCCCACGCCTGCTGGTCCCCTTCCCCTGGGAACAAGTGTTCGTCCTTCAAGGAACCGGAACCATCGGTGAGATGCACGTGGGCGAGCCTCGTCCCCCAGGCGTGGACGTAGTCCAGGGAGTGCCTCCTCGCGGTGGAGGCGTGGGACAGGTCGAGGGTGAGGTGGTCGTAGCCGATATCGGTGGGGTCCCAGTCGGGAAGGTAGGCCTGGAAGTTCCCGGCCGGTGTCCGCCAGGGATACATGTTCTCGACGGCGAAGATGATGCCCGTGGTTTCGGTGAGCCGCCGGATTCCTTCGACGAAGCCGCTGGCATAGTCCCGCTGCCACCTGAATGGGGGGTGTACGACAACCGTGCTGGCGCCCAGCCTGGTGGCCGCCTCGGCGGACTTTTCCAGTTTCTCCCAGGGGTCGGAGCCCCAGGTGTTCTGTGTGATGAGCAGCACCGGCGCGTGCACCGCACCGACCCGGACTCCGTGGTGGCCGGCCAGTTTTTCAACCGCAGCGATGTCAGCGGCGACCGGATCGATGCCGACCATCAGCTCGATGCCGTCGTAGCCGAGTGTCGCCGCCAGCTCAAACCCGCTCACGGTCGACTCGGGGTAAACGGACGCCGTCGAGAGCAGTACCGGTGGCAGTTCGGGCGTGGTCACGGCTCCAGACTAACCGGGCGGGTAAACAACCAGAAAAGCAGCGGCCGGTTGTTCCGCGCGGTTCCTCCGCCGGACGGTGCCGCCCCAGAGCAGCGTTGGGAGCGCTAACATCACCCCGGTTTCCTGTTTGGGTGCTGGTGCCGACAGAATGTAGGTATGCACGTCGACCATTTGATCTTCGCGGCCGGACCGGACGGCTTGCGGGCCGACGCCGAAGAGCTGGCCGCCACGTTGGGAACTGAGTTCAAGGATGGTGGCTTCCACCCACGCTTCGGAACGCGCAACCACATCATTCCGCTCGCTGAGGGACGCTATATCGAGATCGTTGAGGTTCTCGATCATCCGGCAGCCGAGAAGGCTCCCTTCGGCCAGGCGGTTCGGGCCCGTTCGGAGGCGGGCGGCGGGTGGCTCGGCTGGGCCGCTGAGGTACCCGACATCAGCATTTATGAGCAGCGGCTCGGGCGTTCCGCGGTTCTCGGATCGCGCCATTTCCCCGATGGGCGACTACTGGAATGGAAGCAGCTTGGGGTGTGTGGCCTGATGGCCGACCCGCAGCTCCCGATGTTTTTGGAGTGGCTCTCTGAGCCGAGCGTCCGTCCGTGCGCTTTGTCTGGCACCGTGAAACTCGTCGCCATGGACATCAGCGGCTCGAAGGAAAGGGTCGCCGACTGGTTGGCGATCGACGCCACCGACGAACTGGACGGGGTCCAGTTGCGGTTCGCGGCACCCCACGGGCAGCCCGGCATCACCCGAGTGATCTTCGAGACCGCCGACGGCACCGTCGAAGTCTGATCTCACCGTCCCCGCTCACCGGGGCAGCGCCCGATGTGACGGCCTGGGCCAGCGGGCGGGCCAGGTCACCGGTTGCGATTGTCTATTCCTGAACTGGAAATAGGGTTGGGCACAGCGCTCCAAGTCACCGGGCGGACAGGTTTTCCCGCCTATCCCCTTCGTGCCCGCGCCGCGGTCTGGCACAGCCAGCGCCCCACGTCCGGGGGCTCGGATCGTCGGCGAGGGCTGCCGGTTCGACTCAGCCTACGGGCATCCCCATTCCAGCCGTGGCCCCGTCCGGCTCTCGGGCGAAGCCGAAGCGATAGCCCGGCTCGGTCGTGACTTCGGCCTTCCCCCGCCCGTTGGGCCGACCCTTCCGGAACCGGTTTCCCAGCCATCGTTACCGGCCGAGCAGTGTGGCTTCTCCCTCCCCCTTCGGGGCCGGGTCCCGGAAAGCATCGCAGGAGCCTTCCCCGGGAAGCTTCTAGGCGGCTTTACCGCCGGGGAAAGGCCGCGTTAGTCCCTCCGGCGTTCGGCGATGCGCTGGTACATCGCCTCGACCGCTTCCCTGAACCGCTGTTCGACCTCGCGTCGTTTGACCTTGAGCGTCGGGGTCAGCAGGCCGTTGTCCATGGTGAACTCCTCGGAGAGCACGTGAGTCTCGCGCACCTGCTCATGGCTGGGCAGTTTGGCGGTCAGTTCGGCGACGCGACGCTTGACCTCACGGAGGAAATCTGGGTGTTCCAGCCATTCCGGCAGCCCGCCCGGCCACTGCATTTTCGCCGCCAGTTCCTCCAGCGCCGGGAAGGAGGGACGCACGAGCAGGGTCAGGCAGGGACGGTTGTCGCCGAGCAGGACCGCGTGTTCAAACAGCGGATCGGCGAGGACGAGGCCCTCGATAGGTTGCGGGGCGACATTCTTTCCACCAGAGGTGATGATGATGTCCTTGATCCGGTCGGTGATGACGAGGTAGCCATCGGTATCGACATAGCCCGCGTCCCCGGTGTGCAGCCACCCGTCCTGGATCGCCTGGGCGCTCGCCTCGGGGTTGTTCCAGTACCCGGCCATGACATTGGGGCCACGGTAGAGGATCTCCCCGTGTTCACCGATCCGCACCTGGCCGCCGGGCATGATCCGCCCGGTGGTACCGAACTTGAATCCCCCCGGGGAGTTGAAGCTGACCAGCGGGGACGCCTCAGTCAGCCCGTATCCCTGACAGATCAGCAGGCCCGCGGCCGAGAAGAACTCTTCGATCTCCTGGCGCAGCGGCGCCCCGCCACAGGCCAGGACCTTCTTCTTGCCTCCCATCGCGGCCCGGATGTTCTTGAACACCAAAGCCTCGGCCAGCGGAAGCTGGGCCCGCCAGAACGCCGACGGCGTCTTGCCTTTGCGATAGGCCCGCTGGAGGCGTCCACCGACCCGGAACGCCCAGGTGAAGATGGCTCTCTTCACGGCCGAGGATGCGACCTTGGCGTGGGCTGTCTTGAACACCATTTCGTAGAGTCGCGGCACACTCACCATGAGCGTCGGCTGCGCCCACACCATCTGGTCGGCCACCGTGCGGGCGTTGGCGACGTAGGTGTTCATGCAGCCGTTGCCGAGGACGAGATAGGTCCAGGCCCGCTCGAATGCGTGCGAAAGGGGGAGGAAGCATAGCGAGTGGTCGTCGGGGGTGACCTCGAACAGTTCCTGCACGCTGTCGACCTGGGACAGCATGCCCTGGTGGGTGAGCATGACCCCCTTCGGGTCTCCGGTGGTGCCCGAGGTGTAGATGAGGGTGAGCAGTTCCTCCCCGGAGGCCCCGGCGGTGCGGGCGTCCACATCCGCCTCGGATGCGGTGCCGAAATCGCTCAACACCACGAAACTATCTGGCATCCCCTCATAGGGTTCGATGATGACGATCAATCCCAGTCCCGGGAGGCCGTCGGCCACCTCAAGGACGCGCTCAGCCTCGCTCTGCCCGCCGACGACGATCATCTTCGATCCAGAGTCGGACAGGATATGGCGGATCTGCTCGGGGGAACTGGTTGAGTACAGCGGCACCGAGACAGCCCGCGCCAGGACGCACCCGAAATCAACCTCGCTCCACTCAGGGCAGTTCGCGGCGAACAGCGCGACCCGGTCACCGGCCTCTATTTCCGAGTCGATCAGCCCGGCCGCGACCCGTCGGGCGTTGGCGGCAAACTCGCTGAAGGTCTGCGTCCGCCAGCCGTCCCCAACCCTGACTCGCGTCGCGATGCTGTCGGGGTAGCGCTCTGCGGCGCCGCCGAGGAAATCGGCGAGATGCTGACGGTTCACGAGGACCTCCTTGGCTGTCTACCTACGCTTGCGTAGCTTAGCGCTGAACCGCCCCTGGGGCACTATCCGCTCGGAGAGGTGGTGTGGCGCATAGTCTTGGAGGCAACGGCGCCCGCTGGGTGCGCGAGAAGGGAGCGTCCCATGATGAGGATGGACGGCATCGTCGAGAGGGCCAAGGAGTTCGGCGCTCAAGCTAAGGAAGCCGCGGATGAGGCAGCCCAAACCGTGAGGGAGTTCACCGGTGACGCGGTTGACCAGGTGAAATCTGTGGCGACGGAGACCGCGCACACGGTCAAGGAGTTCGCCGAAGACGTCGTCACCGGCGTCAAAGACTTCGTGGAGGGCAAGAAGGCAGGACCCGGGGAGTAGCCCTCCCCCTGCTAGGGCTGGGTCAGCAGACTCTCTGAGTCCAGCCGAAGGGGTCTTCGGCGCGTCCATACTGGATGTCGAGCAGGTGGGCTCGCAGTTCGCGGGTCACCGCCCCGGGCTGGCCGTCGGCGACGACGATCTCGCCGCGGTCTGGGCTGTTGAACCCGACGATCGGGGTGATGACCGCCGCGGTGCCGCAGCAGAAGACCTCGGTAATGGCCCCGGAGGCGAGCCCGTCGAAGAGTTCCGGGACGCCGAACTTGCGCTCGACCGGAGTCAGACCGTGCAGCGGGGCGAGCTTGAGGATCGAGTCGCGGGTAACCCCTTCCAGGATCGAGCCGAGGGCCGGGGTCACGAGCTCGCCGTTGGCGAAGACGGCCATAAAGTTCATCGTCCCGGATTCCTCGATCCAGGTGTGCTCGGCCCCGTCGGTGTAGAGCACCTGTTCGCAGCCGTGCTCGTGGGCTTCGTTGGCGGCGGCGAGGCTGGCGGCGTAGTTGCCACCGCATTTCGCGGCCCCCGTGCCACCCGCGGCAGCGCGGGTGAAGTTCGGGCTCACCCACAGCTTGACCGGGTCGGGGTAGTAGGGGCCAGCCGGGGTCGCGATGACCGCGTAGGTGTAGTTGTAGGCCTCACGCACCCCGAGGAAGGGCTCGTCGGCGATCATGAACGGACGCAGGTAGAGGCTCTGCTCGCCGGTTCCCTCGGGCACCCAGGCTCGTTCCAGGCTGACCAACTCGTGCAGGGAGGCGAGGAAAATCTCCTCGGGTAGTTCGGCCATCGCCAGCCTGCGGGCGGAACTGCGGAAGCGTGCGGCGTTTCGTTCGGGCCGGAACAGCCACACCGAGCCGTCCTCGCGGCGGTAGGCCTTGAGCCCCTCGAAGATTTCTTGGCCATAGTGCAGCACGGAGGCCGCCGGGTGCAGCCGGAAGCTAGAGGTGGGGGTCAGTTGCAGGCCGTGCCACCCTTGGTCGCGGTCGAAGCTGGCCACGGCCATGTGGTCGGTGTAGAACCTGCCGAACCCGGGGTCGGCGAGCGCGGCCGCACGGTCGGCGTCCGAGGTTGGGGCGGTAGTGCGGTTCAATGCGAAAAGACCCATATCGGCAAGGGTAGTACCTCACGACGCACCGCCCGCACCCGTGTCACGACGCGGATCGTCCCGGCAGGCCCCACCGCGAGCCAGAACCTGCTACGGACGGCACGGGGAATGAGAACACCCGGTTTCGCCCTTTCGCCGACATAAGCGCGAAGCCCGTTCCAGCAGCCCGCTCACTCACGGCTGGTTTTCATCGGGCCGGGACGGCCCGACATTTGGTTGACCGATAGCTGGCTAGCCAAGAACCACCGAACCTAGAAATGGCCACTCGTCACCGATGAGTCCTTACCGTTCCCAGAAAAGGTAAGCATCGCACGCTACGATCCTCGTTTGACGGGAAAACAAGGCAGTGGGAGGGAGCATCGTGGACATTGATTGGATGAAGATCAACCGCACCGCACGCCAATACGAGAACGAAGCCAACATGCTGGCCCTCACCTCCTGCTCCACCA
>JAUMYR010000176.1 GCA_030528545.1 Propionibacteriaceae bacterium
CGGGCCGGGGCTGGCACTGGGGATCGGAAGCCTGGCACGGCGAACTGCCGCGGGGCGAGCGAATCCGGTTCGAGCAGGTCGGCACGCTCGCCGAGGTGCTGGTCGGCCCGTCACCGCTCGCCGACGGCACCATGAACCTGATCGGAGCCTTGCGCAAAGCCATGGCGATGTCGGGCTACACCGAGGTCAAGGAGTTCCAGCGGATCGAGTTGCTGATCCGCGGCTGAGCGGAGCGCTGCTTCCCCCATCCTCGCCTAAGAAGTTCGGCGAGCCACTCAGTCCGCCCCGGCTGCCGTCGTCCACACCAGGAGTGATCCGGTCCTAGGCCGGTCAGTTCACCTGAAGGACCCGACCGGTTGGGCAATCCAAGCCCCAGCGGTTCTTGGGGCCAGGGAGGCCCGCCTCACGGTGAGATCCTGCCGCAGCGGAGAAGATGGTGGCGTGCAGCAGGCAGCTTTCTTCGAGGCCGAGGCGACGACGCAGAACCGGAGCTCCTAGGCGATAGGGATGTCCTAGCCGTGGTCTCTGCGTTGAGAAGGCCGGAGAGAGCGTCGGCTTCCGGGTGATCTTGGGGATACTCCCTGAGATCTGGAGTCGATTTACAGACTTGGTGTCACCCGGGACCTGCGGTGAAGATGAGGCATGGCAAAACACCGGGTAGTCATCATTGGGTCGGGATTCGGCGGGCTGTTCGCGGCCAAGGCGCTGCGGCGGGCCGACGTGGAGGTGACCATCATCGCTCGCACCACCCACCACCTGTTCCAGCCCCTGCTCTACCAGGTCGCGACCGGCATCCTGAGCGAGGGCGAGATCGCCCCCGCCACCCGGGAGATCCTGCAGCACCACCGCAACGCCACCGTCTTGCTAGGGCTCGTCGAAAGCATTGACGTCGCGGCCAGGCAGGTGCACTGGCGATTCCACGGCCACGAACACATCACCGGTTATGACACCCTCATCGTCGCCGCCGGGGCCGGGCAATCCTATTTCGGCAAGGACGAGTTCGCCCGCTACGCGCCCGGCATGAAGACCATCGACGACGCCCTGGAACTGCGGGCCCGTATTTTCGGCTCCTTCGAGCTCGCCGAGGCCGCCCCGCCCGGGGCCGACGTGTCCCGGCTGCTGACCTTCGCCGTGGTCGGTGCCGGACCGACCGGGGTCGAGATGGCCGGGCAGATTCAGGAACTCGCCTCCACCACCCTGGCCGGTGAGTTCCGCCGAATCGATCCGAAACAGACCCGGGTCGTGCTGATCGAAGGCGGTTCGCAGGTGCTACCGAGCTTCGGGGAGAACCTCGGCGGCAAGGCCCAATGTTCCCTGGAGAAGCGGGGCGTCGAGGTGTGGCTGAACACCATGGTCACCGACGTCGACTCCCGTGGGATCACCGTCAAACGAGCCGACGGCAGCACCGAACGGCTGGAGACTGTCTGCAAGGTGTGGGCCGCCGGGGTCCAGGCCAACCCGCTCGGGCAACACCTCGCTGACCAGACCGGAGCCGAGACTGATCGGGCCGGGCGGGTCATCGTCCAGCCCGACCTGACTCTGCCGGGACACCCCGAGATCTTCGTCGTCGGCGACCTCATGGCTGTCGATGGGGTTCCCGGCGTGGCCCAGGGCGCCATCCAGTCGGCCCGGCACGCCGCGTCCATCATCGCCGCCCGCCTGGGCGGGGACCACGAGGTGAAACCCTTCAGCTACACCGACAAGGGCTCCATGGCCACCATCTCGCGCTTCTCCGCGGTGGTGAGCGTCGGCAAGATCCAGTTCTCCGGTTTCCTAGCCTGGGCCGCCTGGCTCGTGCTGCACCTGCTCTACATCGCCGGGTTCAAGCAGCGGGTCACCACGCTGATGCACTGGTTCATCAGCTTCCTCACCCGCGGACGGGCCGAGAGAGTCACCACCAACCAGCAGATGGTCGGACGCCTCGCCCTCCAGGAACTCGGGGAACGCAGCAGCGGGCGGCTGATGAGCGGAGAAAGCCCCACCACGTAGGAGACGGTGAACCGCAGTTCAGCGCGCAGATACCAACCCGGCGGGGCCGGTGGCGGCCACGGATCGCGGCATCGCCTGCCCAGCGGCCGCCAGGGGTGGGCAGGCGCGAAGATCACCGGGAATCCTGATCTCAGTCAGGAGGTCACCTGTTCCATGTCCTCCAGCTCGACGCCCTTGGTCTCACGCACGAAGCGCCACACGAACAGCAGCGACAGCAGCGCGCACAGGGTGTAGAACCCGTAGGCGAACCACAGACCGACCTGGGCCATGGACGGGAAGGTGGTCGAGATGATGAAGTTCGCCAGCCACTGCGCGGCGGCGGCCAGCCCGAGGGCCAGCGCCCGGATCTTGTTGCTGAACATCTCGCCGAGCAGCACCCACACCACCGGTCCCCACGACATACCGAAGAACACCACGAACAGGTTGGCGCTAATCAGCGCCACCGTGCCGCCAGCGGAATTGCTGAGATCGGGCATCATCGTCCCGTCGGCGGCCTGCACCAGGGGAGCGGTCGAGAAGATCGCCGCCAGCACGCCCAGGCTCACGGTCATGCCCGCCGAACCGATCAGCAGCAGCGCCTTGCGGCCGATCTTGTCGATGAGGGCGATCGCCACGAGCGTGACGAGGATATTGGTGACGCTGGTCAGCACGGTGATCATGAGGGCCTGTTCCTCGCCCCAGCCCACCGAACGCCACAGGGTCGTCGAGTAGTAGAAGATCACGTTGATGCCGACGAACTGCTGGAACACCGACAGGGCCACGCCGACCCACACGATCGGCAGCAGGTTCTTGCGCGATGGCGTCATGATCTCGCTGAACGGAATCTTGCGGCTGGTCGCGATCGTCCGCTTGATCTCGCTGATCCGTTTTTCGATGCCGTCAATCAGAATGCGAGACAGCACCTTGCGTGCCTCGTTCTCCTTACCCAGGTGCATGAGGTAGCGCGGCGATTCCGGGACGGTCATCGCCAGGACGCCATAGGTGATGGCTGGGATCGCCTCGGCGATGAACATCCAGCGCCAGGCGTCCATGCCGAACCACAACGGATTACTGGCCGAACCGCCAGCCATCGCGGCGATGGCGTAGTCGCTGAGCAGTGCGACGAAGATACCCGTGACGATGGCCAGCTGCTGCAGGGAACCGAGGCGGCCGCGCACCGAGGCGGGGGAGATCTCGGCGATATAAGCGGGTGCAATGACCGAGGCTGCGCCGACACCAAGACCGCCGACTACGCGCCAGAAGATCATGTCCCAGGTGCCGAAGGCCAGCCCGGATCCGATGGCTGAGGCGGTGAACAGCACCGAGGCGATAATCATCACCTTGACCCGGCCTAACGCGTCAGCGAGACGCCCGGCCAAATAGGCACCAGCCATGCAGCCCAGCAGCGCTGACGACACGGTGAACCCCTTGAGCACCGCGCCGAGAGCGAAATCGTCAGCCAAGGCGTCGACGGCACCGTTGATGACCGCGGTATCAAAACCAAAGAGGAAGCCGCCGAGTGCGGCGATAGCTGCTAGGAGCACGACCTTGCCCACATGGAAACGGTCGACCGTCTGAGCCATAATGACCTGCTTTCACTATCTCCCAATAACGGCTCAGACTAGTGCTCAAGCCTGGGCCGCGGGGCCGAAACGATGAATTGCTCCCGTAGGGTTGAACCATGACCGAGCATCCAGAACTCAACCGGCTGCGCGCGAGCATCGACAACATGGATGCCGCGCTCATCCATCTGCTGGCCGAACGGTTCAAGATCACCCAGCAGGTCGGCCTGCTCAAGGCGCGCGAGGGGCTGCCACCCGCCGACCCTCGGCGCGAAGCCCGCCAGATCGCCCGGCTGCGCTCCCTCGCTGAACAGGCCCACCTCGACCCCGGGTTCGCCGAGAAGCTGCTGAACTTCATCATCAGCGAGGTCGTCCGCCACCACGAACAGATCAGGGACGCCCAAGCCCGCTGATCCGCCCGGGCGCGAGTAGCACCAGGCGAGCGGCCTGCGGCAGACTGGCGCGCATGCCGAATCGCCTAATCAACGAGCGCTCCACCTACCTTCTGCAGCACGCCGACAACCCCATCGACTGGTGGCCCTGGGGTGAGGCCGCGTTCGAAGAGGCCCGCGGATCCGACCGGCCGGTCCTGCTCAGCGTCGGCTACGCGTCCTGCCACTGGTGCCACGTGATGGCTCACGAGTCGTTCACCGACCCCGGCCTAGCCGCCTACCTCAACGACCATTTCGTGTCGATCAAGGTGGACCGGCAGGAACATCCCGGCGTGGACGCCGTCTTCATGCGCGCCACTCAGGCGCTCAGCGGGGCGGGCGGCTGGCCCATGACCTGCTTCCTCACACCCACCGGCGAACCATTCTTCGCCGGGACCTATTTCCCGCCGGAACCCGCGCCGGGCCGCCCGAGCTTCCGCCAGGTCTGCGAGGCGCTCGCCACCGCCTGGGCTGAACGCCGCGATGAGGTGCTGGCCTCGGCCTCGGCGATCATCTCCCACCTATCGGCGCCCGATGAGCCGCAACCGGGGCGGATCGACACGTGGAAACTCGTCGAGGAGGTCGGCCGGGACTACGACCTGGTGCACGGCGGTTGGGGAGACGCCCCGAAGTTCCCGGCCGCCAGCCTCATCGACGCGCTGCTGGTCAAAGGCGATCCGCACAGCCTGGACATGGCCCAGCTCACGCTGGAGGCCATGGCCCGGGGCGGCATCCACGACCAGATCGGCGGCGGCTTCCACC
>JAUMYR010000177.1 GCA_030528545.1 Propionibacteriaceae bacterium
ATCGTCGCGATGGCGGGCCGGGACATGGGAAGGGCGATGCTCCAGAACACCCGGACCCGGCTCGCCCCATCGACGAAGGCGGCCTCCTCAATCTCCTGCGGCAGACCCTCGAAGAAGCGGCGCAGAATAAACATCGCCACCGGAAGCGAGCTATTGATCATGGGCAGGATGTAGCCAAGCTGGGTATTCAGAAGATGCAGCCGGGCCAGCACCACATAGAGGGGGATGAAAGCCCCCGGCACCGGGATGAAGAGGAAGGCCAAGAGAAAGAAGTAGATGACGTTCTTCAACGGGAACCGCATCCGAGCGAAGGCGTAGGCGCTGAGGCTGGCAAGGGCTACGGTGCCCAGCACCGTCGAGACGGTGTAGACGACGCTGTTCCAGGTATAGGTGGAGAAGGAGGCCTGGTCCCAGGCCTTGACGAAATTGTCCCAGCGGAAGCTCCGGGGGATGAGGTGGACCCCAGAGTAGATCTCGGCCGTGCTCTGGAAAGAGGCCGAGAGCATCCAGGCGAGCGGAAACAGCGAGACGATGGACCATGCGATGAGTGCGGCATGGGTGGCGACGCGGGGACGGCGGGGACCGGACATCAGTATCGCCTCCTGGTCAGCCGCAGCGACACCAGCGAGATGAGCAGCAGCAGGAAGCCGAAGATCATCGACAGCGCCGAGGCGTAGCCGAAGTTCGGGGTCTTACCGAAGGCGTTGCGGTAGATCGTCAGTACCGGAACCTCGGTGGCATATCCGGGGCCTCCATTGGTCATGGCCAAGACGATGTTGAAGATCTGCATGCCGCCGAGGAAGGTGAGGACGCTCACGGTCCCGATGACAGGTAGCAACAGCGGCAGGGTGATCCGGGTGAGCTAGTGCCAGGACGAGGCCCCGTCCACGCGGGCCGCCTCGTAGATCTCTTCGGGTATCCCCTGCAGCCCGGCCAGGAACAGCAGGAACGGATAGCCAACGCCCTGCCACACCGAGGCCAGGGAGACGGCCCACAGTGCCGTGTTCGAGTCGCCGAGCCACGGAAAGATGAAGGTCTTTCCGGTGGCCGCGCTGATTCCGGCGTTGAGCACTCCCGACATCGGGTCATAGATCCACTTCCAGATGATCGCCACAACGATGCCCGACAGGATCGGGGGGATGTAGAAGATCATCTGGTAGACCGAGGCTCCCCGGATCTTGCTGTTCACGGCGAGGGCCAGCAAGAGGCCCGTGAGTTGCATCAGGGTGAGCGCGACCACCGAGAACAGCACGCCGTGCCACAGGGAAAGCCACCACACCTTGTCGCTGAATGCCTTGAGATAGTTCGCGAAACCGACCCACTCCCAGGTGGCGGACAGCCCGTCCCAGTCGGTGACGCTCAGCTCAATGGTGCGTGCGAACGGGTAGACGCTGAACAGGGCGAACAGGACGAGGGTCGGAAGGACGAAGGCATAGCCGAGCCAGCCGTCGTGGCGAGCCCATGGCTGCCGGACCCGACGGTCCCGGTGGGTTGACAGGCGCCCGGCCATGTTTCGTCCCTCCTCCCCTCGCGTTGCTTACTGCGGCTGCCCGCTCTCCATCGCGAGCTGCATCTTCCGCGCCACCTCGGCGGCCGTGGTCTTGCCCGCGACGACGTCCTGCAGCCCCTTGTCCATGGTGGTCTGGACTGGCCCGGTCATCCCATAGCGGGAACTCGGGTAGACCATCTCCATCGCGTCAGAGAAGGCCTTGATATTCGGGTCACTGACCTCGACCGCGGCGCCCTTGTTCGCGGGGATGTTGAAGCTAGCCTCGGCGTACTTCTTCTGCTGAGGGATCTCGGTGAGCCACTTCAGGAAGCCAAGCGCCGCTTCCTGATGCTGTGAGGTCCCCGTGACGAAGGCGCTCGCGCCCACCCCACCCGCGATGTATTGCGGGTGCGTGCCCCACTTCGGCGGCATGAAGACTCCATAATTCTTGAAGTCGGGGTTGGTGAGGGCGAAGGTCGCGATGGCCCAGGAACCGTCGTAGATCATGGCCACCTTGCCGCTGGCGAACAGCACCTCAGCCCCGGGCATGTCGTAACCGAGAATGCCATCGGCGAATACCTGCTCCTTGGCGAGCGTCGTGAACAGTTCCATGGACTCGACCCATGGTGGGGCGTCGAATCGCGCTTTGCCCGCGAAGGTCTCCTCCATCGCCGCCTGGCCGATCCAGCGCCACTGGTAAAGCACGGCCATCGAATCGATGCCCCAGGACCCGAACCCGGAGACGAAGGGCTGAATGCCCGCCTCACGCAGCTTCTTCGAGACCGCGATGAACTCCTCCATCGTGGCCGGAGGAGCATCGATCCCGGCCTTAGCGAAGAGATCCTTGTTGTAGAGGAACTGCATGTTGTTGACATCGATGGGCACGTAATAAGCTCCCGGGGTGACACCGAACTGGTTGTCAGCGGCGAAGGACACATTCTTCATCGACGACTCGGCGAAGCGCTGCCCCATCCAGTCCTTCGCGCTAGTGCCGTCGAGGTTGAGGATCTTGCCCTCTTTCGCGTAGGGGGCGACTGCGTCCCCGATGGTGGTCCAGGACGCCGAAATGTCGGGAAGCGTCCCGGCCTGGGCCGCGGCCTGGAACTTCTGGCCCAGGGCATCACCTGGAACCAGTTCCATCCGGACCTCCACCCCGGTCTCGGCCTGGTATCGGGAAGCGAGTTCTTTCATGAGGGCCTCGCGGTCGGTCCAGTAGTGCCACATGGTGAGCATCACACCGGACCCTTTAGCCTTCGCGGTGGCACCGTCCGAGCCCCTGGGAATCCCTCCCCCAGTGCCGCAGGCGCTAAGCGCGAGACAGAGTGCAATGATGGCGGCACAGGCCACACGGGAGAGCCGCCCGGTCTTTGTGAACATCTTTGTCCCCTTGAGTTGATCCTGATTGGACTAGACCGATTTGGTGTTTCTATGATGGTGCTGGCCCCTCGAGGTGTCAAGAGCAATCCGCAAGAAAACGTCCTCGCGCCGACTCGGTAAGCAAGTAGAGAGAGTCTTGCCGCAAGACGGGCAGCAGCGTGCCGCGCAGCCTCAGGGCGTCGATCAGGAGAGCGCTCCCCCCACCCACTCGCGCCGCCCGCATGATCCCGGAGGCAAGAAGCTGCGCGTCGGGGCGGCGGAAGTCTCTCTCCCAACCCCACTGGTGCAGGCGGTTGACTACGGAAATCAGACCTTCCGATGGAGAATAGACAGCACCTCGGGTCTTGGAAGGTTGCAGGTGATAAGGGACCTCGGCCAGCTCTTCGATGTGGTGCAGCGTGGTGTTCGAGTCATTATTGACACCACCGAGCAGCAGGATGAGCCCGCCTTGAGCCGAGACTTTGGAAAATGGGGAATGCTGGTCGCACGGGCTCTCACCGAACTCATGACCGGACGCCCACCAGCCTGGGTTCGGCCCCGACACCGCCGTGACCGAATGGGTCGGGTGCAGACTGCGCACGCTGCCGGGAAAGTGGCGGCTCGCCTCGGGGATGGCTCCGGTGCAGCAGGGCGTGGTGGCCAGGTTTATCGCCGGAGGGCGTTCAGGACCGTGCTCTGGGGAATAAGTGAACGTGGGGAACAGCAGCGTCGTCGCATCACCGGCAGCCTCCACGAGTGCGGCAACAACCGCTGCGGGGCTTCCGCCGCTGAGGCCGAGCCCTTTGAAGGAGGCATGGACCAGCACCGCGGGATATCGCGCGAGGTTCAGCCCACGCAGATCAGCGGCGAGCCTGTGCATAACTCTCCAGAATTGGTTCGGTCCAAAGTTGGGCTCAGTGTACTGTTCTTCAGGGGGATCAGAGGCTGATTTTCGAGAATCGGTCCAGCCCTTGAGCCTGCGCGATGGCCGGGGAACATGGGGAGCATCATGTTCACGCCAGGACTCGCGGTAACGAGGAGGTCGTAGTGAACGGGGAACTGCCGAAGTATCAGACCGTGCGGGCCAAGCTACTCGACGTGATCGGCTCCCTGGGAGCAGGCGACCGTCTCCCCTCCGAACGGGACCTGGCAAGCGAGTTCGGCGTGAGCCGGATGACCATCAGGCAAGCCATCACGGGCTTGGAGCGGGCAGGTTACGTGACCCGCGTGACGGGGTCTGGCACCTATGTTTCCCACCGGACGATCTCGAAATCGTGCGAGCTGACCGGGTTCTCCGAGGACATGAGGGCGCGGGGCATGGAGCCTTCCTCGCGCGTGTTACGCGTCTCGCGTCGGCTGGCTGGAGCCGACATGGGACAGGCGCTGCGGATCAGCCCGGCTGAGGAACTTCTCGAGGTGGAGAGGCTGCGCCTAGCCGACGAAGACCCCATGTGCCTGGAATTGGTCCGGTTACCACTGGCCCTCGTCAGGGACCTCTCGATCGAGGATTTCCAGGGGTCGCTCTACCAGCAATTGGAGTCGCGCTGTGGGCTGCGTCTGGCCTCAGCTGACCAGACTGTGTCCGCGACGGTGCTTTCCGAACGGCAGGCGGGGCTCCTGGAGTGCCCGGTTCTCAGCCCGGCGCTCGTGGTGCGGCGGGTCACCTATGACTGGCGTCACGTGGCGATTGAGCACGCCGAAACGATCTATCGCGTCGACCGCTACGACATCCACATGACCATCCGGCGATCCTCGGAGGC
>JAUMYR010000178.1 GCA_030528545.1 Propionibacteriaceae bacterium
ACTGCATACCCTGGCGAAACAACAAACCGGCGAGCTGAGCAGGCGGAAACGGGCCAGGATGTCGACGCGGCGGGCCGGCCGGCGGCTAGGAATGAGCAGGCAGCCCCCAGGCCGGGGATCTCAGCCGAACCGAGTGTGGGGACGAGCACACCGAGGCTTCCTAGCGCCTCGTCCAACGCCCGCCGATCCGGGTAGATCGACCTCGCGGCCGCTCGTGGACAGCGATGAAGGTGCTTGCAGCAGCCGACGCCAGCATGAAGCAGAGGTTACGGTGCCGGTGCAGGGACCGCCCTACCGCACGCGATGGAGGGTCGCATCCAGCCAGGCCCAGACCCGCCTGGCGACAATGCCAGCCTCCATTCCCGGGCGCCACCGGGAGCCGCCAAGGACGGAGAGTGAAGGCCAATCCTGCCCACGAGCCACCGCACCCGAGGGCGAGACTTCGATCCGAGGAAGCAGCAGGTAGTTGCCGACCGACCGGGATTCGAAACGGCTCGGCGGACCGCGTAGCAAGGCAGTCCCGACCGCCCAGCCTGCCCTGCAGTGCTAGGACGCCATCGGCGTCAAAGGCTACGTCTCCCCGCTCGATCTCGGACAGGCCTAGTCCCGAATCGTAGTGGGAGGACTGTCTGAGGCAGAAAAGCAGCACTGCCCGAACGTATAGCGATCCCGGAAGCCGATGCCTCACTACAAGCCAGCGGATCGTGCTGGGATCCTGCACTCCCAGGCCCGGACTCTCGCCGCCCTCTGCCTAGTCGCGTATGCTGGTGCTAGTGGGTGGCCGTTGCCCAGCAACTCAGGCCAAGCACTTTACTGGGACCGCCCGATGATGAACGTCAGCTATGACGGCCTGGGCAGCCCCGCGGCGAAGGAACAACACACGTATCGGATGAGAATGATGCAGCGACCGCATCGAGTTTCACCTAGAGGCTTTATCCGTGCACTAGTTTCGCTGACTCTCGCCGAGACCTCCTGCACTACCTTGAGGGCTCGATCGGCGCGCTGGGCATGCGGTCGCTACCTCGCTCTTCCAAGGCGTCCGATATCGCGCCGTTCGAACCCGCCCCGCTCTGTTTTACGCTCAGTTGGTCTGGTGCGGCAGGGAAGGCTAGGAAAAGCCTTCACGGGAAACAAGCCGCGACTCCCCGTCCGGCTGCTCGTCCTGTTCGCAGCTTTCTCACCCCGATCGGGATCTGCCCAGTCTCTGCTCTGCCTCTCACCGGAACTACGCTCAGCGAAAAAGAACCGTCGCACCGGGCACGACGAGAGGCTGGGACAAGGAGGGTGCTTCGCATCCGGGTCCTGCGCGCTCCTCAGAAACGCCCGCCAGTTTTTGCCCGAGAACATCCTATGTATTCCACAGGTCGGACTCGATCACCAAAGAAAGGGTTAGCCGTGCTACAGACCATCGATCTGACCAAGAGGTTCGACGAGAGAAGAAAGATTTTAGACAACGTCTCTGTGTCCTTCCAGAAAGGACACATCACAGCTGTCATGGGCCCTTCCGGATCGGGAAAAACAACCTTACTATACTGCCTTTCAGGAATGTTTAGACCAACCTCCGGTCAAGTACTTTTTGGAGACCTTGAATTATCTGCCATGAAGCCGCGCAAGCTCGACCTGCTACGACGAAAAACTTTTGGTTTCATCTTTCAGCAATATAATCTCGTAGATGCTCTAAATGCGATACAGAACGTCCGGCTTCCTTCCCTCTTCGGCGGCCAGCGTATCTCCGAAGGCGAGGCAAAAGAAGCGCTTGACAGGGTGGGGCTCTCAGGGCTTGAAAACTACCGGCCCGGCGAGCTTTCCGGCGGACAGTGTCAAAGAGTCGCTATCGCTCGGGCCCTGGCGGTTCGCCGACAGGTAGTTTTCGCGGATGAGCCCACGGGTGCGTTGGACAGCGCCTCCCGGCGTGAAGTGCTCCAGTACGTGACCGAGCTTCCGGCATCCGGGACCACCGTTGTGATGGTCACTCACGATCCCTCTGTCGCGGTTTGCGCCTCCCGCGTGTTGTTTCTTTATGACGGCGCGATCGTGGACGAGCTGGTCGGCGCTGATCACCGGGCCATTTCCGCCAAGCTCGCCGATCTTGAGAGCCTGTCATGATCAGCCCGCAGCTCATCAAACTATCTGCGCAGTTAGCTTGGCGGCATATCGGCCTATACCTCGGATGCCTCCTTACCGTCGCGGCAACGTCATTCATTGTTTCGCTCCAAGTCGCCTTGGGCGCATCGTTTGGAGACGTCACCCGGGTACGAGTGCCCTACCTAGACCCGAGGGAGCTCAGTTCCCAACTCACCGCGATCCGCGGCTTGCTCTACACGATGGGCGGACTGGCCATCGTAATCTCCGGTTTCCTCATGTTCTCAGCCATCAAGCAGATCGTCTCCCTGCGGCAACGAGAGATGGCGATGATGAGGTTCGCCGGTGTTGGCCGGGGACAGATCTGCTGGATGATATTCCTAGAGTGCGTGGCCTTGTCCCTCCTCGTGGCAACTCCCACTGCGTTTCTCGCCAACGCCGTCGCCAGCCCCGCATTCACGGTCCTCCGTTCGGTCGGGCTATTTGGCAAGAATGTCGCCATCGACGCCCGCTTTGACCCGATCCTCATGCTGGCCGTGGCCCTTATCCTGTCGCTGAGCGCGGCGGTCGGCGGCTTGCTTGCTGCCCAAAGCGTGACCAGAGGCGAACTCGTCAGCGCCATCAGTCCCGCCCGCCGAAAGCTAGATACGAAGCAAATACTGTGGCGGCTCCTCGTCGTGGCGTTCGCCCTCGTGGCAATCGCACTCCTGGGACCGGAAAACTCCGGGCCCGCGGCCATCATGATCGTGCCGCTCTTGGGCTCGGTGCCGCTGGTCGCAATCGCTCCCTTATTGATCCCACCGGTGACCGCGGCCATCGGAAGGGTTTTCGCAGCCGCCTTTCCAGGCTCAGCGATGCTCGCTGCTCAGCGGGCGGCGGCCGATCGGTGGCGCTTCGCGGGGTTAGCTACGCCCATGATTCTCGCAGTCGGGCTCCTGGGCGGATTCTACGTCGCCAACGTGCCGGATGAGCACATGCGGGCCGAAGCCTACCGGCAGCGTCTCAAGGCAACAACGATCGTGTCCCTCAATAGCATCGCGGACGCCGACCAGCTGGTCCAGATCACGTCCAATGAGCAGAGTCCTCATGCCCGCTTTGCTCACACCAACAGGACGGTATCCGGGACGCTCACGACTCTTTACTTCACTGATGCTCCGGAGTTTGCCACTTTGCTGTCTCAGACCATCGCCGACGGAAGGATCGCCGACGTTGCTGACGTCTCCGTGGCGAGCAGCCTTAAGGGCGCCAAAGTTGGCGACACGCATACTGTAATCGGTTCTGATCAGCGCGAGATTCGGCTTCGAGTAGTAGCGGTGGTAGTCGATCCTCTGTTCGAGGGAGTATTCGTCGATTGGTCTCAGGTGGGCCGAATCGTGGAACCCCAAGGGGCTCTTCCCTCAACGGTGTTCATGACCGGTTCGCTGGATTACCAGGCCGTCCGCGATCTTCTTCTAGCGAACAACATCGAGGGATCCACGATGGATAAGGAGGGCTATGTTGAGGATCGCCTGGAACGTCGGCGAGCCAATACCTCTCGATCCAATATCAGCCTGTTCGGCACGATCTATGTAATGAGCCTCATCAGCCTCACCCAAACGATCGTCTCAGCAAATATCGGCAGACGTCGGGAGTTTGGAGTTTTCAGATCCCTGGGAATTGGGCGCGGACGTATTGCTTGGATAGCCACGATCGAATCAGTCATCCTGGTTGTCGTCTCAGCCGTTCTCGTGTCCGGCACTCTGACCGTTTTAGCAGCCAGGTTCACCCCACGTGACGGCACATCGCTCGCGACCACCATCGGTGGCGCCCTCCCGCCCACGGCACTCGCATTTGCAGCGATGGCTGGCTTCCTCATCAGCCTGAACGCGATCAGTAGTTTCGTCGTCGCAACCAGAGACCTTGACCACCAGGGAAGGCTGGCGAGCTGATTCCTAGAACCCCGAGCTGTCAGTGCGACAGGATGGCTAATCGCTCAAGCCGGGCGCACCCACGATCCCGCGGCTCTGACCCCGGGGCACGGCCCCGAAGAGCCGGTTCGTCGCGATTCTCCACACTGTCAGGTGCCATCGGGCTCGGTGACCTACATTAGAAGAATGCCGAAGCAAGCAGCGATTGTGGTCAATCCGAGCAAGTTCGACGATCTGGATTCAATTCGCGGCGAGCTGGATGCTCTCGCCGTGGAACTCGGCTGGGCTCGGCCGCAGTGGTTCGAGACCGACCCAGACGATGGTGGAGTCCAGGCGGCACAGCGGGCGCTCGCCTCCGGCGCCGATGTGGTTTGCGCCTTCGGCGGCGACGGTACGGTGCGCGCCGTGGGCGCGGCCCTGCGCGGTGGCGAAGTTCCCCTGGGACTGCTTCCGGCGGGAACGGGGAACCTTCTGGCCCGTAACCTGGGCATCCCTCTTGACGATCCCGCGGCGGCGTTCCGTGTCGCTCTCGGAGAAGTCAGCCAGCGGATCGACGTGGGTCTCATCGAGTTCGATGGGGAGACCCGCCCCTT
>JAUMYR010000179.1:0-1992 GCA_030528545.1 Propionibacteriaceae bacterium
GCCCGGTCCGGCGCCGACGTCCTCGCGGCCGCGGCCGCCGACTGGGGGGCGGACGACGTCGTCCCCCCCACTTCGGCGCCCGAGACCGCGCCCACCCGGCCCACGTCCCGCCCGCCTGCTCCCGCCCCGCGTCCGGGAGAGGCAGAGACCCGGCAGAGCGAGGCCGTTGCCGCGCCCGGTGGGCCAGCGTCCGGGAGCGCGCCCACCGCACCCGCGCAGGGCGCCGGGGCGGGTGGGCCGCACCCCGCCGACTCTGCCCGCCCGCCAGTTACCACGGAACCCGAGCCGGAGGCGTCGGCGGCCCCTGCCGCCCCCGCGCGGCCGGAGCCTGCCGCGGCGCCTGAGCGCGCCGCCACACCGCGCTCGGCCGCGGCCCCCGCCCGCCCACAGCCGGACAGGACCTCCTCGAGCGCCGCACACGCCGAGATGGTGCGCGACCGCTGGGACGAGGTGCTGCAGGCCCTGCGGCGCACGAGCCAAGTGGTGTGGGCCCTGGTGTCCGCCAATGCTCACCCGGGCCCCATCGAGGCCGGGCGCTTCGCCGTCCACATCCCGACCGCGGGCTTGGTCTCCACGTTCGAGGCCCGCAACATGGGGGGCGCGGTCGCGGTCGCGTTGCGCGAGACCCTGGGGCTGGAGCTGACGGTCGTCGCCGTGCAGGCTGGGCCGCCCCCGCAGGGGCGCCCCGCGCAGGCCGCGCCTCGCGGGCAGCGGGAGGGCGAGGTGAAGGGGGACCCAAAAGTCCCCGCGGCTGAGGCCGCCCCCGTCCCCGCCCCGGCGGACTATGACCCCGAGTTCGGGCCCGAACCGGACTTCGGCTACGACGTCCCGCCCGCCCGCACCGAGAGCCGCCCCCACCCGGATACTGCCCCGCGGCGGGAGGCGCCCCCGGTCAGCGCGCCGTCGGCCGCCCCCGCCCGCGTCGACAGCGAACCTGGCGCGGCGCCTGCTGCCCGTCCGACGCTCCGCCCCGCACAGTCGGCGGCCAACCCAACGCAGTCGGTACCCCGCCCCGCCCAGGAGGCACCCCGCCCCGAGGCGCGGCAGGGCGGGCAGGAGCGCCCGGCGGTCGCCCGCCCGTCCGCGGCGCGCGGGGCTGCGGATATCGAAGCTGAAACTGCCGCTGGTGCGGTTCGCCCGTCCGCGGCGCGCGGGGCCACCACGTGGGACGACGTGGAGTGGCCGGAGGTGGCCGCCATCCCGTGCGAGCCGCAGTGGGAGAGTCCCGCCGTCGACCACGAGGTCGCCGCTGCCCCGCCGGCCGAGCAGGCCGTCGCCGAGGCGACGCCACCCACTGCCCAGGTGGCGCCCGCGCCGTTCGCGGCGAGCCCGGGGGCGGCCGGCCCCCCCGCCGCCCAGCCCCCCGCCGGCGCCCCCGCGGCCGCCGCCGACTGGGCGCCGCAACCGGCAACCCCGAGCCAAGCCGCACCCGCATTCGGGGCGGCGTCCCCCGCCGCGCCTTCGCCGGAGGCGGCCCCGTCGCTGCCCACCGCGTCGGCCCCGGGCCAAGCCGCACCGGCTGCCCCCAGCCAAACCGCGCCCGCGGCCGAGGCATCGGCGGCACCTGCCCGGCCGGAGGTCGGTCCGGAACCGTCGCCAGGAACGACCGGGTCGCCCCGTCCCGCCCACGCGACGGTGCACGACATCCGCTCGGGCCGCCAGCTGCGGCACCTGTCGCCCGCCGACTACGGGCCGCTGCCGCCCGAGCCGGATGACCCGTACGGGGCGGAGGATCCGTACGCCCCGGTGGGCATGGCGTCGGCGGGGCGGGCGACGAACCTGACGTTCCAAGACGGCGAGGACGAGATCAGCTACGACGATCCGGGCGCCGACACCAACATTGAGGCCGGGGTGCACGTGCTGTTGCGCGTGCTTGGCGGGCGAGTGTTGGAGGAACGCACCGGCGTGGACGCCCAGTAGGCTGCAGTGTTCCCGCCGTTAGGCGGGCCAGGAGGAAGGACGAAGCGTGTACGACGGCGCGGTACAAAACCT
>JAUMYR010000179.1:2002-4565 GCA_030528545.1 Propionibacteriaceae bacterium
CCCAAGAGCGCCCAACGCATCGCCTTCTACATCCTGGGTGCCGACCCCGCCGAGGTTGAGCAGCTGGCCACGGCGCTGCGGGAAGTCAAGGCCAAGGTGCGGTTTTGCGAGGTGTGTGGCAACGTCGCCGAGGCGGAGCTGTGCGCCATCTGCCGCGACCCGCGGCGCGCCGACGACGTGCTGTGCGTCGTGGAGGAACCCAAGGACGTCGTCGCCATCGAACGCACCCGCGAGTTCCGGGGCCGCTACCACGTGCTCGGCGGGGCGATAGACCCGATGAACGGCATCGGGCCGGATCAGTTGCGGATCCGCCAGCTGCTGGGCCGGGTCGGGGATGGCAACATCACCGAGGTCATCATCGCCACCGACCCCAACATTGAGGGGGAGGCCACCGCCGCCTACCTGGTGCGCATGCTGCGCACCCTGGAGGTGCCGGTCTCGCGCCTGGCGTCGGGCCTGCCGGTCGGTGGCGACCTGGAGTACGCCGACGAGGTGACGCTGGGGCGGGCCTTTGAGGGGCGCCGCCTGGTCGGCCAGTAGCCCGCCGCCGTCCAGTCAGTGAGACGATGGGCGGTGGGTCTGCCGTTGCCCCGGCCCTGCCCCGCGCCTCGGCAAGCGGCCGCCCGCCGCGCCAAACCGGCGAAAACGGGGGCGAGCTGTGACCTGTTGCATGCTGGACGCCAGTGCGGCGGGCCGCCCACGTCGTGAAACAATGCCGACACGTGTCCGATGCCGCCCACCCACCTCGGCGGTGGCGGCCCACCTCGCAGGAGCACCATGAGCCTGATCGTGCAGAAATTCGGTGGCTCGTCCGTCAGCGACGTCACGGCGATGCAGCGGGTCGCCAAACGCATCGTGGATACGAAGCGGGCGGGGCACGACGTCGTCGTCGTGGTCTCGGCCATGGGCGACACGACCGACGAGCTGCTGGACATGGCCGCCGCCCTGAACCCCGAACCCAACGCCCGCGAAATGGACCTGCTCATGTCCGCCGGCGAGCGCATCTCCATGTCGCTGCTGGCGATGGCCATCGAGGCCGCCGGGGTGGGGGCGCACGCGTTCACGGGCCGCCAGGCCGGGGTGCACACCGACTCCGCCTTCGGCAAGGCCTCGATCCTGGGGGTCGTGCCGGAGCGGGTGGTGCGCTGCCTGCAGGCGGGCAACGTCGCCATCGTCGCCGGCTTCCAGGGACTGTCGGAGCGCGACGACGTCACCACGCTCGGCCGCGGCGGCTCCGACACGACCGCCGTCGCCCTGGCGGCGGCCCTGCGGGCCGACGTGTGCGAGATCTACACCGACGTCGACGGCCTGTTCACCGCCGACCCGCGCGTCGTGCCCTCCGCCCGCCGCATCACCACCCTGACCGCCGAGGAAACCCTCGAGCTCGCCGCCCACGGCGCCAAAATCCTGCACCTGCGGGCCGTGGAGTACGCCCGCCGCCACCACGTGGCCCTGCACGTGCGCTCGTCGTTCTCCGACAAGGACGGCACCTGGATTGCCGACCACGCCGTCAACCCGGACCTGGTGCGCCTGCTCGCCCCCAGCCTCGCTGAGACCATCATCGCCGCCTCGAAGGAGGACCCCGTGGAAGCTCCCCTGATCACCGGTATCGCCCACGACCGCTCCCAGTCGAAGATCACCCTGACCAAGGTTTCGGACCGCCCGGGCCTGGCCGCCCGCATCTTCGCGATCGTGGCGGCGGCGGAAGCCAACATCGACATGATCGTGCAGAACGTGTCGGTCGACGACGGGCACACGGACCTGTCCTTCACCCTGCCCACCCCGGACGGTCCGGGGGCGCTGGCCGCCCTGCAGGCCGCCAAGGAGGAGATCGGCTACGGCCGCATCTTCCTCACCGACGAGATCGGCAAGCTCTCGCTCGTCGGGGCGGGCATGCGCTCCCACCCGGGCGTCTCGGCCAAGCT
The DNA here is from genome assembly GCA_030528545.1 of Propionibacteriaceae bacterium. Next base: position 3,928 of record JAUMYR010000179.1, read on the forward strand.
CTTCGGGGCGCTCAGCGACGCCGGGATCAACATCGAAATGATCTCCACCTCCGAGATCCGTATCTCGGTGGTCACCGCCCTGGCGGATCTGGATGCGGCGGTGCGGGCCACCCACACTGCCTTTGGTTTGGACTCGGCTAGCGCCGAGGCGATCGTGTACGGAGGAACCGGACGATGAAAGCTTTGCGGTACGCCATCGTGGGCGCCACCGGCCAGGTGGGCCGGGTCATGCGCGCCCTGCTGGAGGACAGCGACACCCCGGTGGCGAAGATGCGCTACTTCGCCTCGGCCCGCTCGGCGGGCACCGCCCTGCCGTGGCGGGGGCAGGACGTGGTGGTGGAGGACGTGGCAGACGCCGACTTCGACGGCATCGACATCGCCATCTTCTCCGCGGGCGGGGCCACGTCCCGCGAGTATGCGCCGCGGTTCGCGGCGGCGGGCGCCGTCGTCATCGACAACTCCTCTGCCTGGCGCAAGGACCCCGCGGTGCCGCTGGTGGTCTCCGAGGTTAACCCGCAGGACATCGCCGACCGTCCCAAGGGCATCATCGCCAACCCGAACTGCACCACGATGGCCGCGATGCCGGTGCTGCAGCCCCTGCACGCCGCGGCCGGGCTGCGGCGCCTGCACGTGGCGTC
>JAUMYR010000180.1 GCA_030528545.1 Propionibacteriaceae bacterium
CCTTCCCCTGGATGTGTTTTAGGGCTGCGCCTAGCATGGCTCGGTTCGTAGCTCGTGGGGCCCAGCTCGGCGTGGTCGTCCCCGGCTGGACTATTGATAGGCAGTGGATCAGGGCATTGGCTGGCCTGTGGCCTAGCCACCGGGTCGTCGGCCTGGTCTCGCCCCGATGAGGGCAAGTTTCGTGGGCGTGCGTCCGGCTGGTGGGCCTGAGGGTTCGCCTCCGGGGATGGACGAGACCGGCTCGGGTGGCGATGAACCTACTGCATGGCTGGCGGGACGGCGGTCGCGATAGCCAGCAGGTGCCGCAAGAATCGCGCCGATCGGCGGTTCGGGGCGTAATGGAAGCAGGATATGAGCGGCGCCGTCATTGGCTCGATCGATCTCATCGTGGCCGGGCTAGAGGAAGCCTCGGACTTTATCGATCAGGCGGCCTGCTATCCCTCCAGGGAGCGGGTGAAGGGGTTCTCCTGCTACCGCTTCGGCGCTTTTGACGTCATGCTGAGCGAGTCGGCATTTCATCGGCATCGGAACCCTCTGGGGTGTCATTGTTCCCACTGAGGTGACCGATGTGGCCGAACACGTGCGCCTGGTCGCCGAACGATCTGGTCTATGCCCATCGAGTGGTCCCGAGCCCACGGATTGGGGTACCTGCTCGGCGATCTATCGGTCGGAGAAGACAGGCCTGGTGATCGACATCTATAGCGGCATGTGATGCCCGGGGCACGAGCAATGGAGATTCCGTGAGCCTCTCCAGGAGGATCTGGTGGTCCGAAGATCTGGGGTGTTTGGGTTCGTGACCGAGGCAGCGCAGGCCGTTCAACAGGATTTGGCTGACTGCGTTGAAGCGATATCGGGGGCGGCATCGCGTGGGTGAACACGTTCCTTGGGGAAGGCCGGGGCCGCTTCGGGGAGGTGACCGAGGGTTACTGCCCAAGGCCACCGGTGCGTCGCGTCCTTCTCAGCAGATCACCGGCCACCTTCACGGCCGGTGCCTCAACCCGGACCGCCCACGAACCAGCTGAGCGACGCGGAAACGGTATCCGGACGGCCGTGGCGGTCACCGCCTCAACCCGGACCGCCATCCCCAGCACCACCGGGCAGACGTTCGCCCGCCCGAGCCCGTCAGGTTATGTGTTGGTTCCCGCTTGTCGCTGGCCCAGGGCGGCTAGGAAGCTCCGGCGCGCGTCCGTAGGGGTCGAGCCCGGGGCGCCACGGCCAGAGGATCTGCGCGATGACCCGGTCGAACCTGGGCCCTGGTGCTTTGACCCGATGGCACGGGATTTCCGTGTCGGCCTAGCCTGGAGCCGATCTTGCCGGGCTGAGGAGGGCTTACTCTCGCACCCGGCCTGGTCGAGGAACGAGCGTCTGCCTGCTGGAGGGGCATCGTGGGTGGCGTGCCAGGTCCGAGCCGGGGCGCTCCCTCCGGTTCGGCGCCTGCCTTGGGGCGTGGCTCGGGGACGCGGTTCGCCGGGTGGATAGGCGTCGATGGTCCGGGTTGTGGCGGTGCCGGGATGGGCGCGCCCGTGCCATCAGCGGCTCACCGAAAAGGAGCCCGGCTAGGTGCGCCCGGGTCGAGAGCCGATCGAGCCCCCTCACTTCATGCAGGGCGAGCATCGGGGAGTCAGGTGCCCTGAGTGTGCCACGTCCTCTGTGGCGGCATGGGGGCGACCGCCGCCGGGAACTATCGGAGCTGACCGTCGTCGCACGCCGGTCCGGGGCCGAGCGGTTGGGAGCATGTCGGCAGCAGCGCTTCTCTGTCCCGGAACCCGGGCGCCGGGACGATCCTCCGGGCCGGGCGGCGGATGGGGACTCTGGGCCGTACAGTTGAGCTGTGATCGGCGAAGAGTTGGTTCAGCAAGGATTCCCAGAGAGCTATAAAAAGCTAAAGCAATATGTCGATATATTGGCAAGTCGAGGGATTGAGTGGGGCTTGCTCGGGCCTCGCGAGGCGGAGCGGCTGTGGGAGCGTCATATCTTGAACTCCCTGGCCCTCGTGGAGCTCATCCCCGAGGGGCTGAACCTGGTCGATGTGGGCAGCGGTGCGGGCCTTCCGGGCCTTCCGCTGGCGATCGTGCGTCCGGATCTCACCGTCACGCTGATGGAGCCGCTGCTGAGGAGATCTGATTTCCTCAGCCAGGCGGTCGAAGAGCTGGGATGCCAGGACCAGGTGCGGGTGGTGCGGGTCCGGGCCGAGGACAGCAAGGAGACCTTCAAAGCGGTGACCTGCCGCGCCGTGGCTCCCCTGGACAAGCTGCTGCGTTGGTGCACTCCCCTGATCGCACTGGGGGGAGCACTGTACGCGCTCAAGGGCAGTAGCGCCGCCGATGAGGTAGCGGCCGCCAGGAAGCAGTTGACCAAGGCGCGACTGCGGGCCGAGGTGCGTTCGGCCCGCGCCCACGTGAAGGCCGAGGCCACCAACGTCATCTTGGTCCGGAGGGCCGCCTGAGGTCCCTTTGACGCGGGAGGTGCTCCGATCCGGGACGGTGTGCCGCTGGGACGTGGTCAGGTCGGCGCCGCGGTCACTGGGTCCCAGCTTAGCTAGGCCCCGACGGACCGAAGGCACGTCTCATCAGCTAGGGGTTTGACCCATGATGTCCCTCGTGCCCCATCTCGAGCCGAGGCTGGTCCCATCCGGCGGGGGTTAGACGCCGCTCCCGCGGGCTTCACTGGGCCTTTGCAGGTCCTGGCTGCTGGAGCGGCCCTCTTCCTGCTTCCGGGATCGCCTGGGATCCAGGCCCATCTTCCGGCGGCCGGTGTGCATCTGGCTGGACCTGGCCTCGTCGGGGTCGGGTTTTCGCACGGCTTCGGCACCGGAGCATGTTCCCGAGCACGGCTGTGGTGCCCGGCTGGTCTCGCCCGCCGCGGCACCACGGGTCACGTGCCCGGACGAGGAACCGACCGCGAAGCCCGGCCTTCGGTGATGCCGAAGGCCGGGCCTTGTCTTGGGACGAGGCTCGGGATCACGGCCGTCTCCTAGAGTTCTAGCCAGCGGGTTTGGCCCCACGGTGAGCTCCTAGGCCGTGGACGGCCCCGCCCCGTGCCGCTGCGAGGCTTCCCGAGGAAGACCGGGAAGGACTCCGTGATCTTCCGCTGAGTGCGGGGTTTCTCCCGTTGGAGGCTCGCGCAGGCGCGTGCTCTGCCTCGGGCCGGTTCTTCCCTGCGTACTTAGGGCGATGGAACGCGCCTGGGCACTTCGTGTGCACCGATCGCGATGATGGGCTCGTACCGGTCGCATTCTTGCGGGAGTCGATCCCGAGCCCTGTCGTCTGTTCTGTGAGGCGCCCAGGTGCGGCGTCCCGATCGACGGAGCGAGCCGTCGGCAGGGACCCGGGTTTAGTCCCAGGCCGATCACGACTCCTTTCCGGATGCGGAGCTGGTGAGTGAACCGGATGACGCCGCCGCTCTGCGAGTCGGTGACGCGAAGTCGTGGGGCCTGGTTCGCGTGACCCGGCCGCTCTAGTTGCCCGGGGACCCGGCACCGTTTCACGTGAAACCTGTGGCCTTGGCCAGGCGTCGGCGTGCGGTTCTGTTTGGTCGGGTCTCTGGAGGTTCAGCGGGTCCCACCGGCTGGGCGTGATCTTCCCGTCTGTCGCGGGGTGGTCCCTCTGGAGTTCCGCCGGTGCTGGCGAGGCCCGTAGAGGATCACCCGTCGCTGGTGCGGGCGCTGCGAGACGGCGTCGGTCCTAGGATCGGGTGCCCAGGGCGGTTTCGGGGTGGACTGTCCCAGCGATGGCCTGCCTCCGGCAACGTACGGTTTGGGCGTTGAGCCGACCGCCGAGGAAGCAGAACGGCGCGGTCCTTGGTGCGGAACTCCTTTCGTGGTGTGGATTGAGCGGCTAACGCCAAGTCAGGGGGGGGCTCGCCGCCGTGATTGGAGGCCTGTGGGCTCCCGCGGCTTCGGTCACTCGCCGAGAAGAGACGAAACCGGTCATGACGCCTCCTCGAAGTCGCGCTGGGTTCTGCCCGGTGCGAGTCCGTGGATGTCGCACTAGCCCCGTGGGTGTGGTGGCGGTCCTCCGACGCCCGGTGTGGCGTGAATGAGCAACACCGACCCGGTGGGCGTGGCGGCCGTGCCCCCAGGAGCTCTGGGTGGTCTCCCGTGGGTGGTCTCCCGAGAACAAGGCGTGGTTCCTGCTCTCGTAAGTAGAGACCGGCCCTGCGGAAGGCTCCCGACTCCCGAGCGGACACCGAATGACCTTCACCATCGATCCCGGACTGAACCGCTCTTCTGGCGGGACCATGGGTACCGGAGACCCCCTCGTGTCAATCGGCAATGTCTCGGAACCGTGCGTTGTCGCCGGCTGTGCGCTCAGGCGGTTCCCGCGGCGGAATGATGCCTGGATCAGGATGCGGCCTGAATCCTGGCTGAGTGCTGGCTCGCTGGCGTGGTGATGGCCTTGTTCGCGGAAACCGAGGCCCCGAGTCCTTGCCGCTCGCGCGCTCAGCAGAACCGCGGTGGACTCGAGTTGTCACCGGTGTGCACTAAAGTGGGACCGCGAACCCAAAGGAGATGGAATGGCTGTGTTGCCGTGGCGGCGCAAGAAACGAGCC
>JAUMYR010000181.1:0-1787 GCA_030528545.1 Propionibacteriaceae bacterium
GGCCGAGGTGGTGGGGGTAGTGGTGCCGCCGCACGCGCTGAGGGTGGCGGCGAGGCCGGCGACCACCGCGGTCGCCAGGATGCTACGGCGCATCGGATTCTCCTTTGATGAAGATCGGGCAGCCTGGAAGGTGGCTGCCGCTCTTGGATGGGGCTCAGCCTATCTCTCAGCGGCGGGTCTTGCAAAGATTTCTGTAACTTTCAGATAACGTTTCGGATAGCATGTGCGCAAGTGCACAGAAAGGGAGCAACGTGGCATCCGAAATGCGGACTCGCTTGGCCGACCTCGCCGAGCATGCGGGGGTTTCCACCGCGACGGTGTCTCGCGTCCTCAACGCGCGTCCGGGGGTCTCCCGGGAGGCGCGCAGGGCTGTGCTGGCGGCCCTTGACGTGTTGGGCTATGAGCGCCCAGAACGCATGAGGACCCGATCGTCTGGCCTAGTGGGACTGGTAACCCCGGAACTCACCAACCCGATCTTCCCCCAGTTCGCCCAGGCGATAGAAGACCGCTTGATCGAGCACGACTTCACCACGGTGCTCTGTACGAGGACCCCGGGCAGCCCCACCGAGGAGGACTACCTGGCCACGCTGTTCGACCACGATGTCGCTGGAGTGATATTCCTGTCCGGGGCCCACGCCGACATCACTCAGTCCCATGAGCATTACAAGCGTTTGCGAGAACGGGGACTCCCGATCGCCCTCATCAACGGTTTCGTGGAGGGGATCGAGGCTCCCTTCTTCGCCACCGACGATGCGCTGGCCACCGAGCTGGCGGTGAACCACCTGCTGGCAATGGGGCATGAGCGGCTGGGCCTGGCGATCGGCCCGGAGCGATACGTCCCGGCCCTGCGCAAGAAGACCAGTTTTGTTTCGGCGATGGAAGCGGCCGGGCTGCCCAGCGGGCATGTCGCGTCCTCAACCTTCACGGTCGAAGGCGGGCAGGTCGCTGCCTCACAGCTGATCCGGGACGGCTGCACGGGAATCATCTGCGCCTCGGACATGATCGCGCTGGGCGCTATCCGCGCCGCACGCTCGCTGGGGAGGAGGGTGCCCGCAGATGTCTCGATCGTCGGCTACGACGATTCGACGCTAATGAGTTTCATCGATCCGCCTATGACCAGCGTCCGCCAGCCGGTCGATGCCATCACCCGTGCCGCCACGGCGGCGCTGATCGGCGAGATCGCCGGAGTCCGGCCGATGTATGCCGAGATGCTGTTCCAGCCGGAGCTGGTCATGAGGGGGACCACCGGCCGGGCCCCAGACCTGGACGAGGTGGCGGTGACACCGGCGGTGCGCTGAGTGGCGGCTCTCCGGGGACGCTAGGGTCACCTGCATGAGCGAGACCATCGAGATCCACGTCATTGCCGACTCGACCGGTGAGTCAGCGGTGCGCATCGCCCGGGCAGCCCGGGCCCAGTTCCCCGAAGCGAATTTCGAGATCGTGAGGCACCCCAGGGTGGGCCGCACCGAGGCGATGCTCAAGGCCCTGGAGACTCTCAAGGAGCGCGCCAATCACCCGATCGCGGTGTTCTTCACCCTGGTCAATGACGAGTTGCGCAGCCTGGTCATCAACGCCTGCCGGGATCTCGGCCTGCCCTATGTCGACCTGATGGGGGACGCGCTGCGTGCGCTGGAGAAGGTCTCGGGCCTGCCAGCAGACCAGGTGGCTATGCGTCCGGTGGGCGTGGAGGCGGACTATTTCGTCCGGATCTCGGCCATGGAATTCGCGGTGCGCAACGACGACGGTGCGATCCCCGAGGCGCTGCGCGAGTGTGACATCTGCCTCAT
>JAUMYR010000181.1:1887-4538 GCA_030528545.1 Propionibacteriaceae bacterium
TTGACACCACGGGGCTGGCGCTGGAGGAGGCCGCGGCCCGCGTCATCGACATCGTGGACGAGCGGGCCCGGCGGGCCGGGGCCCAGCTGCGGCGTCCCGCCGGGCAGCTGAAGATCAAACCCTAACCTCGTCGCGGACGGCATCGTCGGGCGGGTCTTCCGGGCCGGGCAGGACGAAGACCCAGGCCCCCTTCCCGGATCCGAGCCGGACCCAGACCCGTTCGAAGACCCCGCTGTTGACCGAGTCGATGGCAGCGAGTTCGAGGTCGCTGATCTCGTAGCGCATGCCCGCGATGAGGTCGTCTGGGCGGCCACGAACCGCCGCGGGTTGGGTGCTGCGTCCGAGAGCATCGAGCGCGTAGTCGGGGACGCCGATCAGCTTCAGCCGGTAACCGGGCAAAGAGTCCAGGCGTCCGCTGAGGCGGCGCCCGTAGACCCGCTGGTGAACCTGGGGTTCGGTGAAGGTGCCATAGGAGAACACGCTGGTGGTGCTTGAACGGACGCACGGTGTGCCGGGGGTGCCGAGCCGGGAGCACATGAGGTCGATGGCTGCGGGCAGGTCGGCGGCGTGCTGGTCCGCGGTGATCGCGCCGGTGGCGGTCGCGGTCGCGAGCTGCTGCTCGGATAGGCCCTGGGCGACCACTTCGATGTCGCGTCTGCGCAGGGCCTTGACGGTCTCCCGCAGCGCCTCGGCTCCAGAGGCGTCCATGACCCTCATCCGGTGTGCGCGGATGATGACTCCCCTCACCCCGCTGGCCGAGGAGACGATGTCAATGAAGCGGCGCGCATCGCCGTAGAACAGCGCCCCATCTACCCGGTAGACCGCGACCTGGTCGTGCCACTCGTCGGTGGGGAAGTCGACCAGCCCGGTCGGGGTGAGCACCGGGAGGTGTTCGCGGCGCACCGCGGACGTGGCGGCCATGTGGCGCAGGCTGAGGACCGCGGCCAGCCCAACGCCCAGCAGCACCGCCGCGATGAGGTCGAGCAATACCGTGGTCGCGCAGGTGGCGAGGAAGGTCAGCCGGTCGGCGCGGGTGGTGCGCCAGATGCGTGAGGCGACGCTGAAGTCGATCATCCGCATGGCCGTCATGACGAGGACCCCGGCGAGGGCCGACAGGGGAATGCGGGACACGACCGGCCCGAGCGCGAGGATCACCACCACCAAGACCAGCGAATGCGTGATCGCAGAAGCCCGGGTGCGTCCGCCGCTGCGGATATTGACGGCCGTCCGGGCGATGGCTCCGGTGGCGGGCAGCCCGGCGAAGAGCCCGGATGCGATGTTGGCCAGTCCCTGACCGAACAGTTCGCGGTCGGCATCGGTGCGCCTCACCTCCGGGACCGCGCCGTCGGCGACTCGGGCGCTCAGCAGCGATTCGAGGGCGGCCAAGGCGGCGATGGCCAGCGCTGGGGCCGCCAGCTGGGTGAGCAGCTGCCAGGAGAACGGGGGTAGGGCTGGGGCTGGCAGGCCGGAGGGCAGGGTCGCGATGCGCTCCACGGGCAGCTGGGCGATCTCGGCGACGGCGGTCGCGATCACGATCGCGACCAGGGAGGCTGGCACCCGCCGGAACCAACGGTGCAGCACTAGGTGTGTCACGATCACGAGCGCGACGAGGCCGAGTGGGGCGAGTGCTCGCGTCCAGTCCGTGTGGGTGAGGGCCTGCCAGCTCGAGAGCAGGGTCGATTCGGATTCGCCCTTGGCCACGTCGAGGGCGAGCGGGATCTGCTGCACCGCGATGATGACCCCGATCCCGAAGGTGAAACCCTCCACCACGGGCCAGGGGATCAGGTCGACCGCGCGTCCCAGCCCGGTGATCGCCATAGCCACTACGAGGATTCCCGCCAGGATCGCCAGCAGGGGAACGGTCTGGACCCCGTACTGGGCGATGACCGGTAACAGCACCACGGTCATGGCCCCGGTCGGGCCGGAGACCTGAAGATGGGAACCGCCGAACACCGCCGCGACGATGCCAGCGACGATCGCCGTGACCAGCCCTGCCCCCGCACCGACGCCCGAGGCGACGCCGAAGCCCAGAGCGAGGGGAAGCGCCACGATCCCGACGGTCAGGCCCGCGAGGAGTTCCTTGGGCCATCGGGTGCTGAGGCCACGGTAATCGTCGGTGCGTGGGACGAGCCGACGCCACGGAATCAGCGGAAGATCAAGTCCGGCCACCTGCACTCGGTGAAGTGTAACCCGGATCGTCCTGGAACCAGACGAGGGGCACCGGTCTAGACGCTCATCCTTAGGCTCGGCCGCCTCGCGGAGCTGCCTGGGGAAGGATCGCCCTCAACGATGACGGAATCATTGCTACCCGAGCATCGGGCAGCCTCCGGTTTCCACCTCGACGGCGACCTTTCAGCGGTCCTAGACCCCAAGGCCCGCAGGGCGCCGCGATCGGGTCTGTCTGTTTTCTGGTCTTTCTGGTCTGCTTTGGCTGAAAGGGATCTGGCCGTGATGGGCATGATCGAGGTGATCGGTCTTGTGGCTGGGGGATCGTCCTTGGGCAGGGGTTGGCTGAGTGGCTGCTGGGCTAAGTGGGAGCTGCGGGGTGTTGGTCTGGTGGGTTTGAACGGGGTGACGGAACCGGTATCGGTGACCGCTGTGGAGGCGGAGCTGGCCGAGCAGCTGGGCCATGAGAAGTACCAGCCGGTCGG
>JAUMYR010000182.1 GCA_030528545.1 Propionibacteriaceae bacterium
CGTGACGTGCGAGGCTTCGAGCTCGGCGACATCGACCAGCACCATCTCGATCCTGAACCCACGCTGGGCGGGTCGAGCGCTGGCCTGTTCATCTCCGGGCGGGTGTGGTCCGAACTCGGTGGTTTCGACCCGGCGGTCCCGCTGTTTCGAGACGGAGTCGACTTCGGCTGGCGCGCGAACGAACGCGGTTACCGCGTCCTCACCTGTCCGCAGGCCGCGCTCTATCACCGCCAGGCGGGAAGGCTCGGCTGGCGCGAATCGAGGCTGGCGCCGCACCCGCAGGCACTGGACCGGCTGGCGGCGATGCGGATGGTGGCCTCCCGCTCCGAACGGTTCGGTTGGGCACAGGCTCGGCTGTGGTGGATCTCGATCCTGCGGATGATCTGGTTCCTGCTGGGCAAATCGCCATCCCAGGCGGTGGACGAGTGGCGGGCGCTGCGTGATTTCCGTAAGTCCGTTGAGGTCACCGCGCAGATGCGCGAGCGGCTCATCGCCGCGGGGCCGCCAGCGATCGACACCGCCAAGCTGCGTCCGGGCCGTTTCGCGGGTGTGAGGAACCTCGCGGATCGCTTCGCGGGGGCGGTCGTAGAGCGATACCGGGACTTGTTCTCCACCGAGTCCGACACCAGCATCGACGAACTGACTGGCGGGGATTACGCCGGTTATGACCGTCGGCGGCGGGCCATGGCGCCGATGGTCGTCATGAGCACGGTGCTCTTCGTTTTAGGGCTGATCGCGATGCGTGCGCACCTGGGTGCGGCCGCCGCCCTTGAGGGAGGGAACCTGCTCGCAGCGCCCACCAGCTTGGCCCAGGCCTGGTCGGCTTTCGTGACGCCGAGCGCTGGTGTGCCGGGCACGAGCCCGCTGTGGCTCGGCATCATGGCGTTGGGGTCGACGCTGACGCTGGGGCAGCCGGGCTGGTGGGTCTTCCTGATCCTGTTACTGGGTCCGCTGCTGGCGGCCTGGGCAGCGAATGCCTACATTCGGCTCAGGGTCGAGGACGCCAGGATGCGGGCTGTGCTGTCGGCCACGTGGGGGGTCTCGGTGTGGGTGCTCGGTTTCGTCGGCGCCGGTTCGCTCACCGGTATCGCGTGGGCGATCGGCGTGCCGATGTTCCTGCGATCCATCGAGCGCTGGAGGCTACGGCCCAGCGTGGGTGCCGAGCGCTGGCGTGGCCCGGCAGCGGCCGCCGGGTGGCTGACCCTGCTGGCCTCGGCCTACCCGCTGGCATGGCCGGTGGCCCTGGCCGCCGGTGTGGCATGGGCGCTGTTCGAACGGAGCCGCATTCCCGAGATCGCTGTCGCGCTGCTAGGCCCCGCCGTGCTGCTGGCGGGTTGGTCCCCGGCCCTGGTGGCCCAGCCAGCCCGGCTACTGACCGGAGCCGATCCGCTGGCGAGCACGACCGCCGTCGATTGCCCGTGGCTGTTCACCGGGGTCATCAACGCCGGTGCCCCGCATCCGGTGGTGGGAGCCGTGTTCTTCGGCGGGCTGATCGTCTCGGTGGGATGGCTGATCGCCTCCGGGCGGGTGCGTGGGTTCGCCCTGTGGCGCACCATCGGGATGGTTTCGGCCGGCTATCTGGCCGCTGCGGGCCTGTCCCGCCTGATTCTCCCGGTCGCTGGTGGGCACGTCCGGGCCGAACTCGGGCCGTGGTTGCTCCTCGTGGTGGCCGGTTTGACCGCCGCCGTGATCTCCGCCTTGGAAGAGACCGAGGAATGTGGGCTCGGCGTACCTCTGGTGCCGATCGTGGTGGCGACCACGCTGCCCCTGGTGTGGATTCCCCTCTCGGGGATCTCGGGCCCGATTCAGCCTTCGTCCAGCGCCTTGCCCAGCTACGTGACCGCAGTGCAGTCCTCACCGAGACAGTCCCGGACGCTGATGATCGACGTCAACGGCACCGCGGCCCGCTGGTCGGTGGTGGCGGCGGAGCAGCCGCGCTGGGGCAGCGCCGAACACGATATGGTCTCGGTGGCCCCCGAGATGGCGGCCCAGTTCTCCGCGGTCGCGCAGGCCTTTGCCCGGGGGCAATTGGGTGACGACATCGGACGCCAGCTCTTAGGGCTCGGCATCGCCCATATCTGGCTGCGTGGCGCGACCCCAGACCAGATCGCATCGATCAGTAACGCCGCGGATCTGAGCAGGGCCGCCGCCGATGACCGGACGCAGGTCTGGACGGTCGGTGGCCTGCCATCGCGTGCCGTGGTGTCCTCAGCCTCAGGCAGCGAGCCCGTGGTGGACGGCAGCATCGCGGCGGGGACGCCGGGGCGCACCCTGGTGCTCGCCGAAGCCCGAGACGATAGGTGGGAGGCGTGGCTGGGTGGTACGCGCCTCGATCCACTTGAGGGTGAGCGTCCGGTATTCGCCCTGCCCGGCGAGGGCGGCCAGCTGTCTTGGGGGATGCGCCCGGCCACTGGCTACCTTTGGGTTCAGATCGCGACCGCGGCGCTGCTGATCCTGCTCGCGGCGCCGGTCGTTGGGGGCGCCGCCCAGGCGAGACGGGGGATCGAGGAATGAGGAAGATACGCTGGCAAGCCGGGCTGCTCGCGGCGGCCGTCGGGCTGCCCTACACGATCACCTTGGTTCCGGCGGCCTCGCCACCGCCACAGGCCGCGGTCACGCTACCGACCGATCAGACCTCGGTCTGTGCGGTCGGCGAGGCGAAGAACAGCGTGTATGCCTTGGGTGAGAGCGAGATCACGGCCACCCCCATCGGCGCTGACCCCCAGGACCCACAGCCGAAACTGGTGCTGCAAGACCTGAGCGTCCCGGTGGTGCTGAAATCGGCGAAGCGTTTCGCGGCCGGGACCCGCACGGTCACGGACTCGGCGAGCGGCTGGAGCCGTTGTTCTCAGCCGCGGACCTCGGGCTTCTTGGCACTCGCCCAGCCACGCTCCAGCGATCTGCTGCTGGTGAATCCCGACGACGCCGAGGCGGCCGTTGAGCTGACCCTGTTCGGGCCGGAGGGACCGGTGAGCGCGATCGGCTCCCAGACCTTCTCGCTATCGGCCCGCAGCACCCGGGTGGTCCCGGTGTCGGCTTTCGTGGCCTCCGAGGCGCCGATAGGCGTCGGGATCCAGGCGAGTCTCGGACGTGTGGGGGTTTTCGGGCGTACCTGGTCGGCGCTGTCGGGTGACTATGTCGACGCGACGAGCCCCGCAGAGAGCCAGCTATTGCCAGGTATCCCGGCCGGGGTGACTTCGGCCAGGGTCGTTGTCACCAACCCCGGACCCGAGCGGGCGAAGGTCAGCGTCGAGGCGCTGAGCACCCAGGCCATCGCCCTGGCGGACGCTCAGGCGATCCCGGTCGAGCCGCGTTCGACGGTCTCCATCGACATCAGCGCGACCATCGGCGAGGACGCCGCCGCGTTGCGCGTCACCGCGGATCGTCCGGTCGTGGCGGCGGCTTCCGTAGGCAGCGACGGGGATTTTGCCCTCGTCTCACACGCCGAGCCGCTGACATCGGGACGCGCGGTACTGTCCGGCGGCGGCCAGGTGTCGGTGACCAACCCCAGCGATGCACCGGTCACGGTGAGGCTGGCCGTCAGCTCGGGGGAGAATGAGGCCGCCCCGGTCGAGGCCACGATCGGGGCGGGTCAGACCTCGACCTGGCCGGGAGCTGAGGCAGATGTGGTGTCCTACGATCTGCTCTCTTCGGCTCCAGTCATCGCCGCGGCGTCGCTATTCGGGGAGAAGAACACCTACGTCGTGCCATTCCAGCCCCTCGCCGAGATTCCGGGCACGGACGTCAACCTGAACTACGACCCCCGGCTGCGCTGAGCGATCGATCCCCGGGTCATCGGTGTCTTCCGGGCTGTCAAGGCTCACCGCCCGAAGCCCGTCGGCATCCACGCAGTCTGGCGCGTCGGCCTGTCCGCCGGCGCGTCTCAGGCCTGATCGTCCAGGTCGTCTCCAGCCAGCTCCCAGACCGTCCGCGCGGTCACGGTCGCCAGCTGCTCGACCAGCACCCGGTGTACGAGCTTGCGCAGCCCAGCCCGAGAACTCGCCCGCAGCTCCAGGGGGCGGCGGTACAAGATGACCTGGGCCGGGCTCGCCAGCCGGGCCTCGACCGCGAGGGCGAGCGGCACCGCCTCGGTGTGCCGGGTCACCAGGGGGACGTCGTCGATGCCGATCTGCACCCCGATCAGGGCCTCGGCGCACCGCGCCTCGACCAGGCGCACCGCTCTCTCAACGCAGTCGGCGAACACCTCGACCCGGGACATCGGGCGCGATCGTATGAGCTGGGGAGGGGCGATGGGACCGCGGATTCCTCGTCCATGACGGTCTCGGCTGCGTGGCATGCGACAACAATAGCCACAGCTCGGCTAGATTCTCCCCGTGCGACGCTGTTCCCGAACCGCCTGCTCCGGCCGTGCCGTGGCCACGCTCACCTATGCCTACGCATCGTCGACCGTGGTGCTCGGCCCGCTCGCGCTGCAGGCCGAGCCAGGAAGCTATGACCTGTGCGCGCTGCACGCGCAGCGCACGACCGCTCCGCAGGGCTGGGAGATCATCCGGCTGCC
>JAUMYR010000183.1 GCA_030528545.1 Propionibacteriaceae bacterium
GGCTCGTTTCTTGCGCCGCCACGGCAACACAGCCATTCCATCTCCTTTGGGTTCGTGGTCCCACTTTAGTGCACACCGGTGACAATTCGAGCCCACCGCGGTTCTGCTGAGCGCGCGAGTGGCAACGACTCGGGGCCTCCGTTTCCGGGGACAAGGCCATCGCCACGCCAGCGAGGGACCACTCCGCCAAGATTCAGGCCGCATCCTGATCCAGGCATCACCCTGCGGGCACGAACCCCTGAGCCCACGAACCGGGACAGCGCACGGGTCCGAGGCACTACCTAACAACACAAAGGGGGTCCCGAGTACCGGTGGTCCCGCGGAGAGCCCGGCTCAGTCCGAACCGTGGGAACTCAACGCTACCGGGTGTCCGCTCGGGCATCGAGAGCCTGCCGCGAAGCCTATCTCTGCGCACGAGCGCGGGAACCGCGCCCTGCTCTCGGGAGACCACACAGATTCCTGGAAGCATGAGCACCACAATGCGGAGTGGGTGTTCCCCCTTTCACGCCACACATGGGGATCGGAGGACCGCCACAACGTCCACGGGGCCGGTGCTACATCGAAGGACGAACTCGTGGACAAGACCCTGTGCGGCCTCGACGAGGCCACCACGCCCGGCTCCGTATCTTCTGGCCCAGTAGCCGCGAGCGGGCCAGAGTATCGGCGTCCGAGCACGACGGCGAGTTCCCGTGGTTCGACGTTGGTCGCTGAATCGGCCACCAGGAAAGGAGTTCCGCACCGAGGTGGCCACGCCGTTCTGTTTCTTCGGCGGCCGGTTCAGCGACCAAACCGTGCCTTGCCTGAGGTAGGCGATCGCCGGGACAGTCCACCCAGGAACCCCCGTAGGCACCCGATGCTAGGACCGACGCCGTCCCGCAGCGCCCGCACTAGCTGGGGGTGACCTTCTACGGGCCTCGCCAGCACCGCTGGAACTCCAGAAGGAGCACCCCACCACGGATGAGAAGATCACGCCCAGCGGGTGGGACCCGCTGAACCTCCAGAGAACCAACCAAACGAAACCGCACGCCGACACCTGGCCGAAGACAAAGGTTTCACGTGAAACGGCGCCGGACCCCGGGAATCTAAAGCGGCCGGGTCGCGCGAACCAGGCCCCACGACTTCGCGTCACCAACTCGCAGAGCGGCGGCGTCATCCGGTTCTCTCACCAGCGCCGCATCCGGAAAGGAGTCGTGATCGGCCTGGGACTAAACCCGGGTCCCTGCCGACGGCTCGCTCCGTCGATCGGGACGCCGCACCTGGGCGCCTCACAGAACAGACGACAGGGCTCGGGATCGACTCCCGCAAGAATGCGACCGGTACGAGCCCATCATCGCGATCGGTGCACACGAAGTGCCCAGGCGCGTTCCATCGCCCTAAGTACGCAGGGAAGAACCGGCCCGAGGCAGAGCACGCGCCTGCGCGAGCCTCCAACGGGAGAAACCCCGCACTCAGCGGAAGATCACGGAGTCCTTCCCGGTCTTCCTCGGGAAGCCTCGCAGCGGCACGGGGCGGGGCCGTCCACGGCGTAGGAGCTCACCGTGGGGCCAAACCCGCTGGCTAGAACTCTAGGAGAACGCCGCGATCCCAAGCCTCGTCCCGAGACAACGCCCTGCCTTCGACATCACCGAAGGCCCGCCATCGCGGTCGGTTTCTCGTCCCGGCACGTGAGACCCATGGTGCCGCGGTGGGAGAGACAAGCCGGGCACCACAACCGCTGCTCGGGAGGATGCTCCGGTGCCGAAACCGTGTGAGGACCTGAACCCGATGAGGCCAGGTCCAGCCAGATCCACACCGGCCGCCTGAAGATGGGCCTGATCCCAGGCGATCCCGGAAGCAGGAAGAGGACCGCTCCAGCGACCAGGAGCAGGGTCCCAGTAAAGCCCGCGGGAGCGGCGTCTAACCCCTGCTGGACGGGACCAGCCTCGGCTCGAGATGGGAGACGAGGGACATCATGGGTGGAACCCTTGACTGATGAGACCTGCCTTCGGTCCGTCAGGGCCTAGGTGAGCTGGGACCCAGTGATCGCGGTGCTGACCTGACCGGGTCCCAGCGGCGCACCGTCCCGGATGGGAGCACCGCCAGAGTCAAAGGGACCTCAGGCGGCCCGCCGGACCAGGATGACGTTGGTGGCCTCGGCCTTCGCGTGGGCGCGGGCCGAGCGCACCTCGGCTCCCAGTCGCGCCTTAGTCAACAGCTTCCTCGCGACCGCCACCTCATCGGCGGCGCTACTGCCCTTGAGCGCATACAGTGCTCCCCCCGGTGCGATCAGGGGAGTGCACCAACGCAGCAATTTGTCTAGGGGAGCAACGGCGCGGCACGTCACCGCATCGAAGGTGTCCTTGCTGTCCTCAGCCCGGATCCGCACCACCCGCACCTGGTCCTGGCATCCCAGCTCTTGGACAGCCTGGCTGAGGAAATCAGATCGCCTCAGCAGCGGCTCCATCAGCGTAACGGTGAGATCCGGACGCACGATCGCCAGCGGAAGGCCCGGAAGGCCCGCACCGCTGCCCACATCGACCAGGTTCAGCCCCTCGGGGATGAGCTCCACGAGGGCCAGGGAGTTCAAGATATGACGCTCCCACAGCCGCTCCGCCTCGCGAGGCCCGAGCAAGCCCCACTCAATCCCTCGACTTGCCAATATATCGACATATTGCTTTAGCTTTTTATAGCTCTCTGGGAATCCTTGCTGAACTAACTCTTCGCCGATCACAGCCCAACTGTACGGCCCAGAGTCCCCATCCGCCGCCCGGCCCGGAGGATCGTCCCAGCGCCCGGGTTCCGGGACAGAAAAGCGCTGCTGCCGACATACTCCCAACCGCGCGGCCCCGGACCGGCGTGCCACGACGGCCAGCTCTGGGAGTTCCCGGCGGCGGTCCCCCACATGCCACCACAGACGAAGTGGCAGACTCAGGGCACTCTGACTCCCCGATGCTCGCCCTGCACGAAGTGAGGGAGTTCCATCGGCTCTCGACCCTCCGGCACCGCCATACCCGGAGCATCGACGCCTATCCACCCGGCGAAACGCGTCCCCGAGCCACGCCCCCAAGGCAGTTCACCGAACCGGAGGACGCGCCCCGACCCGGACCCAGCACGCCACCCACGATGCCCCTCCCGGCAGGCAGAATCTCGTTCGTCGACCAGTCCGGGCGCGAGGGTGAGCCCTCCTTAGCCCGGCAAGATCGGCTCCAGGCTAGGCCGACACGGAAATCCCGTGCCATCTGGTCAAGGCACCAGGGCCCAGGTTCGACAGGCCAATCACGCAGATCCTCTGGCCGTGGCGCCCCGGGCCCGACCCCTAGGGACCCGCGCCGGAACTTCTTAGCCGCCCTGGGCCAGCGACAAGCGGGAACCGACGCATAACCTGACGGGCTCGAGCGGGCGGGCATCCCCGCGGTGGTGCTAGGGATGACGGTCCGGGTCAAGGCGCCGGCCGCCAAGGTTCCTCGGGTACCGGGGCGACGTCGCTCAGCTGGTTCGTGGGCGATCCGGGTTGAGGCGCCGGCCGCGAAAGTGGCCGGTGATCTGCTGAGCAGGGCGCGATGCACCGGTGGCCTTGGGCAGTAACCCTCGGTCACCTCCCGAAGCGGTCCCGGCCTTCCCAAGGAAAAGGTTCACCCACGCGATGCCGCCCCCGATATCGCTTCAACGCAGCCAGCCAAATCCTGTTGAGCGGCCTGCGCTGCCTCAGTCACGAACCCGAAGGCCCCGAGATCTTCGGACCACCAGATCCTCCTGGAGGGGCTCACAGAATGTCCAGTGCTCGTGCCTCGGACGTCACATGCCGCTATAGATGTCGATCACCAGGCCTGTCTTCTCCGACCGATAGATCGCCGAATAGGTACCCCAATCCGTGGGCTCGGGACCAAACGATGGGCGTAGACCAGATCGTTCGGCGACCAGGCGCACGTGTTCGGCCACATCGGCCACCTCAATGTGAAGAACGACACCCGAGACGGTTCCGATGTCGATGAGTGCCGACTCGCTCAGCATGACGTCAAAGGCGCCGAACCGGTAGCAGGAGAACCCCTTCACGCACTCCCTAGAGGAATAACTGGCCACCTGCTCGATGAAGTCCGAGGCTTCCTCTAGGTCGGCCACGATGAGATCGAGCGAGCGAATGACACCGCCACTCATATCCGGCCTCCCTTCCGCCAGGAACCGCCGATCGGTATAACCCCTGCGGCTGCCAGCCTACTGCACCGGCAGTCTATCGCGGCCGCTGTCCCGCCAGCCCCGCGATAGGCTCACCGCCACCCGCGCCGGTCTCGTCCATCCCCGGACGCGAACCCTCAGGCCCACCGGCCGGACGCACACCCAGGAAACTTGCCCTCATCGGGGCGATACCAGGGCCGACGACCCGGTGCTGGGCCACAGGCGAGCCAACGCCCTGATCCACTGCCTGCCAATAGTCCAGCAAGGGCCGAGCACGCCGAGCGGGGTCTCGCGAGCTACGAACCGAGCCATGCTAGGCGCAGCCCTAAAACACATCCAGGGGAAGG
>JAUMYR010000184.1 GCA_030528545.1 Propionibacteriaceae bacterium
GAGCGCTGCCCTGATAAGGCAGAGGTCACTGGTTCAAGTCCAGTTAGGCCCACCAGATTGGATGTATTAGAACACCTGACATCGGGAGATGTGGGAGCGAGGACGGCGAACGGCTCGTTGAGCTGGATCGCTGCTTTTTGTCTTCGGTGATGAGGATGCGCTGGTAGAAGGCTTGGTTGGCAAGGCACTTGCCCAGGTCGTCGGTGCGGGCATACATCCGGCCGCAGTCAGCCAGCATCCGTGGCGCTGTGGCGAGGTGCTGGCGGGGACCTTCGTGATTATGCCGCTCAGCTTCTAGCCGTTTGGTGACGTCAGCCAGCCCGATGCGGATTCGGTCTTGGTGGCGTTTCAACGTTGGTAGGTCGATGGCGTCGGCGGCGTTCGCCAGCGGTGGCGCGGGTCTCCAGGAGAGTTTGGACTTGCTGCCACGTCTGAGGGTCGACGATGAGCTCGTGTGCGCCAGGATATTGGGCGCTTTGGTAGCGGATCTGCCCGATGTAGTACGGGTTGCGAAGCAGTGTGAAGGACGTGGAAAGCCCCACCGGCCCAGAGGGGCGCTTCGGGGTGGGGACTGTGGTCAATCCTCGGGTAGTGGCCTCGGCGAGGAGTTCGGTGACGGTGTGCTCGCCCTTGGTGTAGGTTTCGAAGGCCCACTGGATGAGGGGTACGCGGTCGGGGTCGACCTCGACGGTGCGGTACTCTCGACCTTGGTCGTCGCGTTTTCGGACGTTGAGGTAGCCGATGGGTGCGCGGGATGGGGTGCCGCCTGCGGCGACTTTCTGGGTCATGCCTTTGGTGACTTCCGTGGCGAGGTTGCGGGAGTAGAACTCCGCAATGCTCGACATGATGCCGTGGAACAGCATGCCGGAGGGGTTTCATCGATGTTCTCTGTCGCGGAGACGAGTCGGACGCCGACATTGATGAAGTGGCGGTGGATGTCGACGTCATTGAGGCGGTTGCGGACCAGCCGGTCGACCTTGTGCACGATGCAGTAGGTGACATGGTGGGTGGCGATGTAGCCCAGCATTCGCTGCAGTTCGGGTCGCTTCGCCGTCCTTGCGGACCTGCCCGCGTCGACGAACTCGGCGACCACGTGGGCGCCGAGGGTTTCGGCTTTGCGGCACTTCGCCTCGCGCTGGGCCGGGATCGAGAATCCCTCGTCCCGCCCGCCGGTGGAGGCTTGCTCCTTGGTGGAGACCCGCTATTAGGTCACCGCCGTTACCCGCCCTCACCCGTGGTGAGGTCCTTCAGCTCCAAGGTGGTCATCGGTATCTTCTCTCGTCATCGAGTCGGCTACGGGTTCCGGGGTTTGGGTGTGGAGGCTGTCGGCCAGGTGCAGCACCAGCGCGACCAGTCGGTCCATGTCGGGTTCGCCCCGGGGCACGGGTTCGGCGATCAACCAGCGTCCGGTGTCGGTGGTGCGTGCATACCTTATGCCCCACAGGTGGACACCCCACCCCCGAGAGAAAGGCTGTGGTGGTGAGGGTTCCGGAAGGTTTCCGGCACCGCTCGTTCTGCCGGGATCGGGCCGGGCGGTGCCGGGTGGGGTGGTTCACGACGGGGGACGATTTCCCCAGCCGTGAATCTCAGCCTGAAGATGCACGATCTGTACTGCCTTGCAGCGGCTCCCGATATAGGGGCCTTATTAACGGCTTACTATCCAGGTGCGCACCGCGACCCCCGCAGGACGCAGTGGCGGTTGCCTCCACGGATACTCCAGTCAAGGGATGAGTGTCCAGCAGATCAGCCACGGACGCTCTGATCCTCGTCAAACATGCGTGGATCCCGGGCGTCTACTGAGGCAGGTAGCGGCTGCCCGCACCACAAGCAACCGGTCAGGTCGTCTGCCGTCTGTTGGGTTCGCTGGCGGTATTCTGCCCGATACGCGGTCGGGGTGACGTCCATGATCTTGGCGAACTGCTCCGCCGCATGACCGCGATCTCGCCGACTGTCATGTCCGACTCCCGCAACAGCCGAGCCATTTCCTGCACTCGGCATCGAGTGAGCAACCCGAGAGGGGTGTTGCCCAGTTCCTCCACGAACAGGTCCCGAAGACGTGATGCGGACAAGTGAACACCGTCTGCGAGTTTTCGGCCACGGTCCATGTGCGGGCGAGGTCGCGTCGCAGGCGCGTGAGGGAGTCGCTGATTTCGTGGGGCCTGCGATCAGGCGGGGGTGAATAGTCGGATGAGCCAAGCGCCAGTGGTGGTGGCCGGGGCGGCGATGACAAGCACGACGGTCGTGTTGTGAATGCCCTGAATGATGTCACCGGCCGCGATGTTGTCGTGTGATGGTCGGGGCATGAGAAAACTCGTTTCGGTAGAGCAGGCCCTCACTTCTAGAACCAGAGGTGGTGGGCGGCTTGTGCGGCGATGATGAAACCGACGATTCCGATGACCCATGCGGTCGTCGCTTGCGCGTGTTTAGTGAGCCAGCTATCAAGTCTTTTCAACGGCGTTTCTAGTGTAGAACCGGCCAAGACTCTGCCTGCGGTAAGTACAAGAGCCGGGAGGATCATCACGAGGCAATAGCCTAGGAGTAGCACCGCGTTGCCGGGCCACCCGGGACCCCGGACAGTGATGATGCCAATGCCCGCAAGGTAGGGCAGCATCGTGGTCACTTCTATAAGAACAGCTGTCAGGGCAAGGCCGAGTAATGTAGCAGCTGAACCGGATGACGACTCGCCTCTCATGATTTGAGCACGCCATCCCATGATTCTGCCTCCTCCGTGGTCTGCGCGCTCGGCAGCCTGAGTGCGAGCCTTCTTGGTGTCCATCAGGTGGCTGATAACGAGCAAAACGATACCCGCTGCGAACTGTGCGTAGTGGAAGGCGCTACTTTCCAGTAAGCGATTGTAGCCATTGAGCAGCGTGGCTGCCCCCAGCATCAAGGCTAGTCCCACGGCGAAGTAGGTGGACGCAACGACCCCGACAAACAGTAGGACACGCCCAATGCGCAGTCTGCCGGGTGCTGTAAGGAGCCATACCGGGATCAGGAGGGTTCCGAAACTGGTTGAGTCGATGAGGGCGAGAACTGCGAGGCTGCCGAGAGTCGCAACCATCAGGACGGTCCTAGCTGCAAACTACGATCGCAAGTGGCGGTTGCCGCACTTCCTACAGCCCGATGAGTGGCAACCACTTGGCCGTCCACGCTGATTCTGCATTCGATGTAGCTTGCCGCATGATCGGCCTTGACTTCGACACGCGCGTTGCGCAGCGGAAAGATCACGCGCTTAGACACGCTGAAGTTTTGGGTAAAGGGTAGTCGCACGGAGTCCTCGCGAAGGCTCTTAGCTGTCTCCGGGGACCCGATGTTCACACTCAGCTCGCCAGTAGTGTCGGCGTCGCTCTCCACCGTGACTGTCACGACGAGATCGTCCACCTCTGCACCATCAGAGGAGTGCGGGCTCAAAGGCTGACTTGTGGTCTCCTGCCCAGCCATACCGTCGACGGTGTCCCGGACAACACCGCATCCGCTCAGCGCCACGACCCCAACGATGAGGAGCGTAGAAATGATGAGAGTTCGTCCCTCCCATACACGCATCCCGACTCCTTTCCTTTAGCGCGACTGTGCTAAAGGCCGAATATAGCACAGTCGTGCTACGGTATGCGGTGTGGTTCCAAGGCTTGATGTCGACGCGAGGAAGGAGCGGCTTGCTGAGGCCGTGTGGCAGGTGATCCTTGAACGCGGTATCTCCGCCGTGTCAGTACGCAGCGTCGCTGATCAAGCGGGGGTGGTGGTCGGGTCGCTGAGGCACGTCTTTCCAACCCGCGCCGAGCTGATGCAGTTCGCCGCGGAGCTGATGCTGCGACGTGCGACTGAGCGAGTGCTGGCAGTGCCGCCGAACGACGCCCCGGAGCAGTATGTACTCAACGTTGTTGAGCAATTGCTCCCGTTGACCGCAGACTCACGGGCCGAGCTAGAAGTCAACTTGGCGCTCGCAGCCGAGGCTGTGGCGTTGCCCGAGCTTACAGCCATCAAGGATGAAGCACACCGGCAATTGCAGGAACTCTCGTTACGCCTGGTCGAGCTGCTATCAAGCTGTTCTTCTGAATCGCCGGACAGATGTGCACGTGCTAAACGACTCCATGCACTCATCGATGGGCTTGCATTCCACCTATTGCATCAATCTCTGGACGAAGACTCCCAATGGGCTCTCGATATTATTCGAAGGGAGATATCAACGATTCAGTCCAGTCGTGGAGCATAAGGTTAGCTACGTCTCTCCCGCAGGCACTAGTTCTTCTGGCCTGAGTTGGACCTCTTGGGCAGGTTCGGGGCTTGGGTTTGGGTGAATGCCGTTGTCATGGTGGGTTCTGGTTGGTGGGGGTGGGCACTAATAACACCGGTAGAATGCCGGGTCATGAGTCCGTTCCTGCGGAAGGTGAAGACGGCTTCCGGGGCGACGGCTGTCCAGATCGTGGAGAAGCGGCACGGGCGCCGCACGA
>JAUMYR010000185.1:0-1969 GCA_030528545.1 Propionibacteriaceae bacterium
CTCGTTATGGGGAGGTGGTCTGGCGGCTGGGCACGGAGCCCTGGGCGCTTCAGTCGGTGCATGCGCTGGCGTTGGCGCATCTGCCTGGCGTCCGTTTCGCCGATCCGGACGAGCAGACCATCGCCAGCGGCGGCGACCTCTCCCCGCATCGGTATACCTACCTGGCCAGCGACACGGTCGCCACTAACAACGCTGAGGCGGCTCGGGTGCATTTCACCGGCAGCGCCTTCCACCCGCTGAAGACCAGCGCTCATGAGGCGGTGACCCGGAGTCTGCTTGCCGTGCTGGCTGGGGTTCGTCGGGGTGAGACGGTGCGGGTGCAGTTGGTCTGTGGTCGGCGGCTGCGTCCTCGCAGTGCCCCGAAGGCTCCCCAGGCTCCAGCACCGAGCCGGGACGAGGTGCGTTCACTTCAGGAGCCGGGTTTTGAGGCGGCGGTTCGGATCTCGGCCGCTGCGCACACCACAGCCAAGGCGCGTTGGCTGGTGTCTCAGACAGCCGCCGCTCTCAAAGGCCTGGAGCTGCCGCCAGTACGTCTTCAGGTCTGGCGGACCAGCCCGAATGCTCTGGTGGAGGCCCGCTCCCCCTGGCTCCTCCCGATGCACCTGCGTGCTTCCGAGATTCCGGGGCTGCTGGCCTGGCCGCTGGCTGAAGATCTCCCCGGTGTTGCCTCGGTGCACCCCATAGCACTGGCTCCGAGCCCCGGAGCGGTTATCCGAAGGAGTGTGGGAGAGCGGCTGTTGGGCTGGTCGGTCACCAGTCCTGGCTTGTCGGTCGGGTTGTCTGGGGAGGACTCGCTGCGGCATCTGCATCTCATCGGCCCAACTGGGGTCGGCAAGTCCACCCTCATGGCCCACTTGGCGCTGGCAGACATCCACGCCGGGCACGGTGTGGTGGTGATCGATCCCAAGGGCGACCTGGTGGCCGACATCGCTGCCCGCATTCCCGATGACGTACTGGAGGAAGTGGTGATCATCTCGGGCAAGGACAGCACGCCGGTGGGTATCAATCCGCTGGTCGGGGCTCGAGATCCGGATCTGTCGGCTGAGGTGCTTCTTGGGATCATGCACTCGCTGTACGCCGACTCCTGGGGGCCGCGCACCCACGACATCCTCCATGCCTGTTTGCTGACCCTGGCTCGACGGGGTGATGCCAGCCTGGTCATGGTACCGCTGCTCCTCACCAACCCCGGCTTCCGGCGCTCCATCACCGGACGCGAAGCCAAGCGCGATCCCCTCGGCTTGGGTGCTTTCTGGGCCTGGTATGAGGCCTTGTCCGACGGGGAACGGCAGCAGGCCATCGCGCCACTGCTCAACAAACTGCGCCCCATCCTGCTGCGGCCGCAGCTGCGAGCCGTCTTTGGCCAGCGTCGTCCCACGTTCCAATTCGCCGACATCTTTGCTCAGGGCGCCATGGCTGACGGCCAGCGTCGTCCCCGGGTGGTGCTGGTCGATCTGTCCAAGGGCAGGTTGGGCGAGGAGGCAGCCCAGCTCCTGGGCTCAGTGGTGGTGTCGCTGGTGTGGCAGGCCGCGCTCGGTCGAGCCGCGCTCCACGCCATGGGTCGCCGCCCCGTCATGGTTCACATCGATGAGGTGCAAGACTACCTTCGCCTGCCTGGAGATCTCAGCTCGGCCCTGGCCCAGGCCCGCGGCCTCGGTGTCGGGCTAACCCTGGCGCACCAGCACCTCGGCCAGCTCCCCAAGCCGCTACTCAAGGCCGTGCTGGCGAATGCCCGATCTCGGGTGGCGTTCACCCTGACCGGCGAGGACGCTAAGACCCTGGCCAACCTTTCCGGGGGCCTGCTCACTGCCGCGGACTACCAGCAGCTACCCGCTTTCGAGGCCTATGCCCAGGTGCTGGCTGGCGGGGAACTCCAGCCACCGTGCTCGCTACGCACCACAGCACTCACCGCACCACTGCGTCACGCCCGCGAGGCGGTCACCCTATCCCGGCGGCGCTGGGGCCAGGCACT
>JAUMYR010000185.1:2069-4400 GCA_030528545.1 Propionibacteriaceae bacterium
TCCAGGCGTTCTGCTTCACTGCCCATGCCAGCCCTGAATCAGCGGCCCGCACCACCCGCCGGGTGCTCGCTCGTCTGGAACGCTGGCATCTCATCCGACCCCTGGCGCGCCGGATCGGGGGCGTGAGGGCAGGATCTGAGGCCAGGGTATGGCAGCTTGCCCCGGCAGGAGCCCGCATCCTGCTCCCCGCCACTGGCAACCGGTGGCGCACGCACGAGCCCTCCGAACGCTTCCTCGCCCACACCCTGGCCATCGCCGACTGCCACCTCGCCCTCCGTCGCAGCCAGACCCACGACTCCCACGTCACGGTCCAGACCGAACCCGCCAGCTGGCGTCACTACACCGGCCTCGGCGGCGATGCCAGACTGATCCGACCTGACCTCGCGGCCACCATCACCGGCAGCGACCAGGACGGCGAATGGGAAGACCGCTGGTTCATCGAGGTGGACATGGGCACCGAATCCATCCCCAGCCTCATCCGCAAATGCCACGCCTACACCGACTACTACCGCAGCGGCCTCGAACAAGACACCCATGGCAGCTTCCCGCGAGTCCTCTGGCTCATGCACGGCCCCCGCGCCGAACATCGCACCACCGAACTCACCCGGCGCATCCTCCATAACCCCCACCTGGAACCGCGCCTCTTCACCACCTGCCGCAGCGCAGCCCTGCCCAAGCTACTGCGGGAAAGCAACCAAGACGACAACCAGACCGCTCATCCCAAGCAGAGCAGAAAGGACACCCCATGACACCACCCACGCTCACCAGCCCAGCAGTGGCCGCACCCCAGCCCCGCAATACCATTCTGGTCGGCGACGCCCTGACCAGACTCCGCCAGCTCGAACAGGCAAGCATCGACTGCATCATCACCAGCCCGCCATACTTCCGGCTGCGCGACTACCAACACCCCGGCCAACTCGGCCTAGAACCCACCATCGAGCAGTGGGTAACCAACCTCCTCAATGTCACCGACGAACTGGCCCGCGTCCTCGTCCCCACTGGCACCCTGTGGCTTAACCTCGGCGACAGCTACAGCACCCACCAACGCGAAGGCGCACCCAAGAAGAGCCTGCTCATGGGACCCGAACGCCTCATCCTCGGCCTCCTCCAGCACGGCTGGATCGTCCGGAACAAGATCATCTGGGCCAAGACCAACACCATCCCCTCATCAGTCACCGATCGCCTATCCTGCACCCACGAGGTCATCTACCTCCTGACCCGCAGCCCTCGCTACTACTTCGGCCTTGACGACATCCGCCAGCCCCCAAAGAGCCGCTGCACCAGACCAGACGGGCGCCCGAGCCGCCCTCCACGCCAGCCCCGCGCCCACACCAGACCCGACCTGCGGCCGCTGGGCAATCGCCACCAGAGCGGTATGCCCGCCCAGTGGCGCGGCCCCAATGCCGACACCGACCACGGCCTAACTGCCATGAAGCGCCACAACATCAGCTGTCACCCCCTCGGCAAAAACCCTGGTGACGTCTGGCACCTCGCCGCATCCAACTACCGCGGTGCCCACTTCGCGACCTACCCGACGCACCTCGTGGAACGCATGCTACTGGCAGGCTGCCCCGAACAACGCTGCCGCGCCTGCCGCAGCCCCCACCTTCGACCCATCCACCGCCTGGGCGCTCACGCCACCCGCCTCACCCTGACTCCCAGCTGCCACTGCCCACCCACCAAGGACAGCCCCGACAGCGAGAAAGGCATCGTCCTGGACCCATTCCTCGGCTCCGGCACCACCGCAGTCGTCGCCGAACAACACGGACGCGACTGGCTCGGCATAGAACTCAACCCCGACTTCGCCGAACAAGCCCACGCCCGCATCCACGCCGCCCGAGACACCACCAACACCACCAGAAAGGAGACCCCATGAACCACCAACCACCCCACCACGACGCCGACCCCCGAGCACCCAGCCCAGAAGAACACCGCCAGCTACACCCCAGAATCTGGATCGCCTCACTCGCCGACTACAACGCCGGATACCTCCACGGCGCATGGATCGACGCCACCCAAGACCCCCACACCCTCACCGCACAGGCCCACGACATCCTCACCACCAGCCCCACACCCGGAGCCGAAGAATGGGCCATCCACGACTACGACGACTTCGCCCACCTCAAACTCAGCGAACACGAACCCTTCGAAGACATCTCCGCCATAGCCAACGGACTCGCCCAGCACGGCCCAGCCTTCGCCGCCTGGACCACCCTCGTCCAAGAAACCACCCCACCCGGCACCCTCGACCACCACCTCCTCACCCAATTCGAGGACCACTACCTCGGCAGTTACATGACAACTCAACAATGGATCCACGACGAAACCACA
>JAUMYR010000012.1:0-4373 GCA_030528545.1 Propionibacteriaceae bacterium
AGGATCAGGCGTTCGGCCAGTCCTCGCCCTGGGGCACCTGGCCGGTGGTGATGTAGATGACGCGCCGCCCCACGGCGACCGCGTGATCGGCGAGGCGTTCGAAGTAACGTCCCAGGAGGGCGGTGTCTACGGCTTTCTCCACCCCCTCGGTCCAGTCCTCGCTCAGCAGCACCTGGAACTGGGCACGGCGCAACTGGTCCATTTCCTCGTCGTCGATCGCCAGGTTCTCAGCCGCCTCGGCGTCTCGTTCCTCCAGGGTCCGCTTGGCTAGGTCGATCATGTGCTGGGCGACCTCGGACATCCTCACGAAGTTGCTCCGCAGCGACTCCGGCACGGCTGAATCCGGGTAGCGCAAGCGAGCGATCTTGGCGACATGGGCCGACAGGTCACCCATCCTGGCGAGCTCAAACACCACCCTGATCGCCGAGACGATCATGCGCAGTTCCCCGGCGACGGGGGCCTGGCGGGCGAGGATCGACAAGCACTTGTACTCCAACTCCTCGTGCATGGCGTCGAGCTGGGCATCATCGCTAATGACAGCCTCGGCCGTGGCGAGATCCGCCTCCAGCAGCGCCTCGGAAGAGCGTTTGACGGCTTGAGACACCAGGTCCGCCATATGGTGCATACGCTGCAAGACGTCGTTGAGTTCTTGATGGTAGCTCTCGCGCATGGTCTTCCTTTGTTTGGGGTATCCGATCATCCTAATCTGGCGATGTCCCAGCCACCTTAGAACGGCATTGTGGATTCCAGGTCAGACATTGCCTGAACGCACGGTGAACAGCGCGTGAATACCTCGGCGGCCGATGGTGCCCGGGGCCTAGACTTCTGCCTTGTGGATGACTGGCTGGTCGGGGCGCTCATGCTGTGCGCCGGGGCGCTCCTGGGCGGGCTGGCTACGGGGCTCTACCTTGGGGCCCGGCGCGCGGCGGAGGCGCGCGCCGCGGAGGCGGCCAAGCCGGAGGTCTCCGGCGAACTGGTCTCGGCGGTGCAGATCCTCCGGGCCGCGGTCATGCTGATCGGCCCCCACGACGAGGTGGTCTACTCCTCCCCAGAGGCCAGAGCCATGGGGATCGCCCGCGGCACCCGAGTCGGTGAGGCGTCCCTGCTGGCGTTGGTCAGGCAGTCCCGCAAGACGGGACAGAACGCGTCGGCCGAACTGGAACTGGATCGTGGCATCGGCGTGGACAACACCCCGATCGCCGTCCGAGTCGCCGCGCTCGGTGGGGGAAACCTCATGGTGCTGGTAGACGATCTCTCGGCCGCCCAAAGGGCACACGCCGCCCGGCGTGACTTCGTCGCCAACGTCAGCCATGAACTGAAGACTCCGATCGGGGCCATGACGGTTCTGGCCGAGGCGCTGGAGATCGCCGCGGACGACCCCGCGCAGGTCCGCCGGTTCGCAGCGCGCGTGCTGGCCGAGTCGACCCGTCTCGGCGAGCTGGTCCGCCAGATCATCGACCTGTCGAGGCTCCAGGCCGACGATCCGCTGCACGAGGAGAATCCGGTCGATCTGGCCGAGGTCGCTCAGGACGCCATCGCCCGCCACCGCGAACGGGCCGCGGCTCGCAGGGTCAGCGTCCTGACCAATCTGCAGGAGGGCTGCGTGGTCATCGGCGACCAGTCCCAGCTCACTGATGCCGTCTCGAACCTGATCGCGAATGCCATCGCCTATTCCGACGAGAACTCGCGGGTGGCCGTGTCCTGCCGCAAGTTCCGCACCCGCGACGATGAATATGTCGAGTTATCGGTCGCCGACAACGGCATCGGGATCCGGGCGGAGGATCAGGGGCGGATCTTCGAACGTTTCTATCGCGTGGACGAGGCCCGTTCCAGGGAGACCGGCGGCACCGGTCTTGGGCTGTCGATCGTCCGGCTGATCGCTGCGGCCCACCGCGGTACGGTGAAACTGTGGAGCCAGATCGACAGCGGATCGACCTTCAGCCTCCGGCTTCCCGCCCACATCCCCGTTTACCCAACCGGAGAGAAAGGTGCCTCAGATGGCCAGGATCTTGCTCGTTGAGGATGAGGAATCCTACCGCGAGAGCGTCGCCTACATGCTGCGCCGTGAGGGATACGAGGTGATCGAGGCGGTCGACGGGATCACCGGACTGGCCGCCTACGACCGGACGGGCGCCGATCTGGTGCTGCTCGACCTCATGATGCCGGGCATGTCCGGTACGGAGGTGTGTCGGCAATTGCGTTCCCGGGGCAACACCCCAATCATCATGGTGACCGCCTTGGATTCCGAGGTGGACAAGGTGGTGGGTCTCGAACTGGGAGCCGATGACTATGTCACCAAACCGTTCAGCCATCGGGAGCTTCTGGCCCGGATCCGGGCGGTCCTGCGCCGTGGGCAGGACGTGGCGCTGGCCCCGGACGTGATCGAGGTGGGCGAGGTCCGCCTGGACTCGGAGCGCCACGAGGTCGTGGTGAGGGGCGAGCCGGTGCGGCTGGCGCTCAAGGAGTTCGAACTGCTGGAGGTGCTGCTGCGCAATGCGGGCCGGGTAATGACCCGTGGG
Source organism: Propionibacteriaceae bacterium (assembly GCA_030528545.1). The sequence continues at coordinate 2,520 of JAUMYR010000012.1, forward strand.
CAGCTCATCGACCGGGTGTGGGGTGCCGACTACGTGGGGGATACCAAGACCCTCGATGTCCACGTGAAGAGGCTGCGGGCCAAGATCGAGGACGATCCGGGCAACCCGGTGCTGCTGGTCACGGTCCGGGGCCTTGGCTATAAATACGAGGGCTGAGCCGGGATAACCCCGCAAGCATGTCCACGGCGGAGGCCGCTTCGGGGCCCAAGAAGATCCGGTCAGGTACGCCCGGCGTTGCCTGAGGGCCTATGCGGCCTGCATCGGGCTGGGAAGGCGTCCGGGATATGCCCCGGCCCCCGGTGCGGAAGGGACCACCCGGTGCTGGGCAGATGCCATAGGTCCGCCGCGCTGGGCAGCGACGAAGCTACTGAGGAGTTTGCTGCGGCTGGGCAGAGGGAACCGCCGCGCTTTGGGCCTGCGTCCAGGCCTCGGCGAAGTCCGGATGGGTATTCGCCAGTGAGGGTACCCGCAGCGTCTGGTGGCCCGCGGCGGTGAACCGCAGCGTCAGGTCGGCGACCATGCCCGGTTTGAGATCGGGGTTGGCGAACTTAACCACGGTCGGGGTGAGCACTTGGGCGGGAAAGCTCAACGCGACCGGGTAGGTGCGGGTGGCCCCGGCCTTACCGGCGGCATCGTGGGGGACCAGAGTCAGGGAGACCAGGGTGTCGGCGCTCGCCGCGATGCCCGCGCCCATGAGGACGCCCTGGCCCTGATCATCGGTGATGATGACAAGGTTGCGCAGCGTGACGTCTCCGACCGTGGTCTGCACACCGGCGGCCGGGGGAGAGTCTTCGCGCCACTCCCCGACGGTGCACCCGGCGGCGAGCAGTGAGACCGCGCCAAAGCCCATCAACATCTGGCGTCGGCTAAATGGAACGGGGCGCGGCGGGTTGGTCATCGTGTCGGCTGCCTTTCGCGTCGGCGGTGCGGTCCTGTTGGCGACAGCCTAGCGAGTTCGCTGGGGGTTGTGGCTCACCTTGGCCCCAAAGCTCTTGCTAGTCAACGGTGATTTCGCCTTCCGGAGCACACAACCGCACGTCTGTCAAGACACTCAACCGGCCTCTGAGTAGCGCAAACGCTTTGGGAAAGGGGCCTTTAGCATGCTAGACTTGGTCCTTGGGAAAGGGGTCAACATATTATGACTTTTACGGTCGGCGAGACGGTGGTCTACCCCAATCATGGGGCGGCTGTCATCGAAGACATTGAAACCCGCAAGATCAAGGGCGAAGACAAACTCTACCTGGTGCTGCGCATCGTCGGGCAAAACGACCTCGTTGTTCGGGTCCCGGCCTGCAACCTGGATCTCGTCGGCGTCCGTGACGTGGTGGACGCAGATGGCCTAGAGCGGGTCTTCGCGGTACTGCGGGCCGAACACACAGAAGAGCCGACCAACTGGTCGCGCAGGTACAAGGCCAACCTGGAGAAGCTTCACTCCGGCAACGTGATGAAGGTCTCCGAGGTCGTGCGTGACCTGTGGCGTCGGGAACGTGACCGTGGCCTGTCCGCCGGAGAAAAGCGGATGCTGGCCAAAGCTCGTCAGATCCTGGTTTCCGAACTCGCCCTCGCCGAGCGGGTCGAGGAGGAGCGGGCCGAGACGATGCTGGACGAAGTGCTCGCGTCCTAAACAAGACCTTCGATATGCGGCCTGCCCCGACGGGGCGGGCCGCTTTCGTTTGCTGACTCCCGGCGTCGGCAGTCTCTAAGCTGGGCTCGTGACTAGACGTGTGTGTGCGGTGGTGGTCGCTGCCGGATCGGGGTCCCGGCTGGGCGCCGAGGTGCCCAAGGCCCTGGTCGAGGTAGCTGGGCGGCCTCTGGTGTGGCACGCGGTGAGCAGACTGGTGGCCGCCGGGGTAC
>JAUMYR010000012.1:4473-8096 GCA_030528545.1 Propionibacteriaceae bacterium
TTCCGCTACGGACGGCTGCTGCGGGCCCACGAGGCCGTGGCCGAGACCGGGACCAGCGTCACCGACGACGCGGCAGCGGTGGAACTCGACGGCGGAGTGGTGCATCTGGTCGAGGGGGACCACCGCGCGATGAAAGTCACCGGGCCATTCGACCTGGATTGTGTCCGACTGGTGCTGGAAGGAGAGACGAAACGATGAGGGTAGGTATCGGGACGGACGTGCACCGCTTCGAGGAAGGGGTCCCGCTGTGGGTCGCTGGCCTGCACTTCCCCGAGGAACCAGCCGGGTTGAGCGGGCATTCCGACGGCGATGTCGCCGCCCACGCCGCCTGCGACGCTCTGTTCAGCGCCGCGGGTATCGGCGACCTGGGATCTAACTTCGGGACCAGCGCCCCCGAATACGCGGGCGCGGCCGGGGTCGTCCTGCTGCGTGAGGCGGCCGCCCGGGTGCGCACCGCCGGGTTTGGGATCGCCAACATCTCGATCCAAGTCATTGGTCAGCGGCCGCGGCTGTCCCGGCGCAGGGCAGAGGCGCAGGCCGCTCTCAGCGAGGCGGCGGGAGCACCGGTCACGGTGTCGGCGACCACGACCGATGGGCTAGGGCTGACCGGGCGGGGAGAGGGCCTCGCGGCCATCGCTACCGCGTTGCTCACCGTCGCCAAAGGCAGCTAGCGCACCGCGGAGGCCGGGGCGACGAAGCTGTTGCAGGCGCTGACCTCGGTGGACGAGAGCCCCTGCCTCATCCACTGCTGGCGGCTCGCGCCGAGGCCGTGGTCCCCGTCAATGTTGGCTTTGCCGCTCAGCACGTCGTCACCGATGGCATGGCCGAGTTTCGTGATCTTGGTCAGATCCTCTGGTTGCAAAGAGACGGATTGGGCGATGGATGACAAGAACATGCCGGCGAAACAGTCGGCCTGGAGCTCGGTGCGGCGACTGATGAGGTTCTTTGCGCGTTCCGAAGAGGCCCGGTTCTCCAGCACCAGGCTGGAGGTCAGGATGCCGGTTCGTGCCTGTACCGCGTGTCCGAACTCGTGGGCGAGGATCGTCTCGACCATGTAACGGTTCCTATTCACCGAGCCGGGGACGCTGCTCAGCACATCGGTGGCGACATAGATCTGCTGGTCGCCACCGCAATAGCTCGCGTTGGACATGCGGGTATCGCCGCAGCGGCTCTTTACCGGCGCGGAGTAGACCGTCACTGAGGGACGCACCGGCACCCAGCCCGCTGCTTCGAGAGTGGGCCCCCACACCTTCATGAGGCAGCCCATCATCTGGTTGAGGTGGGCCTCAAGGGCGGGCCGGGAGACCGAGCGGATGTTGACATCGGTGACCTCGCAGCGAACCGGCCTGGCCACGCTCTGCCGGTAGAGGGGATTGCGTTCCAACAACTCGTCGACTTCGTCCAGGGTCTCCGGGCGGGGGAGGGCCGGAGGGCTGAGATCCACCGGCGGTACCTGATAGTCCTCGTTCCGATAGCTCCCGGGGGCCGAGCCGCTGGGGGTGACCTCGGTCGGGGCCGGTTCCACATCCGGCCTGCCCTGGTTGAGCAGGGAACCGACCAGCATGATGGCGACGACGAGGACGGCACCAGACAGCAGGGTCATGCCGAGCCCGCCGGATCGCCGCCGCGGCGGTTGCCACTGAGGCTGGGGCGGAGGCGGCCAGGGAGCGGAGGGAGCGCCCCGGAACTGGCCTGAGGCAGGGCCGGGGCCGCCCCACGGCTGGTGTGCGGACCTCGGGGGCCGGGGGGAAGGCCAGCTAGGGGCCTGCGTCCAGTGGCGTGGGGGCGGTGTGCCCCATCCGGGTTGTGGACGAGGCGGCTGCCCCCAGGGAGTGTTCGAAGTCACAACCCCAACTCTAACCCGGTCTCTGGCGCTGATGTGACATAGTTGCCGGTGGCAGAGCTCGAACGGAAGGTGTGCAGCGGTGAGAGGAACCCTAGGGCGGATAGTGGCGCTCGTGCTGGCGAGCCTGGCCGTAGCGGCCGGGTTTCCGTCCCAGGCCCACGCCGCCGACCCGATAGTGGAACGCCTGGAAGTCAGGGGTGAGGTGGACTCCCACGGGTCGCTCACGGTCACTCAGACCTTCACCTTCGGCGCTGAGGCACCCGAGACCCTGACCCAGAAGCTGGCCGAGCGGCGCGAGGCCATGGACAACTCTTACTATGCTTTCGCTTTTAGCGACATCACGGCACGGCTGGCCGACCAGCCGGTCGAGGTGAACCTCAGCAGTGCCGACGGATTCACCGTGATCAGGATCCCGACCGCCTCTGCCGCAGGCGGACAGCTGTCGCTGAGCTACACGGTCCGTGGAGCCGTGATCGCCGATCCCCAGGGTGCGCCACTGGTGAGCTGGAGGATGCTTCAGGGCCTGTCGCTGCCGGTTCGCGCGATCGAGGGTGAGCTGAACGCCCCAGCGGTGATGTCCTCTCTCGACTGCACCTCTGGACCACCGAACTCAGTGACGAAATGCTCGGTCTATGCCGGGGGAACCCACGAATACCCCAACCCCTATTTCTCGGACGGGCCGCGCGGGGCCGGGGAGGCGATCAACCTTGAGGTCAGTTACGCACCCGGGGCGGTCGCGATCAGCCAGAAGCTGGTGCAGCGCTGGTCCCTCGACCGGGCTTTCTCGCTGACCCCGGCCACGATGCTCAGTTCGCTGGCGCTGCTGCTGCTCGGCGGGGCGGGGCTGTGGGCGCTACACCGCCGTCACGGGTCTGACCGCGGGGCGGCGGCACCGATGCCGGTGGCCCAGTTCGTGCCGGTAGCAGACAAAGCCTCGGTGTTTCAGGTGGTCGCGGGGGCCAGCCCCGGCATGATCGGGACGGTCGCCGACGAGCGGGTCGACCCGATCGACATCACCGCAACGCTGCTCGACCTCGCGGTCCGTGGTCACCTGCGGATCCACGAGATCGCTGGATCGGCCCACCGGCCGCTGGACTGGGTGTTCGAACGCCTCGACTGCCCAGAGGAATTGCGTCCTTTCGAACGGCTGCTGCTCGATGCGGTGGCCCCAGCCGACGGCAAACCGGTCGCGGTGTCGACGCTGCGCACGGCCCTCGGCCCGGTGATCGGAGCAGTGCAGGACGAGTTGTACCGCGAGGTGGTGGACCGGGGCTGGTTCGAGCATCGTCCCGATGCCACACGCGGCCGCTGGGGACTGATCGGGAGGGTCGTGCTCGCCGTGTCGGTACTGGTGACGGTGGCGCTGGTGGCGTTCACGACCTGGGCGCTGCTGGGCCTAGCGCTCGTCGGGTTGGCGATCGGACTGGTGATGGTCGCCGAGCGGATGCCCCGGCGCACCGGGACCGGATCGGCGCTGCTGGCTGGACTGGGCGTCCTGGCTGGGGTGCTACAGACTCAGCCCACCGACCAGATGCCCAAGGGCAGGGAGTACGCCGAATTGTCCAAGGTCTTGCCCTATGCGGTGGTGCTCGGCGGTAAGGAACGCTGAATCGATGCTCTGGTCCAGGCCGACGACGACCCCGGCGTGGCTGACCCCACCGACCTGCACTGGTATCACGCCTCGGGCGACTGGCATCTGTCGGATCTGCCCGCTGCCTTGCATTCCTTCGTGACCACGGTCCAAGGGGAACTGTTCAGCCGCTGACCAGGTGCCGGA
>JAUMYR010000012.1:8196-19352 GCA_030528545.1 Propionibacteriaceae bacterium
GCACCCGGCACCGGTGGGGCTGAGACTAGAGCTCGAACCCGGGGTAGAGCGGGAATCCGTCCAGCAACTCCTGGGCCGCGGCCCGGGTCCGCTCGGCGATCCCGTCTGCGATCAGGTACTTCGCCTTACCCGGCTGTCCGCTGGAGGTGAGGGCGGGGGTGGTGTTCTTGAGCACCCTCGTGATGAGCTCGGCCACCTGGTCGAACTCATCGGCACCCAGGCCACGGGTCGTGAGGGCTGGGGTGCCCAGCCGGACCCCAGTCGTGTACCACGCACCGTTGGGGTCATTCGGCACCGAATTACGGTTGGTGACGACGCCGGAGTCGAGCAGGGCCGACTCTGCCTGGCGTCCGGTGAGACCGAAGTCACGCACGTCGACGAGCACGATGTGGTTGTCGGTGCCGCCGGTCACGAGCCGCACCCCGCGCTTGAGGAAGCCCTCGGCGAGTGCCTTGGCGTTATCGGCGACCTGCTGGGCGTAGGAACGGAACTGTGGGGTCCGGGCCTCGGCCAGCGCGACGGCCTTCGCGGCCATGACGTGGGACAGGGGGCCGCCGAGCACCATGGGGCAGCCCCGATCGACGTCGACCGCGAACTCCTTGGTGGCCAAGACCATGCCGCCACGCGGCCCACGCAGCGACTTGTGGGTCGTGGTCGTGACGATGTGGGCGTGGGGGACCGGATCTTCGTCACCGGTGAACACCTTGCCCGCGACGAGCCCGGCGAAATGCGCCATATCGACCATCAGCACGGCCCCGACCTCGTCGGCGATCTCGCGCATCTTGGCGAAGTTCACCCGGCGCGGGTAGGCCGAATAACCGGCCACCAGGATGAGCGGTTTGAACTCCCGCGCCTGTGCCCGCACCGCGTCATAGTCCAGCAACTGGGTCTCGGGATCGGTGCCATAGGAACTCTGCTCGAACATCTTGCCCGAGATGTTGGGACGGAAACCGTGCGTCAGGTGACCTCCCGCGTCCAGGCTCATCCCCATGACCCGCTGGCTGCCGAACCGGTGACGCAACTGCTCCCAGTCCTTGGCGTCCAGTTCGTTGATGTTCTTGACCCCGAACTCGCCCAGCGCGGGGGTCTCGACCTTGTTGGACAGCACGGACCAGTAAGCCACCAGGTTCGCGTCGATGCCGGAGTGCGGCTGAACATAGGCATACTCCGCCCCGAACAGTTCCCTGGCGTGTTCGGCGGCCACCGCCTCCACGGTGTCTACGTTCTGGCATCCGGCATAGAAACGATGGCCCACCGTGCCCTCGGCGTACTTGTCGCTCAGCCAGCTGCCCATGGTCGCCAGCACCGGCAGGGACGCATAGTTCTCGGAGGCGATGAGTTTGAGGGAACCTCGCTGGTCGGCAAGCTCGGCGCGAGTAGCCTCCGCGATACGCGGTTCGACTTTTTCGATGAGGCTCAGCAGGTGCTGGTAGGCGGCGCTGGTGGGGTCAGACACGGCAGTCTCCAAGGCTCGACGGTGGGACAGACCCAATCTAGCGTGAATCCCAGTGTCGTCGGTGGGTGGAGGCACCCAAAACGGAGCCTGGTGGGCCACTTTGACTAGGCCCCGGGTGAGGCTAAGGGACTAGGCCTGAGCCAATACCGCCAGATCGCGGCGTTACCGCTGCTCTTGGGTGCCCGGTGGCCGCGCGGGGACCGAGCCGGAGTCACCCGGGTTGGCCTCGGTTCGCGAAACGATCGTGAATGCGAAGACGTTGACGAAGGCGGCCAATGGCACGGCGAACAGGGCTCCAGGAATACCGGCGACGATCGAACCGGTGGCGACCGCCAGCACCACACCGAGCGGGTGGATCGAGACCGCGCTGCCCATGATGATGGGCTGCAGCACGTGGCTCTCGACCTGCTGGACGCCCAGCACGATCGCCAGCATGATGAGCGCCTTGATCGGGCCGAGGCTGACCAAGGCGATGAAGACCGCGAGCGTCCCGGTGAGCACGGCCCCGACCACGGGGATGAAAGAGCCGAGGAAGACCAGGATCGCGATGGGGGCGGCGAGAGGCACACCGAGCAGCCAAGCGCCGAAACCGATCCCGACCGCATCGATGAGGGCGACCAAGACTTGCACCCGGACGAAATTGCCCAGCGTCTGCCAGCCCGCCGAAGCGGCACCGTTGACGGCAGGGCGGGCCGCGGAGGGCACGAAGCCCTGAGTCCACTGCCAGATCCGCCCGCCATCAAGCAGGAAGAACAACGTGGTGAACAGGGTCAGCAGGAGGCCTGCGACGACGTGACCCGCGGTGGTGCCGACCGACAAGGCAGAAGACAGCAGGCTCTGCGCATCCGCCCGGATCGCGGCGACCACGTCCCGGCCGATGGAGTTGAGGTCCTCCTGGCTGATATTCAGCGGAGAATCCAGCAGCCACAGCCGCGTCGCCTCCCAGAACTCGATCGCGCGTTCCTGTAACTCGGGGTAGCCCTGTCGCAACTGGGCCACGGCGAGCCACAGTAACCCACTCACCGTGCACAGCAACAGCAACATCACGATGGCCACGGCCAGCATGCGCGGCACCTTGCGCCGCGTCATCGCGTCCACCGCGGGCAGCAACAGCGCGCTCATCAGCGCCGCGAGCAGCAGCGGGACGACGACCAGCCGGATTTGGGCCAGACCCCAGATCACGATCGCGCTAGCCGCGACGATGAGGACGATATTCCATGACCAGGCGCCGGCGATCCGCACTCCGCGGGGGACCGGCAGCGCTGGCTCCGACCGATCTGATGCACTCATGAGGGCTAGTGTAGAAGTATCGCCCTAGCCCCTGACCCGACCGATTTCGTACAGCGCGATCGCGGCAGCGACGGATGCGTTGAGGGATTCGACCTCGCTGACGATCGGGATCGCTGCCAGATGATCGCAATGTTCCCGCACTAGCCGGGCTAGGCCCTCACCTTCGCTGCCGACCACCAGCACCACCGGGCCGCTCAGACCGGGCACCGCAGAGATATCCTCCCGCGCCTCGCCCGCGAGACCAACGACGGTGAACCCGGCCTCAGCACACTGTTTTAGCGCCCGGTTGAGGTTGGTCGCCATCGCGATCGGCACCCGGGCGGCCGCGCCTGCCGAGGTCTTCCATGCGGCTGCGGTCATGGTCGCCGAGCGGCGCGCCGGAATGATGATTCCGCTGGCCCCGAATGCCGCCGCCGAACGCACGATCGCGCCGAGGTTGCGGGGATCGGTGATGCCGTCCAGAGCCACGATCAGGCCGCGATCCCGCTCATCGGCGGCGGCCTCGGCGATGAGATCTTGGGGATCGGCATAGTCGAAGGCCGGTAGCTGCAGCGCGACCCCCTGATGTGCCAGCCCGCCGGTGAGGCGGTCCAGTTCGCCGCGGGTGGTCTGCAACAGCGGGATCGAGTTCTCGGCGGCGAACTTCAAGATATCGCGCAGCCGGTCGTCCCGCTCGGCCCCGTCGGCCACATAGGCCGCTTTAACCGGCAACCCGGCCAGGAAAGCCTCGTAGACCGGGTTGCGTCCGACCACCCAATCGGCACCAGTGGCGGTGGGACGCTTCGGCTTGCTCGCCTGCCGCCGCTGGGCGGCCTGTTTGGCCTTATACGCCTTGTGGTAAGGCCGGTCTTCTGCCTTGGGGGTCGGCCCGCGGCCCTCCAGCGAGCGGCGGATGCGTCCCCCCGATCCGGCCGCCTTGCTCTTGCCCTTGTGTCCGGCGCCGCGCCGGGACGAGTTTCCTGCCATGAGTGGGTCCTCCAAACGTCTCGTCGGCGCTCAGGCGCCGGTCTTGAGTGACCAGCGGGGACCGCTGGGGGTGTCCTCGATCTTCAGCCCGGCGTGGGTGAGGGCGTCCCGCAGCGCGTCCGCGCTCGCCCAGTCCTTGCGCTGGCGAGCGGCCTGGCGCTGCTCCAGCACCGTCGCCACCAGCGAGTCCACGACACCGGACAGGTCGTCGGGGCTCGCGGAAGCCCACGCCGGATCCGAGGGGTCCAGGCCGAGGACCCTCAGCATGGAGCGGACATCGCCATAGGCACTCAATGCCGCGCCCGCATCCCCGCGATCGAGAGCCTGGTTGCCCTCCTTGACCCGGGTGTAGAGCACCGCGATCGCCCCAGGGGTGCCCAGATCGTTGTTCATGGCCTCGCGGAACTCCTCCGGGACGCTGGGCTCGAAGCCCGCCTCGCCGTGGCGGGTCAGGAAGGCATCGATCCTAGCCAGGGACGCGGTGGCTTCAGCCAGCGAGGTGTCGGCGAACTCGATGGCCGAGCGGTAATGCGGGGCCAGCAGGTAGAAACGCACCGCCCTGCCCGGATACTCCCTCGTGACCTGGCTCACCAGCGCTCCGTTGCCGAGGGACTTGCTCATCTTCTCGCCCGCGGCGGTGACCCAGGCATTGTGCATCCAGTACCGGGCGAAGCCGCGACCGGCCGCCCTGGACTGGGCCTGCTCGTTCTCGTGATGGGGGAAGCGCAGGTCGATGCCGCCGCCGTGGATATCGAATTCGGCGCCCAGATATTTGCCCGCCATCGCTGAACATTCGATGTGCCAGCCCGGGCGTCCGCGTCCCCATGGAGCGGACCAGGACGCGGTCTGCGGTTCCCCCTCCTTGTGGCCTTTCCATAGGGCGAAGTCGCGGGGATCGCGCTTGCCCCGGGGGTCGGCGTCGGTGGCCGATTCCATGTCGGAGATGCTCTGGCGCGACAGCGACCCATACTCGGGCCAGGACCGCACATCGAAATAGACATCCCCGGAACCGTCTGGTGCCACATAGGCGTGTCCGCGCTCAATCAGGGCCGCGATCAGTTCCACCATCTCGGGGATATGCCCGGTGGCGCGGGGCTCATAGGTCGGCGGCAGGCAGCCCAGGGAGGCGTAGGCGGCGTGCAGTTCCCGCTCGAACTCGTAGGCATGGGCATACCAGGGCAGGCCCCGCTCGGCCGATTTGGCGAGGATCTTGTCGTCGATGTCGGTGACGTTGGCGACGATGGACACCTCGTAGCCCTCGTGGGTGAGCCAGCGACGCAAGACGTCGAACACGACCTCCTTGCGGATGTGGCCCACGTGGGGCGCCGACTGCACGGTCAGACCGCAGTGGTAGATCGACACCTTGCCCTCGACGAGAGGTTCGAAGGTGCGAATGGACGCGGTCGCGGTGTCGTACAGCCTGAAAGTCACGCCGCGAAGTCTACCGGGCTCTACCCGGCGGCGCCGCGCCGATCCGGTCGCGGGCCAGGCCTGACGGGGACGGTCCGGGGCGGGCTCAGCCAGGCACCGAAGGCGCGGCGAAGTGGCAGGCAGACTGGTGGCGATCCTCGCCGTCAGCGCGTCCTTCGAGGAGCGGGACCGAGGTGGCACAGATCTGCTGGGCGCGCCAGCACCGGGTGTGGAAGCTGCATCCCGAGGGCGGGTTCGCCGGTGAGGGCACATCGCCGGTGAGCACGATGCGCTCCCGGGTGCCGCGCGCCTGGGGATCTGGGATCGGTACCGCCGACAGCAGAGCCTGAGTGTAGGGGTGCGTCGGCCGCTCGTAGATCTGGTGTTCGTCACCCAGTTCGACGATCTTTCCGAGGTACATCACGGCGACCCGGTCCGAGATATGGCGGACCACCGAAAGGTCGTGGGCGATGAACACATAGGACAGGCCGAGCTCGTCTTGGAGCTGTTCCAGCAGGTTGACCACCTGGGCCTGCACCGACACGTCTAGGGCTGAAACCGGCTCGTCGCAGATCAGCACCTTCGGGTTGAGGGCGATCCCGCGGGCGATCCCGATCCGCTGCCGCTGCCCCCCGGAGAACTGGTGGGGGTAGCGGCTGATGTGCTCCGGGTTGAGCCCGACGAGTTCGAGCAATTCCTGCACCCGCCTGCGGCGGCCCGACCTCGGCACCACATCGGGATGGATCTCGAAGGGTTCGCCGACGATGTCACCGACCGTCTTGCGGGGATTGAGAGAGGTGTAGGGGTCCTGGAACACGATCTGGATGTCGCGGCGCAGCCGACGCATCGCGGCCCCAACGGTGGCGTACATGTCGACTCCGTCGAACAGCAACGAACCCTCGGTTGGCTCCTCCAGCCGCATCAGCAACCGGCCCAGCGTCGACTTGCCGCAGCCGGACTCGCCGACGATGCCGAGGGTCTCGCCCTTGCGCAGGTCGAAATCGACGCCGTCGACCGCCCGCACGTGTCCCACGGTCCGGCGGATTACCCCCGCCTTGATCGGGTAGTGCTTCTTGAGGCCACGAGCGCTCAGGATCACCTCAGACATCTGCCAGCACCTCCTCGGCGCGCAGGCACGAACTGTGGCGTCCGGGCCTGATCTCGATCAGCTCCGGGGCCTGACCGGTGGAGCATTCCGCGCCGCGGAAGCGGCAACGCGGGTTGAAGGAACAACCCGGCGGGATGTGAAGCAGGTTCGGCGGTAGGCCACCGATCGCCGACAGCTTGTTGCCCTTCTGATCGAGGCGGGGGATGGAATCCAGCAATCCCCGGGTGTAGGCATGGCCAGGCGCCGCGAAGATGTCGTGGATGCCTCCGGACTCGACGATCCGCCCCGTGTACATGACCGCGACCCGGTCGGCTACCTCCGCGACGACTCCGAGGTCGTGTGTGATCAGGATGAGGCCCATATTCGACTCGGCCTGCAATTCCTTCAGCAGTTCCATGATCTGGGCCTGCACCGTCACGTCCAATGCGGTGGTCGGCTCGTCGGCGATGAGCACCACCGGATCCAAGGCGATGGCCATGGCGATCATGATCCGTTGCCGCATGCCGCCGGAGAACTGGTGCGGGTAGGCATGGACGCGCTCCTTGGCGCCCGGAATCCGGACCCTTTCCATGAGCTCGACGGCGCGGGCGAGCGAGTCCGATTTGTTCCATCCCCAGTGCTCGCGCATCATCTCGGCAACCTGCCACCCAACGGGGAACACGGGGTTGAGAGCGCTCAGCGCGTCCTGGAAGATCATCGAGATGTGAGAGCCGCGGACGGTGCGGCGCACCTTCTCAGGCAGTGGCAGCAGGTCGTCGCCGCAATACAGGACCCGGCCGCCGGTGATGTAGCCGGGGGGGGTGTCAATGATGCCCATGATCGCCTGAGCGGTCACCGATTTCCCTGATCCCGATTCGCCCAGGATCGCCAGGGTCTCTCCCTGATCCAGGGAGAAGGAGACGCCGTTGATCGCCCGTGCCACCCCCTGGCGGGTGCGGAACTCGACGTGGAGGTCATCGACGTCGAGCAGGCGTCCGCTGGCCGGAACCCAGTCCCGGGAATACTTCGAGCGTTTCTTGACAGACTCGGGGACGGTTAGTGTCTTCAAAGCAGCCATGTGTGTCTCACCGCAGTTTCGGGTCCAGGGCGTCGCGGACTACGCCACCGAGCATGATGAAGGCGAGCACCGTGAGCGAGAGGAACAGGGAAGGGAACAACAGCATGTGCGGGGCGGCGGCGATATAGCCCAGCCCGGAAGCGCTGGAGATGGCCAGCCCCCACGAGATCGCCGGGGGCTGGAGCCCGATACCGAGGAAGGACAGCGTCGCCTCGACCGCGATATAGGCCCCGAGGTCGATGGTCGCCACGACGATGACCGGCGCGATCGCGTTCGGCAGCACGTGTTGCACGATGATGCGCAGCGGTGAGGCCCCGAGTGCCCGGGCCGCCTGGACGTATTCGTTGGGTTTGACCTGGAGCACCGAGGACCTCATCAGGCGGAACAGATTCGGCCAGCCGAGGACGCCGATCGCCAGCACCACCTTCGCCACCACGAACAGGTAGGGGGTGCCGGGTTCCAGCTTGAATGAGTACATGATGATGATGCCGCCAAGCAGCAGCGGGATCGCGAAGAACATGTCCGCGAGCCGGGACAGCACCGTATCGACCCAGCCTCCCAGATAGCCAGCCACGATGCCGAGAGGGACGCCGAGCAGCAGGGTCGCGAGCGTGGCGAGAGTCCCCACCAGGATCGAGGAGCGGGCACCGTAGACCGTCAGGGTGTAAACGTCGCAGCCGATCAGGTCGCGTCCGAACAGGGCGCTCGGGTTGGGTGACTCGCGGGCGAGTTCGAGCTTGCAGAAACCGGGGGCGAAAGGATCCTGGTTGGTGAACAATTGCGGCGCGATCGCCAAAGCGATGAAAAAGACAATGAATACCGCCGAAAGCCAGAACATGGGGCGGGAACGTATGGTCTGCCAGGCGTCGCCCCACAGGCTGGTCGTCTTCTCCTCGGGGACCGGGACGGCCGGAACCGGTTCGGCCATGGCATGGCCCGCCGCTGGTGAGTCTTCGCTGGGACGATTCTCAGTCATTGCTGATCCTTGGGTCGAGGATGCCGTAGAGGATGTCGACGATGAGGTTGACGATGAGATAGATCAACACGAGCACCACCACGGCGCCCACGACGGACACACCATCTCGCTGGTTGATGGAGCGGTAGATGAAGAAACCGACCCCGTTGACGTTGAAGATGCGCTCGGTCACGATCGCCCCGCCCATCAGCGCGCCGAGGGTCGCACCGATATAGGTCACGACCGGGATCAGGGAATTGCGCAGGGTGTGGATGCCGATCGCGCGGCCCTGGGACAAGCCCTTCGCCTTGGCGGTGCGGACATAGTCTGCCCTGAGGTTCTCGATCAGGCTGGTGCGGGTGAGACGGGCGACATAGGCGACCGAGAGCGATCCGAGCACCAGCCCCGGGAGGATCAGGGAGGTCCAGTCTCCCTGGCGGGCCGTCACGGAGAACCAGCCGAGTTTGATACCAAACAGCATCTGCGCGAGGCTGCCGATGACGAACACGGGGATGGAGATGAGGACCAGTGTGGAGACCGTCACCAGTGAGTCCACGAACTTGCCGCGGCGGATACCGGCGAGAACACCAGCGCCGATGCCGATGACGATGATGAAGACGAGCGCGATCAGCGCCAGCTTCACCGTCTCGGGGTAACGGATCGCCAGTTCGTGGGCCACCGAATTGCCGTAGTAATTCGTGCCGAGGTCTCCGCTGAGTAGTTTCTGCAGATACAGCAGATACTGGACCAGCACGGGCCTGTCGAGGTTGTATTCCTTTTTGAAAGCCGCGATGTAGGTATCCGAGCAGGGGCGTTCACCGCAGCGCCCCTCCCAGGGTTCCCCGGGCAATGCGAACACCATCATGAAGATGAGGAAAGTGGTTCCGAGCAGCACCGGGATCATCTGCAGCAGGCGCCGGACGATGTACTTGGTCATGCCACACCTTTCAAGACTTCTGGCAGTGTAACGGCTCGGCCCGCCGGATCGTGCCGACGGGCCGAGGACCGTTACCGTGAGGCCGATGAGTTACTTCACCGAGATGCTCACCAGATCGAAAGTGCTAAACGGGGTCATCTTGACATTGGTCACCTTGTCCGAATAGCCGAATGGGGTCTTGGCGGTCCACAGCGGCATGGTCGGCATGTCCTTGGCGAGCATCGCCTCCGCCTCTTGATAGAAGGCGTTGGCCTGGGCCGCATCGGTTGCCTTGGCGGCCTCGACCAGCTTGGCGTCGAAGGCGGGATTGTCGTAGTCGGAGTCGTTGCTGGAACCACCCTTGCTGTAGATCGGGGTCAGGAAGTTCTCAATGTTGGGGTAGTCCATCTGCCAGCCGCCCCGGTACATGCCCTTGAGCTCGCGGGCCTTGATCTGGGTGCGCAGGGTCTTGAAGTCTGGGGTGACGTTGACCTGGCAGTCCATGTTCAGGTTGTTCTTGAGCTGGCTGCAGAAGGCGTCGGCCCACAGCTTGTGCCCACCGTCACCGTTGACCGACAGCTGGAAGGTTCCCTGGTAGCCGCCAGCGGCGTCGTAGAGTTCCTTGGCCTTGGCCGGGTTGAAGGAGCAGTTGTCGCCGCAGGCGCCCTCCTTGTACCCGTCGGCGACGGGGGAGACCCATCCGGTAGCCGGGGCGCGGGTGTCGTTGTACACCTGCTTGGTGATGAGGGCCTTGTCGACGGCCATGGAGATGGCCTGGCGCATCCGGACGTCCTTGAGCTGTTCGTCCTTCGGCGAGAAGGTGTTCACGTGGATGATGCCGGTGTCGCGGACTCCGTGCCGGTCGGGCAGCTGTGCCTTGTAGGCATCGCCCACCAGCTGGTCGGCCGGGATCAGATCGGTCAGGTCAAGGTTGTTGGCGACCACATCGGTGTAGGCGGTGTTGCCATCGTTGTAAACCTTGAACACCACCTTGTCGACATTCGGCTTGTTGGCCCCGGAATAGTCGGCGAACTTCTCCAGCTCGGTGCCGGTGTCGGAGACCGAGGTCACCTTGAACGGGCCAGCTCCGATCGGGGACTTCGCCCACTTCTTCTTGTCTTCCGCGGCGAAGAAAGAATCGGGCTGGGGGACGAAGGCCGAATAGCCGAGGCGGATCGGCAGGTTCGACACCGGTTCCACCATCTTGATGGTGAAGGTGTGATCGTCCACGACGCTCAAGCCGCTCATCTTGTCGGTGGCGGGTTTCTGCGAGCATTCGGCGTCGGCGCACTGAAGGTCGGCGTACCCGGCGAACGGCTCAAAGAAATAGGAGTTGGACTGTCCGCTGGGGCCATAGGCCGCGAAGTTCCAGGCATCGACGAAGTTCTTCGCCTTGACCTCGGTCCCGTCGTGGAACTTGTACCCCTTCTTCAGCTTGACCGTGAAGGTGACGTTGTCAGAACTCTCGATGGACTCGGCGATGTCCATCTCCGGCTTGGCGGTGTCGGGGTTATACCGGATGAGTTTCGCGGTGAAGGCATCGACGATGTTGCCACCGCAGACCTCAGTGGTGTTCGACCCGATCAGCTCGTGCTCTGGGGTGCAACTGCGAACCGTGACCGTGCCGCCTCCCTTCTTGGCTGGCTCTGTTCCGGCAGAACCGCCAGTACAGCCCGCTGCGAGCAGTGCAGCGGTAGCGAGGGCGGCGAGGCCGATAAAGCGAGAACGAACGCGCATACATCCTCCTTGGAGTAACCCGCGACACAGCGGGATCGTGGTCCGTTGACAGCAGGACTTGCACTTTCATATCTCACGAGGCCGCCCTGAGGCGAGGTAAGTTATGAGATTGTGACCAAACCTTTAGCGGATCGGGCGGCTGGTTCCTTTCGCGCGGAGCGCGTTGATATCGAAAAAGCCTAGCTCCGGGACGTCCGGGGAGTTCGCGGCGTCTTCCCAGGGATCGTAGGGGGCGTCCTCGTCGCCATCCTCGACGAACCC